>JADGQM010000038.1 GCA_017881795.1 Syntrophobacteraceae bacterium
GGAGGATCAGGTTTCCATCTGGGCAGCGGAACAAGAGATACTTGCCTCGCCTTTCGATGGTCTGAATGGTCTGTCCGGGAAGTTTGGAGGTGATTTCCGCCGCCACCGGCCAGCGCATTGTTGCATTACGCACGATGACCCGAGTCACCGTCTGACCGGTGACACGAGGAGCAATCCGGCGTCTTATGACTTCTACCTCGGGGAGCTCAGGCACTCATTCCTCCATACCACCATTATTCAACCTGTACGGTTGGGATTTGCTTTCTTGCTCGTTGCTCGTTCGCGTGTTCGCTGGTTCCCAAGCCAGAGCTTGGGAACCAGTTCTGCCAGCCTTAGCCCCAATTACGGCTAATCGCAGAAGGCGCCGTCCTTCGTTCAACTTACTTCCAGAGGTCATGATCACGATACTTGGTGATGCCCACTGCCACGCCTTAAAGGGAGGGACGGGAGGATGGGCCTGTGACCTTCACGGTGGTCTGGACGGGCCTGGACTCCACCTGGCCCCAGGCGTTATAGACGTCGACCGAGACCGTGTGGACCCCAGGCGCCAGACTGAAAGCTTGCTGCAACGGTTTGCCGGGAAGGCCGGACGGGGTTGCGTCCGAGCCGGGGATTGCTCCACACCATGGTTGCTTCCCCACCGTTACTGTGGATCTCCCTTCCCTTCCGCGTTCAACCAAAGGGGTGACTGTGGATGAAACACCATCCATATTGATCCGGTTGGGTGGCATACCCGTGCTTTAGGGGATTTAGGCGGATATATTCAAGGTGATGCAGAAAATCATCCTCATCACGGATTCGATGATCGAGAAAGCGTGTCTGCCAGATAGTGGCGTCCTTCCTCTGCAGATCCCGCAATACATTCTTCTTGACCGCTCCCACAATCTGTTCGATCACCACCAGAGTGGTAGGGCGTAGAGCGGAAAAGCCTTGACGACCTGATAGCCCCCCAATTTGTTCGATCACCGTGGTAGGGCGGGGTTGCGTCCCCGCCGATGGTGACGTCTCCACCGGGAGTTGCGTTTCCGCCTCCGTTGATTTTCGGATGCCGGGACGAATCAAGGCATGCCAGTGATCCGGCAATATCACCAAAGCGGCCAACCGGAAGGGATGGTAATGGTGCGCTTCGTGAAATGTGCTCAACATGATCTTACAGGCCGATTCATCGGCAAACACCGGTTGCCGCCGCAGCGTCACCACGGTCACGAAATACCAATAGTCTGGCCCATCCCATCGCTCGGGTATGCGCGGCATAAGCAATCTCCTTATAAAGTCGCTGGGACGGGGGCGCAAAATCGGCGGGAACACAACCTGGCGGGGACGCAACCCCGCCCTACCGCGGGCAATACCGATAGTTGCTCGCGAGTGGTGTCACGTTGGGGTGGCCATGGCACTGTTTTCTCCCGACCATTTGGCACTCAATCGGAAGTTACCCGGCCACCCTGGTCAGACAGTGGAAACGCAAGCGACGGCGTTCTGCCTTCCTGCCAGATTACTTCTTTTTGCTCATGTCTTCGCTAATTTTCTCAATCTGAACCGTTTTACCCTTGTCGGTCTTGGTCATTTGACCGCTTGCCACCACTTTTTTGCCGACGTAGCTTGAGAGGCCGTCTCCAACGACAATGTAAGTAGTTCTTCCACTCTTAATAACGTAATCTGAGCCCGACTGCTGGAGCGTCCCTTGCAGTGTCACCGGCCCTGCCGTGGTCTTCGCGCCGGCGGCAAAGGCAACAGGAGCAGTCAAAGAAACGATCATAAATGAAATCACCACAGCCAAAACGATTAATCTTTTCATGCGATTTCCCTCCCTTGAATTAAGATGATACCAATCTCAACAGGCCTTAACAGGATACCTCTCAGAACAACCCTTTGCTGAAAATCTTCGCCTTTCCCACCTCCCCTCAATATTTTGCTTTGATGACTTGAAAAACACGCAGAACAAAGGCGCCACTGACCGGTGATTTCGCTGCGCAATCAACATTTTCAATGCTCGCTTCGCGATGAGTCCGGCCTGACCGCAATCATAACGAATAGGTCCCCAATAGCGCAAACGTTTTCTTGTCAAGAGCGAATGAAGGACACCCTAAGCGTAATCATCCCTCCCAAGATCGGGTTGAGACGCTGAGATCAGCACACCACTTGCAGAGGCGCGGGCGAAAAGCCGATCTTGTCCCAACGGAGAACGGGCCCTCACAAATGGTGGGACGGGTGGGATCAGCCGCCCACGGCGACTTTCCTCTCCACGATGGCGGCAATACCGTGGCCGCCGCCGCCGCAGATGGTTTCCAGGCCGTACCCGGCGTTGCGCCGCCGCAGTTCATACAGGAGGGTCACCATGCGCATGGCGCCCGTGGCGGCGATGGGATGGCCGAGGGAAATTCCTGAGCCGTTTACGTTTACTTTCCTTTCGAGGTCCTCTTCGCTGAGCTGCATCATTTTGGCATCCGCCAGAACCTGTGCTGCAAAGGCCTCCTGGATCTCAATCAGGTCCATCTGTGCTATCGTCAGGCCGCATCGTCGAAGCGCCTTGTTAACCGAGGCGGGCACCGCCGGGTACGTGAGCGTCGGGTCGGCTGCGGCCACGGCGAACGATCTCAGATAGGCTAATGGTTCCATTCCCAACTCGCTGGCCTTGCTTTCGCTCATGAGCACCACAGCGCCAGCCCCGTCGTTTTCACTCGATGAATTGCCGGCGGTGCAGATGCCATCCGGGTAAACGGTTGGCAGCCGCGCCAGTTGCTCTAGAGAGGTGTTACGCCGTGGTGGTTCGTCGGTGTCGATGATGAGCGGCTCACCCTTTCTCTGCGGCACGACGACGGGAACGATTTCTTCCTTGAATTTCCCCGACGCAATGGCCTCGCAGGCCTTTTGGTGACTCCGCAGAGCCCACCCGTCCGCATCCTCACGGGAAACTTGTTCCCGACGGGCAGCTTCCTCCGCCCAGCTCATCATGGAGTTGAGCTCACCGAAGCGCTCGATGGGCTGAGACATGACCCGCGCTCGCTGAATCCGGTCGAAAAACGGCAACCCCCACATGGACAGGGAACCATGCCCCCTGGGCATGAATCCCCACCGGGGGTCCCGTTTGCCGCCCATGCCCCACTTGATGAGCTCTCCGGGGATATAGAACTCGGCCGAGCTCATGTGCTCAACCCCGCCAGCGACGACAATCTCTGCATGACCGCACTGAATCTTCATCGCCCCGAAACAGATGGCATCAAGCCCCGAGCAGCACCGGCGATCAAGCGTGATACCGGGCACTTCCACGGGCCAGCCGGCAGTGAGAAGCGCCATCCGCGCGATGTTCACGTATTCGCCGCTCTGGTACGACTGCCCCATGATCACGTCGTCGACCAAGGCAGGTTCGACCCTGGCTCGCGTGACCACCTCATTGAGCACGAGCGCTCCAAGCTGATAAGCGGGCGCCTCGCGCAACGCTCCCAGGTAGCCACCGATTGGGGTGCGCACCGCTGCCACGATCACCACTTCTTCCATGATTCATTTCTCCGAAGATCGTTTAACAAATTCAGGGTAATGAGAGCTTACATTGCTCTCCGCGAAGACCGCGAGGAACAGGGGTAAACCAAAAAGCTATTTTGAATAGGGTCCTTTGTGGCTGGCGGTCTGGAAAGACCGCCCTCACATCAAAGAGCTAATTGATTTGGGTGCGGCTCTTTTGGGACGACACCTAAATTGGATCGGTCACCTTCAACACCCTGGCGCAATTGACTCACGGTAGGGCGGGGTTGCGTCCCCGCCAAAGCCGTGGTCCGGTTGATGGCGGGGACGCAACCCCGCCCTACCACTAGAGCCCAAGATAGGCGCGCCGGATGTCGTCATCGGCCATGAGCTCTGCCGATGGGCCGTTGCGGGTCATGCGGCCGCTCTCCAGAATATAGGCCCGCTGTGAATGATGCAGAGCCTGTTCCACGTTCTGTTCCACCAGAAGGATGGTAGTCTCTTCCACGAGACCGGCCAGCGCCCGGTAAATCTCCTTGGTGATGACGGGAGCGAGTCCCAGCGAGAGTTCATCAATGAGCAGCAATTCGGGGCGGCTCATCAGGGCACGACCGATGGCGAGCATCTGTTGTTCCCCACCGGACAGAGTTCCGGCCACCTGATGCTTGCGTTCATCGAGTACCGGGAAAATGCGCAGTACCTGTTCCATGGTCCGGTGCAACTGGGAGCGACCTCTCCTGGGATAGGCTCCCATCTCCAGATTTTCAGACGCGGTCATATCCCGATAGACGCGTCGGCCTTCCGGCACCAGGGCCACCCCCAGTTGGGTAATCTGATAAGGTTTCAGCCCCGCCAGGGGGGCTCCCTTGAAGGTAATGGTTCCGCGCTGTGGCGGAAGAGTGCCGGTAATGGCAGCCAGAAGCGAGGATTTGCCCGCTCCGTTGCTTCCGAGGATAGCTACTCGTTCACCCGGGCGCACCTTCAGCGACACCTCCCAGAGCACCTGGGTTTCGCCGCGGAACACATCGATTCCCGAAATCTCCAGCATGGCATCTAATCTCCCAGGTAGGCCTGAATGACCCGCGAGTCTTTAACCACTTCTTCCGGAGACCCTTCCATGAGGCGCCTGCCCTGGTCCAGCACGATGATCTTTTCCGCAGCCTGCATGATGGCTCCCATGACGTGCTCGATCCAGAAAACCGTCAAGTGGTGTTCGTCCCGCAGACTGCGGATAAAATCAACGGCCTGGCCGATTTCCTGGGTGTTGAGTCCACCCAACACTTCGTCGAGCATGAGCAGCTTGGGCCTGGTTGCCAGTGCGCGCGCGATTTCCAGGCGCTTTTTCTGCACCACGTTCAGGTGGCGGGCTTCAATATGGGCCAGATCTCCAAGTCCTACGGCCTTCAAGCACTCATGAGCCGAAAGCCGCCAGGTGCCATTGGCTCTCGACCGGGGACTGTTGACTACCGCCACGGCCACATTCTCCAGGCAGGTCATGGTGGCAAAGGGCCGTGTGACCTGAAAGGTCCTGGCAAGACCTCGCCGACAAGTGACATTGGCCGTTAATCCGGTGATTTCCTCGCCGGCGAACAAGATCTGCCCGGCATCGGGCTTCAGTGCTCCCGCGACGAGGTTGAAGAGAGTGGTTTTGCCCGCGCCGTTCGGTCCGATCAGAGCCACAATGGTTCCCTCTTCTACGGAAAAGGACACCTGATCCAGGGCGGTCACCCCGCCGAAGCGTTTGCTCAATCCACGACCTTCCAACAACGTCAAGGTGTAACCCTCCATGTCAAGGTGTAACCTTCCATAAAAGGTTCAGCCAGCGGCCGCAGAAACGGTCCTGGAGGCTTTGCGGCGACCCCGGAGACGGTGCTCTGCCAGCCCCATTAGGCCATTCGGGGCAAATCGCGCCACCACCAGCGCCACGAGGCCGAACACCAGGACGTGGTACTCACCGTAGGCGCGAATATATTCCGAGAAAATTTCGAGGGAAATGGCTCCTATAATCGGTCCCAGGAACGAACCCATCCCGCCGATTACGGTCATGGAGAGCACCAGGAACTGCTGGTCTAACGAGGGAATCTCGGGGGTGATGAGCAGGAGGTAGTGGCCATAAAGCCCCCCAGCCATTCCCGCCAGAGCACTGGAAACCGTAAAGGCGAGAACCCTCATCCGCACGACATCAACCCCGAGGGAAGCGGCGGCCCGTTCGTCATTCTGGACCGCGCGAAAATTGAGCCCAATGTCGGAGTAAATCAGCTTGTACAATACGATCAGGGTCAGCATTGCGCCGCCCAGCATGATGTAAAAGTACGCCGGCTTCGAGTAATCGGCCACCAGTCCCGGGACTTGCAGGCCCATAGTGCCACGCGTGATTTCGTATTCATTGGTGATGACGATCCGAAGAATTTCTGAGAAGCCCAGAGTGGTAAGAGAGAGGTAGATGCCTCCCATGCGAAGACAGAGAATCCCCATGCCAAGGCCGATCAGGGCAGCGAGGATTGTGCCAATGAACACCCCGATCCAAGGATTCAGACCAAATTTCGCTGCCAGGATACCCGACGTATAGGCGCCGATGCCTGCAAAAGCCGCGTGAGCAAAGGAGACCTGACCGGTGTAGCCGGCCAGCAGGTTCCAGCTTGAGGCCATCATCACGTAGAAGAGGCTGACGATCATGACATGAAGGTGGTAGACCCCGAGCCCCAGGGGCAGCAGGCTCAAAAGCCCCACAGCTACGAAAAGGATCACGAAAAAACGTCTGTCAGTCACCACCAGCCTCATATGGTCTGTTGAACTCGCCGCTCATTCCCAAGAGTTCTAACTTCTAACTTGTGATTTCCGCCTTCTGTCTTCTGTCTCCCGCCCTTTAGGCTTCTCTCCTGCCGAAGAGACCCGATGGCCGGGAGAGGAGCACCAGAATGAGAATGATGAAGCTAAAAACCTGTTTGTAAGCGGTGGAGATGTAGGCGGCTCCGAAGTTTTCCACCAGGCCAATGATGAGCCCCCCAATGACGCATCCCCAGAGTGATCCCATGCCGCCGAGCACCACGACCACGAAGGCGGTAAGAGCCACGGGCACGCCGGCAGTGGGCGTCACCGGAAATATCGGCGCCAGGATCACGCCGGCCGCTGCGGCAAGGGCGCAGCCCAGGCCGAAGCTGAGCATGTTCAGGCGCTTCGTGTTCACCCCGTTCAGCTCTGCCATTTCCCGGTCCTGACTTGTGGCGCGAATGATGCGGCCGAACCATGTCTTCTTGATGACCAGAAACACCAGGGTAATCACGGCGCTGCCGGCGATGAGCGCCGCCAACCGCTGGTTGCCGTAGTAGAAGCTGCCAAGGATCAAGGTGGAGCCACCCACCCAGTTGGGCGGCTTGTTGGGATAGGGGCCGAAAATCAACAAATAGGCATTCTGCAAGACGATCGATAGAATGAAAGTCAGAATCAGAGAGTACATGTCGTTGCCGTAGGTAGGACGAATCAGCGTATACTCGATCAGAAGGCCGAAGAGGAATACCAACGCCACGGCCAGGGTCATGGCCAGGGCGAAGTTCATCCCGAAAGCGTTGGCAAACAGGTAGCTGAAATAACCTGCCAGGATATACAATTCGCCATGGGCGAAATTGATCACGTTCATAATGCCGACCACCAGGGAAACTCCCAGAGCGGCCAAAGCATAGATGGCCCCGATCACAAGTCCGTTCATGCCCGCCAAGGCAAACATGTCCTTACCTCTCCTCATAACCCGATGGTGTAGGGGCGACCGTTGGTCGCCCCTATCGGCTAGTGGTTGCGCCCGTCGGCTCTATCTCATCAACTTTCCGGTTGCAGCTTCCGGAGGATAGAGCACGACCTGCTCCTTGTTCTGCCACTGGATGACCAACATGGGCGGCATCCACTGATGGTACTCCGTGCCGCCCTTCTCGGTTCCAAACTTGACGGTGCCGCGGGTGACCAGCAGGCTGGTCTTCTCCAGGGCGTCCACCAGCTTGTCGGCATCCGTCGAACCCGCCCGATTGATGGCATCGGCAGCGATGAGGATGCTGTCAAAGATGGATCGTGACTTGTAATCGGTCGGTGGCGTGCCGAAAGCTTTTTGGTACGCCTCCCGGTATTCGGTCGCCAGTTTGGTCAATTCCACTTTTTCGTGCATGGAAGAGACGAAACACTCGAGGTTGCCGTAGTCACCAACATTTTTCCAGAAATCGGGCCAGAGGCTGGGCGGACCGGCGCCATCGAGAATGATGGCCTTAGGTGTGAGCTTCACTTCTCCGGCCTGAGCCACGAAGTAGTGCAGACCCGACCCATAGATATAGGCCAGCACAACGTCCGGATCGAAGGCTTTGATCTTGTTCAGCTCGGTGTAATGATCCTTGCTTTCCCGCTCCGTCGTCATGGCCTCGAACTGGACGCCTGCTTTAGTTAGAGCGCTCTTGGACAACTCGGCTATGCCCAAACCCCAGTCGCTGGTCTCGGCAACGATGAAGGCTCTTTTGAATTTTTCAGCCACCACCCATTTGGCGATGGTCTCGCTGACCACACCGGAATTGCAGGGACCAGCCCGGAAAACGTACTTATAGCCTTTGGCAGTGATGGGGTCAGCCCAGGCTTCGACAACGATAAAAGGCACTTTAAAGCGATCGGCAACCTCGATCTCGGCCAATGCTGACGAGGAGACACTCTCACCCAGCACCATCACGACCTTGTCCCGGGTAACGAGACGCTCAAATCCCGATGCCGCTTTGTCAGGCGCGCCCGCAGTATCTTCGAACACAATCTCAAGCTTCTTGCCCAGCACTCCACCCTTGGCGTTCACATAGTCGGTGCCGAGTTTGATCCCCTCCTCGAACGCTTTGCCCGTCGCCGCAGCCGATCCGGTGCGCGGCCCAACCACACCCACCTTGATGGTTTCCTGCGCCCAGGCTGACCCGACAGCCAATACCAGACTAAGAACGACCGCGAACAACCAGAGACCTGACTTTTTCCTTTTCATTCGCTACCTCCTTTACTGTGAAACGGCGCCTATTTCGACAAAATTGCCCTCAACCGCCCGCCACCGCTGGAAACAGAACCACCCTGTCGCCTTCGGTGAGGACGGAGTCCCACTTGGCAGGCCGCCCGTTAACGAGGATCACCTTTTCCTCGTCAGGCGGCATTCCAAGGATCTCAAGCACCCGCGCCACCTGATCTCCCTCCGTCAGATCGACGACGAGAGGACCCTCCTGAAGGGGACCGTATTTCCGCAGCGTGGCATAGAGTTGGACTTCTACTTTCATACCTGACCTTTATCTTCTCTCACAATCCCAATTCTCGGAGCTTTTCGTGGGTTGGGATGCCGTTTTGGTCCCATCCTCTCACCTGGTAGTAAGGATCGAGCATCTCCTCGAGGTGACACACACTGCCCTGTCCGGGACCATCCGGGAGGGGTTCTCGCAGGATGCGAGGCGGCAGCGTGTCGTCCTCGCGAGACAACCCGGCCTTCACCATAAAGAGCCGTTCCGCGTTGAAGATTCGCTCTCCGGCGCGGACCAGTTCCTCGAGATCGTAACCGGCGCCGGTGGCCGCGTTGAGCAACTCCATGATGCCTTCCGGCCGGATATCGCGAGTAGGGGTCACCAGGTTCCTTACCGAAAAGAACACGCACAAACCGGCCGCGTCGATGATGGCGAAAACGTCCTGCCAGTCCTTGATGAGCTCAGCCTTATCGTCCCAGCTCAAGGGGTCAAGCAGCATGGGAACCCCAAGGAGCTCAATGTAGGCCGGGTCTCCCCGCATGTGAGAAGCGCCCACAGGGGAAGTGGCATACGCCAGCCCCATGCCCTGTTCACCCCGAGGATCATACCCGGCGAATTCCTGCTTCTTGGCGACCATGGCCAGTTCGGGGTGGCCGTAGTGGGCGGCCAGCCGGTAGCTGCCCAAGGCCAGGAGGTCCCCAATACCTTCCCGCTGCGCAGTCTTAAGGGTGAGATCGACGAGGGCATGGGCATCGCCGAACCGGAGCGCTCTGCCGACGTCGGCCTCCGGCAAGTAACCTCGCTCATACAGCTCCATGGCGCAGGCAATGGTAGACCCCATGCTGATGGTATCCATGCCCATCTCGTTGCAGATGTAATTCGCCTTGGTTACGGCGGCCAGGTTCGCCACCCCGCAGTTGCTTCCCAACGAGTATACGGTCTCATACTCAGGACCTTCCCCTTCACCCCGAAACTCAGGATCATCCACCCTGGTCACCCGACCGCAACCGATGGGACAACTGAAGCAGGCCTTGGGACGCACCAGATACTTCCGGGTGAGGTTCTCACCGTGGATCTCTTCCCAGCCTTCAAAGGTTCCCTGTTGGAAGTTCCGCGTGGGCAGCACCCCGAAGTTCTGCGTCGCCATCACGGTGACCGCTGTTCCATGCAAATTCAGGGGATGTTTGCCACCCTTCAGGTTATCGCGAAAGCGCTTGTTGAGCTTCTTGACGAACTCGTCAAAGGCCTTCGCATCGAATAATGGCACCTCGCCCGCTCCACGCACGGCAACCGCCTTCAGCATCTTGGAACCCATGACGGCGCCAACCCCGGACCGACCGGCGGCACGATCGCGGTCGTTCATGATCGAAGCAAACAACACGCCCCGCTCGCCAGCCGGTCCAATGCACGCGACACGGGCCCCTCGGGCGGTTTCCCCTTGGAGAGCGGCATCGGTCTCATGGGTAGTCTTGCCCCACAAGTGAGCGGCCGGGCGAAGTTCCGCCTTTTCGCCGTCAATCCAGAGGTAGACCGGGGCGGCGGCCTGACCATGAAAACTGATCAGGTCTACGCCCGCCTTTTTCAGTTCGGCCGGAAATTGCCCTCCTGAGTTGGAACAGGTTACCGATCCGGTCAGAGGGGATTTGGTCATGACCATGTATCGAGCCCCAGTGGGCGCCTTTGTGCCAGTCAGAGGTCCGGCAGCCATGATCAAAACATTCTCGGGCCCCAGGGGATTGCAGTTCGGGTCAACTTCCGCGAGCAGTCGCTGAATACCCATGCCCCTCCCGCCTATGAAGTCTTTGGCAATTCGAGGGTCAGATGACTCTTCCTGCACCCTCCCCCGAGTTAAATCCACCCGCAGGATCTTACCCCGCCATCCATACATGGTGTACCTTTCTCAGACAAAAACTGTGATCAGTGGTCAGTGGCCAGAAAACGTCGAGCCATCGATTCTTAGTACAGCGCCCCATAAACGGGTGTCCGATATCCACCTGTCATGCCCGCGAAGGCTGGCATCCAGGCTCTTCTCCTGGATTCCCGCCGAAAGCATGCGGGAATGACGTCCTGTGATTAAGGTCACTTTGCCTGCTTGTCCCGGCTCTCCCTCTCTGCGTGTTTCCGTGTCTCCCCATCTCCCGATCTCCGTGTCATTGCGTCTAGCCGACGGTCCGCTCCAGGCCTTTGACAATAGCCTCCACCATCAGGTCCAGGTGTTCTTCCTCAACGACGTAAGGAGGGCCGATAACCAAGGCATCTCCATCGATTCCCGCCAGGCCGGTCGCACGGTACAGCACGACACCGAGGTGGAAAATGTTCTGCCACAACCGCTCGATGAACTTTTCACTGCGCGGAAATGGCTGCAGAGTCCCTTTATCCTTAACAAATTCGACCCCCCAGAGAAAACCCAGACCGCGAATATCGGCAACATGAGGATGGTTTTCGAGCCGTGCACTGAGTTTTTGACCAAGGATTTCTCCCAGGCGCGCCACGCGCTCCACCAACTGTTCCCGTTCGAAAATGCGCACCACCGCCAAACCCGCCGCCGCAGCCACACTGTGGTGCGAAAACGTGCCACCGTGGACGAACCCACCACTGCCGTTGCAGATGGCATCAAAGTGCCTCCCCTGCACTCCCACGGCAGACAGCGCCGCGGCCCCACCCCCGAGACCTTTCCCCATGGTAACCATGTCGGGAACCACATCGTAGTGCTCGCTCGCGAACCAACGCCCGGTCCTCCCGAAACCACAGAGAACTTCATCGAGAATAAGGAGAACATGATAGTTATCGCAGATTTCCCTGATGAGGGTGAAGTAGTCGGGGGGAGCTGGTACACCGGCGATGGTTGCGCCGCTCACGGTCTCAGCAAGAAAGGCGGTGACCGTGTCGGGTCCAAGGTTCTGAATGGTCTCATCAAGAGCCAGCGCACAACGCAGCTTGCACTGCGGGTAAATCAAACCATACGAACAGCGAAGACAGTATGGTGGAGGGATGTGAACGACCTCGCTGAGCATCGGGGCGAACGGCACTCGAAAGGTAGTCCGACCGGTAGCCGCTAGGGCTCCGAGAGAGAGGCCGTGGTAGGATTTCCATCGCGAGATCAGACGCACCCGCTGGGGCCGGCCATTTTCCAAGTGGATCTGGCGCGCCAGCTTAATGGCGGTTTCTACCGCTTCACCGCCTCCCGAAAGAAAGTAGAAGCGGTCGATACCGGGCGGTGCATGAGCGGCGAGCGCCTGGGCCAGGTTCTCAACGGCCGGAGTGGTGAACATGGTGCCGTGAACGTAATCGCACTGGAGGACCTGGTCATAAATGGCGCGGGCAATTTCTTCACGACCGTGCCCGACATTCACCAAAATAGGCCCCCCGCTCGCATCCAAGTAGCGGTTGCCCTGGCTATCCACGATCCACAACCCGTCGGCCTTGGATGCCACCGGCAGAGGCTTGTCCAAGCGTCGCGGGAACACATTCCCTGGGATTTTTGTCATGAGACCGGCCCTCTCTCTGCCCATCGGAATAGCGACCGATTCAAGCACATATGAGTCTGCGCTTTCATCCGAGGAAAGTCACGAAGAAGCTGAAGAAACCCGGAGGAATTACCCCATGCGGATTTCTTGCGGGCTCTTTGTGGGGAGTTGTTGTTTGAAGTGCGCGTGATAAGGACCATGAATTCAATCTCAAATTCGTAGAAGTTTGAGAAAGAACATATTCTGGCGCGCCACGGGGAATGACCCGCAATAGCCATGCCAATAAGGACTCGCCTCATTCCCGCATTCCTGAAGCAGATTGAGCTTGAGCATAAAAGCAAAATGATCGATTATTAACGTGCTTGGGAGCACGACTCTTAATTAATAACATCCCAATCGAACCGGCGCAAGGACGATAGCATGGGCCAGCAGGAGAAGAGTCTTCCCATCGTTTCAATGGATAAGGACGTCAATAATCTCCTTCGCACCGTCATCCATGATATCAACAGAAAGCCCAGCGGTTGCAGGGGCAAGGTGGAAAAAGAGAGGGGGTCGGGAGTGGTTCGATGAGGGATCAGAACAAGTTTCTCAGCATTGAGCAAGCCTTGGCCGAGATCAAGGCTGGATCGAGGATCATGATTGGCGGTTTCGGGCTCGCCGGATACCCCGAGCAACTGGTAGAAGCTTTGGCTGCCAGCGGTCTCAGGGATTTGACCATCATCAGCAACGATTTGGGGTCCCCCGGAGTGGGGCTGGGAAAACTGCTGACCAACGGCCAGATCAAAGCCCTCATCGGCAATTATTACAACTGGAATCCCGAGGTGGCCGAGGCCTACGCTGAAGGGAGAATTCAGGTGACTTTGCTGCCCCAGGGGAGCTTTGCCGAGGCCATTCGCGCCGCTAGTGTCGGCATTCCCGCCTTCTACAGCGCCGCTTCCGCCGGCACCGACCTGGCCGTTGGCAAAGAAACGAGGGAGTTTAGCGGCAGGACCTATGTTCTGGAACGGGCCATCCATGCCGATGTCGCTCTCATCAAGGCGCACAAGGCTGATGGACTAGGCAACCTGGTCTATTACAAGACCGCGCGCAATTTCAATCCAATCATGGCCGCTGCGGCCGCTCTCACCATTGCGGAAGTGGATGAAATCGTCCCCACGGGCGCCCTTGATCCGGAGTCGATTGTCACGCCGCATATCTTTGTGGATGTCATTATTCGGAGCGCTTAAATGACGACACTGGTGCCAGATAGTGAAGCGAGAGTAAGGATTGCCCGCCGAATTGCCAGAGAGTTTCTCGAGCAAAACCGCAAATTGGTAATCAATCTTGGCGTCGGCATCCCAACAATGGTGACAAATTACATCCAGGGCAGAGACATCTTCATCCAGGCCGAGAACGGGATGCTCGGCGTAGGAAGGCTGGCAGGCGAGGACGAGATCGACCGCCAGCTCATCAACGCCGGCCGCCAACCGGTGACGGAGACGCCCGGTTGCAGCTACTTCGACAGTGCCGCTTCCTTTGGCATGATCCGAGGAAGACATGTTGACGCCACCGTCATCGGCGCCTTTGAAGTGGACCAGGAGGGAAACATCGCCAACTGGATCAACCCCAACGGCAAGCAACTTGGCGTCGGCGGGGCCATGGACCTGGTCACCGGGGCAAAACAAGTGATCGTCGGGATGCAGCACCTCACCAGAGACGGTACAGCCAAGTTGGTGAAACGCTGCAGCATGCCTATCACGGGTTTTGCCGAAGTTGATATCGTAGTCACCGAATTGGGTGTGTTTTACTTCACTGACGCCCGGCTGGTGCTCCAGGAGATCGCTCCGGAGGTTTCGCTGGAGACCTTGACGGTTCTGACCGAAGCTCAATTCGTTGTGAGCCGGAATTTGAAAACCATAACTGTCTGAAAGGACCCACCAGGAACGGTTGCTTCGGTCCGGGAAAACGCCGGGCGCCGGAAAAGACGGCAATAGGGATCGTCCCTATCTGCTCAAATGGTCTTGCCCCTGCCGGATTTGCTCATCATGAGATAAAAAATGCCGGTAGTTGCCAAATTCGCCAGGGCAACGATGAAGAAGCAATTCCTGAAGCCAAAATCTCCCACGAGCCCTCCCATTATCAGGGAGCTCATCATCATACCGAGGTAAATGCAGCTATTGTAGCCTCCCATTGCCAAACCACGGGAAGCGGCTCCAACCACTTCCGGAATGAGCGCCCCAATAGCGGTGAAAGCAATCCCGACCGAGACGCCCAGTCCCGCTGCACACAGGATGAACTCAAGCATGCTTGAAGCCATGCCAAAACCGGCGATGGCGGCGGTAAGGCCAAATAACCCAACCACGGCGAGGTTGCTTCTCCTGGCAACGCGATCGCTGAGCCGTCCAAAAGGGATTCGCGAGAGGGCATTGAAGAGTGCTTGGGTGGCAAAGATGAGGCCGATTTGTCCGGGATTTACGCCTTGTTCCTGAGCATGCAAGGGGATAAATGTCACATACATTCCAAAGGCGAAACAACTTCCCAGGGAGACCAACCAGCATGCGAGCAGCGGCGCGTTTTTTAACAGTTCCTTCATTGAGGTCAAGGTGTCTTGGTTTGCGGGACGATTGATAACAACATGCCGAGCGTGCGGGAGAAAGAAAAACGCTATCCAAAACAGCACCAGGAGAGCAATCCCTGACAGGACGAAAACCGGCCTGAATCCTAACCACTCGGCAACGAGTCCTCCCATTGCCGGCCCCACGCTCATGCCTCCGTTGAGCGCCAGCGTATACCATCCATATGCCCGGCCCAGGTGGGTTGCGGGAGTGATATCGGCGACATAGGACATCATAGTGGGGCCGAACATCCCCATACTGATGCCAAATAGAAGGTAAACCTCGATCATTTGGGAGGTGGAGGTGCTGAAGCAGAGCAGGAAAGAAGAAGCTGCGCAGAGGGCGAGACCGGCGAGGATCAGTCGCTTGCGTCCCAACCGGTCAGACAGGACGCCCAGAGGCAGCGAGACAATTCCCGCCATGAAGAGGAAGGCAGAGTTGATCATGCCAACTTCAAGAGCTCCGGCGCCAAAGGAACGGGCGTAAAGAGGAACCACCGGAACGCGCATGTAAGAGCCAAAATAACACGCGCCGGCAACCGCACAACAGATGAAAAGCAACTCGCCGTAGGGCGGGATTGATATTTTTTCTTCTCCGTCTGCGGTAAATTCGCTCATAACTCCATCTTCATTCGTTGCAGTCCGGGTTCGCTGCATCCATTGGCGTCTGCGCCCTGAAGCTCTAAAAAGATCGACCTGTGCGGCCGCCCGTAATTTAGATTAAGACAGGCTAACGCTCAGTAATGTTCAGTAAAGCTGGTAAAGCTCGGTAGTGCTGTTAATGCTGGTAAAGTTAAAGTTAGGTTCCCAAGCTTCAGCTTGGGAACGCGCGAACGAGCGAAGCAGACGAGCATCGAGCGAAGCGAGCGAATAACAAGGGAGCAGATCCCAATCTGTACGGATCGAAAAGAGTCAATACATAATGCCAGAATGGGGTTCTAGCAAGAGCCCATTGATGGAATTTCCATTAACCTGGGAACCCGGTACCTCCAGGATATCCTGGACCCCGGCTGGTGCGACGGTGACGCCCCTCTCGATCTTTGCAGCATAATCTCCTCTTCCCCTCCTTCTATCTGACCAGAGGGCTGAAACCCTGGTTTTATGAGACCGTGCAACATTGGATGAACGAGCGGTCTCATTAGCATTGTTAAGATCATGCCGAGTTGCAGCGTTCTGCCGCCAGCATTAGCTTAAGGGGGAATTTCAGGAGAAGTCCTTTGAGCGTTTTTTTATGGCAGGTTTTCAAGTCATAAGGAGATAACATGAGAATGCTTCTAAGTGTCAGAATTCCTCATAAACAGTTCAATGCTGCAGTCAAGGATGGCACCGTCGGCGATAAGATACGTCGCATTCTGGAAGACACCAAACCCGAGGCGGTTTACTTTACAGAACAAGATGGTGAGCGTGGCGCCATAATGATCATCGACGTGGATGATCCTTCGAAGGTTCCGGACTTCGCAGAGCCTTGGTTCCTCACCTTCAGGGCAAATGTCGAGTTCCGGATCGCCATGACGCCTGAAGATGTCGCGAGATCCGGCTTGGAGGACCTTGGCAAGAAGTGGTCCTGAATGAGGTGAGGCATTTCCAATGTGCTATCAAAACCGGAGCTCTTTTAATGCGTGGTCTCGGCAGGGGGCGGAGCCTCAGCCGCTTTGGCCCTCTTCATGAACATCGTCAATGGCACCAGGATAGCGGTAAGCCATGCGAAGAGCCAGAAGACGTCATTGAAAGCCAGCATGTTTGCCTGACGCATCACTTCGCGATACACTGCTGCGAGCGCCAGGGGTGAGTTTGCAGCAGAGGGGTTGTGGCCAGGAAAAAGTTGCAGCAAATGCTGACCATACTCCCTCAGAGCCGGACTGTAGGGCGTTATCTTCTCCGTAAGGAAAGTCTGATGGAGCTGCGAACGTTGTGAAACGAGGGTGGTGGCAGTCGCGATGCCAAAACTACCGCCGAGATTGCGGAGCAGGTTGAAGATGCCTGAGGCATTGCCCATCTCTTCCCTTGGGATATTTACATAGGTTGAAGCGGCGAGCGGCACGAAAAAGAGCCCGAGGCCGAATCCCTGAAGGAAACGGGGCAGCGCAATGGCAAGAAAATCGGCATCCAAGTTGAGCCCTGACATGAGCCACAGGGCACATGCCATGGTCGAGAGTCCAAGTGCCAACAACCTGCGCGGCTTAACGCCTTTCTTCATCAGCACCCCACCGATGGGCATCATGATAAGGCTGGCGATGCCTCCCGGACCCAGAACCAATCCTGCCCACATTGCCGTGTAGCCCATGAGGGTCTGGGCATAAAGCGGAAGTAAAACGAAGCTCCCAAACATACAGAAAAACCCCATAAACATCATCACGTTACCGGCCGCGAAGGTACGATCCTTAAAGACGCGGAGATTTACCACCGGATGCTTTGCATGGAGCTCCACAATCACGAAGAGAATCAAGGCGGCAGCCGCGATGAGGCTCATCGTTACAATGAAGTTGGAGTCGAACCAGTCTTCGCGCTCTCCCTTATCGAGAACAACCTGCAGGCATCCCAGTCCAACAGTGATGAGGCAAAGGCCCCAGGTGTCGATGTGGATCCTGGCGCGGCGGATGTACGACGGATCATGAATGAGCAGCGCAGCCAGCGCGACCGCGATTAAGCCGACCGGCAGATTGATGTAGAAGACCCAGCGCCAGCTCCAATTGTCTGTTATCCATCCGCCGACAACTGGGCCGAGTATCGGGGCAAAAACCACCCCCATTCCAAAGACTGCCATCGCCATTCCATGCTCTTTGGGCGGGAAAGTCTCAAGAAGGATCGCCTGCGAAAGTGGCTGCAACCCACCTCCCCCGAGTCCCTGAAGAATCCGCGCCAAAACCAGAAGCTCAAGAGATGGCGCCGCTCCACAGGCAAGCGAACTCGCCGTAAATACAATAATGGAAAAAATCAGGTAGCGTTTGCGCCCGAAGACGCCGGCGAGCCATCCCGTGATGGGGATAATGATGGCGTTGGCCACCAGATAAGATGTCAGTACCCAGGTCACCTCATCCACCCCGGCGTTCAGGCTGCCTTGCATATGCGGCAGGGAAACGTTGACCACACTCGTATCCATTACTTCCAGGAAGGTCGGGAGGATGACGGTCAGCGCTACGGCCCACTTATTAGTTTGAGGAGGAGAGGATTGGGTCATCAAACTTTTCCCCGTTGAGTGGCATAGAAAGCCGGGAATGATTACCATAAGGTCGTAAGAGATATGGTCTCGATCTCAGAGAAAACGGAGACCAAAGGAGTGTAGCATGGATACCCGAAGCAGAGACGAGCATGGTTTTGGAGACCCTGTTGAGTTGCGGTGCGACTCCAGGAAATGTTACCGATGCAAAGATGACGTATGCGAAGAAAGGTTCGAGGATCTCATTTTTGGTATCGGACCTTAACTTCGATAAGCCCTGTTAGACAAAAGGGCAGTTTCGCCATACAAGCCTTTCCCCAGCGCTTTTCAGTGGTTGCGGGGAGGGCACAAAAGAGGAGCGCCGGTGACCAATCGGGGCTCCTCTTTTTGTATTATTCCTCAGACCAAATGTGCGGCTGCCCAACGTTTTCCGGCTAATCACCATCCCCTCTCCACGGTACCCTATTTTATGGCAAGGCCCTTGAAAAAAGTGTAGCAAAAAACACCATCGGGGTTTGTCGTTCGGTACAAATCCTGAACACCCTTTTCCCACGTCTCAGGATCAATTAATCCGAAATCCAGTGCCTGCTGGCGGATCCCCTCAACCATTGCGATGAACGTCTGCTTCGTGAACCCTTCAACCAACTCAGGTCTGCCCGCATCAACATAAACCATTCTGGGAGAAATCCTCACGGAGTGAAACCCGGCCTCGATCATCAGCGGATATAACTGACGCCCGATTAGAGAGTTGCCTCCAAACCTCGCCTGTAAATCGATCAGGCATTGAATGGTGCGGAGCGCATCAGGGCTGTCGGGATGGAAATAGGTTGAGCCGTGGTCCCCTTCGATAACGGTCATGCTCCCCCCTGCTTCAATACCGCTCTCAAGCACGACAGCGCCTCGATGGGATTTCGGAGGTGTTCTAATACAAAACAAACAAAAACGTGGTCGAAGCTTTCTCTGGGGAACGGTAGATCAAAAATGTCGGCGCGCTGAAATGTTATGTTTTGCAGCCCCTCTGAAGCGGCAAGTTTCCTCGCGGCATCAAGGGAAGTCTCGGCGATATCCACTGATACGATTCTCGCTCCGGGACTGTTGCGAGCCAGGGTTATTGTTTGAGCGCCGATTCCACATCCTGCCTCCAGAACGCTGCTTCCCGCCGGGTAAGAAGTATCTGAGTGCAAAATCTCGACCAGCGTTGTCGCCTGGTCGAGAAGTCTCCTGTTTTCCCGCTCCGTGAAGCCGTGTACGTACTTGTGCTTGCTCATTGCTACCCCTATCAGGAATTAGGGTCCGTGCAAAAATAACTTGCTCTCATTTTGACCTTATTTCAAACCACGAAGGACACGAAGATCACGAAGAAAGCACTTCGTGTCCTTCGCTTTCTTCGTGCTCTTCGTGGTAAAAGAATTTGAACTGTAAGGGATAATGGCAAAACACGCAATGCGCCGGATACCTGACCGGTTACTCTGATTATGCTCGATCTCCTGATTTACAATCAAAACCACCCTGATTAAAATACAGGTGGCGATGTTTTTCAGCTTAACCCGATGAAAGGAACGACCATGATTCCTATCAAAAAATGCCTGATTTTGGGTGCCCTTGCTTTGACCCTGGCGGGCTGCACCAGCACAACCACTGGCAATGGAATTTTTCCCGCAGATGGAAACTGGGGACCAGCCACCAGTGTACCGCAGGTTTACATGACCCCCAACGGCGATCGCGTGGGCCATTACGCACCCTATTTTTATCCGGACGGAACTTCTGGGCATGAGAGGTGATGAGAAAGAGACCCCAAACACGCGTCCTTGTGGCAGACGATCGAGGTTCAGTCAAGATCCTGGAGAGGCGCTAACGACTTGTGAAGCCTTGCTACTCTTCAGCTAGCACGTCTCTTACGGAATTGAGCAGTTCTTCGCGCGAGAAGGGCTTTTCCAGAGTCCGGAGGGCGCCGAAACGTCTTGCATGCGAGAGGAAGGAAAGCATACCCCTTTCCCCGCCCCCCGAAATGGCAATAATCTTGACGTCAGGGGAAGAGCGGTGGAGCTCTCTGATGGTCTCCAGACCCTCCATTTCGGGCATGAAGATATCAGTGATAATCAGGTCGGGCAGCTCTTCGCGATAAAGTCGTAGACCTTCTTTACCGTTTGCAGCGGTCGAAACGACATAACCCTCGACCTCAAGCATCTCTTTGACAATTTCCCGAATAAGAGCTTCGTCGTCAATCACCAAAATCCGTTTTGCCATCGTCTCTGCGACCCCCTATGATACGAAGGCTTTTTGGCATATTATCAGGTATTGTCAAGCTAGTTCTTTGATTCATGTCAAATCGAAAAGAAAAGGCCGTCATCAATTCTGCGCGCCATCATAAAATGACGCCTGTTCGTTGGTCTTGGTTTTATGAAAGAAAGGAGGGCGCTTTTTTGTGGGATTTGGAAGAATTGAAAACGCATCGTGAGATCGTTGCTCAATTGGACTTGGAAATGACTCCCGAAAAGGCAGTGGAGACCTTTTTGGAATGGGGCACAGGGTGGGCTCGAAAAAATGATTTTGTGAGATACTCCGGCCAGGAAAGCTATTATTTTGTTGTGTATGATTGGGAAAAACCATTGCGACTCACCTTGATTCGAAGAGACATGAAGGAGATGGATGAAATCGCCCAAATTGATGCTCCCGAAGAATTAATCCAAAAGGCCATCGACGAAGGAGGCCGGAAGCCGGGAGTGGGAGTATACGCGATTAACGATGAACTCAAGGATTGGCTCAAAAACACTCTAAATTGCTGACGAAACAGGCTGAAGGGAGGGTTGAGCACCTTCTTTGTGCCGCCCTCACGAGGCCTTCCTCTGCCCATAACGTAAGATGCAGATTTCAGAGGAAATGCGAAGTGACAGAACAACGAACCCCAACCTGGCCTGACGTTTAATGGCCAAGCCGGAGCATTGCGGACTGAGAGTTTGATGACCGGTTGTCGTCTCTGCTGAAACATGTTATACAATAGGGCAGTGATCTTTTGCCCATTCTACGCTCCATGACGAATGCTCCTCTTCCACGCCCTTGCACGACCTCCACCTCTTTCATTAAGGGTATCACTGTGGCAGTCGCATTCTGCCATAAGGCGATTTTGCCGGGTTCAAAGGAGAAAACAGCGATGAAGACAAAGGCGATCCATTATTCGTTGGCTGCGTTGGTCTTGGTGAGTTTGTTGCTCTTGCCGGGCTCGTTTGGGATGGCCGCAACGCTGCCATCCATCAACTCCACCAGTCAGAATCGCCCTGATCTTCCGGCGACCCCGGTGGTGCAGAAATCCCGCACCAATCTCCCGAATTTCCGAATATTTGCTGCGAATGACCTGGGGATGCACTGTGGCGATTTGGATTATCGGGTGGCGGCCATTTTGCCTCCTTTCAACGTCATTCACTCCCAGGTCATCATCAGGAATCCTGGACCCAGGATTCTTAACGCGGATGAGGCAAACGTTTATTATTCGGCCGCCTTCAACCCCAAAGACCCTGCGCTGCAAAAGCCCACAGGCGCGTCAATCCACAAGACGAATTTCTGGGACGATAATCCGCGCACGGGCCAAACGTATGCCTTCGATGCCTATGATCCCTTTTATCCCGCCGGCGTCCTGCCTCTTTTCCCGCTTACTTTCGACATTGGATTACCGATGCCCGATGTGGAAAGACTCTACCTGGGAGACAAAAAGCTGGTGGCCGTTCAGCAGGCAATGCCCAGCGTTAAGCGGATCAATCCGCCAGCGAGCAACCCTTATGTCGATAACCTGATGCAACAGTTTCAGCGCTTCACCACCAACTACCCGTTTTTCATTTCTTTTCCTTTTGGTTATACGTTGCTCGACCGTAAGTGGTTCGCCGCCGAGGGCGTACCGATCACGCCGTTCGACGACTTTGGCAGGAAGAATTCTTATCCGCTCCTGCGCATCCAGGCCAAGGATAAGACCGGGAAGCTCAGCGGCGTTAGGGGCCAGGTGCTCGCCTCTGTTGACACCGTGACGCCGGTGTCGGCAGAAGCTGATTGCTACCGATGTCACACCTCCGCCGTTGATGGCGGAAACGGACAGGCCGCCTGTCTCACCGGCATTGACAGCAACTGCCCCAAAGAGGGCTCACCCACAAACCGTTCGGGAGTAGCTTTTCAGGTGACACAGGCCGGCCAGGATTCGCCCGTATTGCCGC
>JADGQM010000188.1 GCA_017881795.1 Syntrophobacteraceae bacterium
CATGTTGCGGGCTCCGATCTGGACCACATCCACGTATTTCACCATGAGGTCGGCCTGATTGGGGGAAGTCATCTCGGTCACCACGCCCATGCCGGTTTCCGCCCTGACCTCGGCCAGAATTTTCAAGCCCTCTTCCCCGAGCCCTTGAAAAGCATAGGGGGAGGTGCGCGGCTTGAAGGCCCCACCCCGAAAGAGCACGGCTCCCCACTGGCGGACCAGGCGGGCGATCTCGAGCGTGCGCTTGCGATCCTCAACGGCACACGGTCCGGCGATCACCACCAGGCGATCGCCGCCGATGGCGACGTCCCCCACGCGGATGACCGAGGGCTGGGGGTGCAGTTCTTTGCTCACCAGTTTGTACGGTTTGGAGATGGGGATGACTTTGGCGACTCCCGGCAGGCCTTCGAAATAGCGCAGGTCCTTGCGGATGGTGCCCACAACTCCCAGGATGATTTCCTCGGCGCCTTGAATCTCCTTGATCAGATAGTTCTCCGAACGCAGTTCTTCCTGCAAACGTTCGTTCTCCTCTTTAGTGATTCCTTTCTTCAGCACGACGATCACGATGCGGCCTCCTCTCATGGTGGTATGGTCAAAAAACAAAAAAACCCCGAGGAAAACTCCTCGGGGTTTCGTCAAAGACTCTTACCCCGGGAGGATCATTGATCCACCCGGGGCCATTTCATTCATCGGAAATCACCTATCCGGGAGGATCAGCCCTAAAAAAATAAAAGCAAAAATAAAAACCACTGACTTTGCGTATTCTCAAAGTAAGTCTCCCGGTTAAAACACAATTCTCAGTAGGGTCTTCACCCCATCTGAGTGCCACCGACAATATCGCTTTCTTGGTGGAATGTCAATGCGCCGATACCCTTATTTCCGGATAAGCGGAGCAGTCTTTCACCCACCCAACAACACACTCCCTTTAGATCGCTCAAAGCTTGACACATGTAGTTGATCGGCGCCGCGTTCCCTTGATCAGCCCACGCACTGCACCCGGCAGCAAACGTCATGGCTGTCACCGCAGGAAGCACTTCGATGACTTTGGTTCTCACTATTGTCTACTGTTGAACGTGTCAATCATAGGCCCTCCCCGTTCTGTTCGCTTCAGGAGATAAGGCAACACCTCCCTGCAAAGAGGGTTCCCCCATTGCGTCATTTGGTGTGGTCCGTGTGGCAGAGAAGGCACTCCATATGGCCCTGCTGGTGGTTCATGCCATCCTCATATCTCGGGAAATTATCTTCTGGACCATGGCACTCAATACAGTGGGAGATTTCTTTCGACGGCGTCCATTTCGCAGGCTTCCATCTTCCCTCGAAGTATTCATTGAGATAGTGCACCACGGTATAAACGACCTCCCCCGCTACTTTGGCGCAGCGCTCATATTTCTCTTTGGACGTGACCTCGGCGCCGGCGGCCAACGTCCACTTGGAAACCGATGTGTGGCAGAGCGGCGTCATCGCTTAAACCTGGATCTGCTTGGGGAACGCCGAGATATCGTCGAACCGTTCAGTCGGGAATTTCATTCCCGCGTACCACCACATCATCCGGTCTATCACTGCTCGATAGCTGTCATCTTTATCGTAGATAACGAGGTTGATGAGGCACGAGCTGACGCCCAGGGCACCACAAAGCGTGCCATGTCCGGCGTACCCTTGCCCCGCATGAGCGAACATGTAGTCCGGCAGGGTTGTCCAGGGATAACCGACTTTCTCTTTCAAAAGGCTGGAGTACCCCAGCCAAGTGCCATTTCCTCAGCCTTTCTTCTCGAGATAGCTGCGATAGGCCCGCCGGCCGGCCTCCAGTGGATCGAGCAGCAATTGTTGATCAAAGGGTTTTCGCAGGTAGGCCACGGCATCCGTCTCCCTGAGAAGGACCAGGACCGGGGCCACGAACAGTGCGATCTGAGAAGCGCTTCCCAGAGCGATGACCAGTTCGGTCAAGTTGCCCAACGTGGCGTTGAGCAATCCGCCGATCGCATCGCCCGTCTTGGCCGCTACCGACTCGGTGGCGCGGCTGAGCAGCGCCGCGAGGGGCACGATGGCCAAAACCGAGAGCGCGAACAGCAGCGTGTGCGCCCCGGGTTTCAGGTTCTGGGCGGCGAACACTACGGGTACGAAGACGAGGAGCCAGAGCATCGGGTTGTGCCGGATTTCTTTGAGCAAGGGTTTCACAAGTTTATCACTTTAGGAGTTTTTTCGGAGGTTCATTTCTTCCAAACGTGGCGCGTAAATCCTGGTCACGAGAGCGAAGAAAAGGCCTGCGGACAATCCGCACATGAGAATGCCACTCAAGCCCTCGACCGGGCCGAGCATCCGCCACGGCTTCGGCAACACCAGATCACCGTACCCAATCGTCGTATAACTGGCTCCGGAGAAGTAGAACGCCGACTCGGCATCGGGCAGGCATCCCAAACACAGGTAGCAGAACGCCCAAACCGTGATCTCGGCCACATGAATCAGGATCAGCGACCAAGCCACGCGGATGAGCAGCCAGACGATGGGCCAGGTTTGCGTCGACAGCGCTGTGCGAGATTTCATCAACGACCGCAGCGTCAGGCTGAACCCAGTGGCATGCATGACCACCGTGACGGCCACCATGGTACAGGCGATCAAGATCACTGCAATCATGGGCAAGTCTCAGTCTCCAGAGGCAAAAGCCTCAAGCGAAAGATAGATGACATGTCACTCGACGTTCGAAGGCTCGCCTCAGTCTTTCAACCTCCTGCTATTGGCCGGAAGGTGGAGGAACCTCCACATAGGTCACTTGACTGCCGGAGTAGGCGCGTGTGTACCAGCCCGAACCGCAGTTGTAGTAAGTGACATCACCGGCGATAACCGTAGTGGGAGTGCAAGGGAGCGTGCTGTAAGTAGTGGCGGCGGCAGCACCGGCGGCATAGCCGCTCGCCGCTGCCACGGTTCCCGCCACTACCGCGGTTCCGACCACGGCAGCCCCATAGTAAGGGGCCGCCCCGTGGTGGTAGTCGTCAGAATAGCCCTGCCAGTCCTCACGGGCTTCCGAACCATAAGCCTGCCGATTGCTCTGCATTTGTGTCGCAGTGCTCTGGCGGCTGCTCTGTGCTTGTGTCGCGGTGCTTTGGCGAGCGCTCTGGTTTGCTGACGAAGCTGCCTGGCGGTTGCTCTGATTTTCAGTCGAGGTTGCTTGGCGACTGCTCTGCGTTGCTTGGCGACCGCTCTGCAGGTCTGACGCACTGCTCTGACGGCTGCTTTGCCTTTCTGATGCAGATCCCTGACCGCTCATACTCTGGGCTGTTTGTCCGGACTGGCGCTGACCAGTCCTTGCCGACTGGCCTCCCCCGGAGGCTTCCGAACGGCTTGCAGCGGGTGACGAGAAGCTCCCGCTTGACGCCGCTCCACCCCGGCTAAAACCGCCGCCGCCGCCACCGCCTCCTCCTCCGCGTCCCCCGCCCCCTCTTTGCGCATCAGCCTCCGGCGCGCCCAAGCAAACCAGGAACATCAGGGCGACCGCTATTACAACCATTTTGGCTAAGATCTTGGAAACCATCATTTGCCTCCTTTCTTCTGAACTGCACCGACGGACTCCCGCAGGTCAACCAGGAACGGTATCTTTTCCGCCCCTTGGGGAGGGGTGAAAACGAACAGGGCAGGAGAGATGGATGGAGCAAGGTTCCAATTCTTGAACTCCGCCCAGAACTGCGGTTGTCCTTCTTCGTGTTTGTAGGTGATGATGACCTGCAGAGGCAACGGATTGCCCTCCGCGGCCACCCAAACCTGAAAGTCGACGGCATCGGTGCGCGCCGCCACATGGTGGCTGACCGGCGTGGTGATCGTATCGAGCTCCACATAATCAGCAGCCGTGACGCGCTGCTCCAATTCCGCCGGAAAAGTGGAGAGCAGCAGCATCGCCAGAGGAAGCCGAAGCTTCAGATCTTTCACAAGGTACTTGACGGCATCGTCCAGAGTTCCGGGTTTAGGGGTTATGGAGTAGATGTTGTCCGATGAGCTGGAAAAGGAAATCTCCCGGCCGTCATAGATAAGCTGAGCCTTATCGCCATCGCTTTGCTTCAGATCGACCCGCAAGTTCTGGGGGCGCTCGACGGTGATCTGACGAATCTCCCCGAACCCGATCTTCTGCCCGGAGGCCTGAACGACGTCGTAACCATCGCGCAGGGTAACGCTGAAGCTCTTGGTTCGGCTGATGAAATCCGCCATGTTCTTGAGGACGGCCTCAGCATCCTGAGTCGCTGGTTTGATGACCGTCTCAGCGGCAATAGGCGCCGGACCGGCGGTCGAAGCCGGCGCGGGTCCCTGGGTGGCACGCACGCAACCGAATGCCAACCCAAGAAGAACGCCCACCATAGGCAAAAACCACCCTTTCCTTATCATGCTGGATCTCCTCCTTTCCGTGTCTGATGCTGCAATGACTGTTGCATTGACGTTAACTGATGGTCCTCTATTGTTCCCCAATATTATCACTCATCCTCCCTTCTGCAAAGGATCTCATCATTCATGTCCTATGCTGCACGGGGCCTTTCGGCCATCCGGCCCCAATGCGGGCACAGGATCCTTTTCATCTTACCCTCTTCTTCTTCCTCATTTGCATGTCCCGCTGCAGCACCCGCCAATCCCCACCCGGCTTTGGGAAGAAAAGTGCCGTTCATCATGACCCCCTGCCTCTACCACGGCCTGAACTGAGGGAAGGCGATCGTCAGCCCGAAGCGCACCGTCATCTGCGGGGCGATTGGGGCATTATCACGATAGGCCATCCACTCCCCGCTCACAAAGAAGTTGAGGGGCGGCCAATCCTCGTGGAGCAGCACGTAGCCCAGACCGAGGCTCAGCGGCAGCATCGTGGCCGAACCCGTGCGCCAGCCCATCGTCCAGGTGGCGTCTGCAGATTTCACGTAGAAGCCGTGCCCGAGATAAAGCGCCAGGATGGGTTGGACTAACAGGGTGTTCAGGGGATGGCGGTCGGGCGAGGTGTAGGCAAAGGAAATGGGGTTCTGGATGAGGCAGCCCATGACGAGTGCCGGGATACCCTTGTAGATCGCGCCAAAGGCAGGACCGGCTTGCCACGCACCCTGCCCCGCCAGCTTGTCGGTGGCGGTTGGAAAGACGAACACCGGCCCTACGCCCATCAGGAGACTGCTCTTCCGATCCGGCCACGGGAGGACTGCCAGATCGAAGAGCTGCATGTCGCCGAATGCGGTCCGCGTGCCGCTACCCGTGCCGGTGGGCACCGTGACGAGGGAGACGCTTGGTCGGATGAGTTGGACGAACGGGAGCAACGAAGACGCGGGGACGCGGGGAATGATCACACGAGCGATGACTCGATTGGCCGGAGCATCGGTGCCGAAGTTCGTCGGGGTGAAGGCGTTCTGAGTGAAAATCTGAGGAAGCGTTGTAAGGGGATCGGTAAACTCTTGGGCAAGCTTCGCAAGACCCGGTTTGGGCGCCTCAGCATCGGCAGCGGCGGCTGGTGCTCCTGAGAGCAGCGACGCAGCCAGAAGTAGGAGCATCACTGTGCTAATGAGACTCGTTCGACAAACATCTCTGCGGATAGGAATCTCCTTTTTAGGTTGCACCTGTTATCTTATCCAAATCATTCACCAACTCACCGACTCCATATCCATCTTCCCGGCCTCGATCTTGCAAAAGTCCAGGATGTCGTTGATGATGCCGAGAGTGGTTCCTCGTCCGGTTTATTGGCTGGTTGGGCAAAGTTCTATAGTCGATCCTCCCAGTAGTCTGGCTCTCTGTGCAGGTTTGCAACAGCAATAACGAGTATTTCCACTTTTCGGATCTGGCAGATGATTCCATATGGAAAGCGGCGCGTTTGACACCTCTTCGTCCTCTTTGAGCAGGGATGCCATGCTTCTGGAAACCTCGCAATCCTATCCAGACTATCCAAGACTTCGGTAAGAAAATCATCGCCAAGCCCGGCTGCCTCATAGTTGTAATACTGGATCGCCTCATCCAATTCGATCTCGGCAATTTCTAAAAAGCGAATCCGCATCCCTTATCCTATTTATACTTTTTGAGTACCCTTTCCAAAGTCACTGCCTTTATTCTTCCCTTTTCATATGCATCGATTCGACTTTCAGCCTCTTTTGCCCACAATTCGTCGATGTCCTTATCCGGCTTATCCAAGCTAGAGAGCAGGTTATCAATCAATTCGACTTTCTGAGCCGGTTTCAGAGTCAATGCTTCCTTCAACACTTCATTTGGATCGGCCATTGTTAACTCCTTTCTGTATGTGAGAGACGATATCGTTAACAATATAACGCGGCCCAGCGTTGAGCTCAGTTGTGCGAGGCACGAGCGTCAACCGAAGCGTCTTGCTGGCCGAGTGTGTCGGCTTTTGACTTCCGCTGATCTATGTACCGCTCCCCATGCTGTTCGATCAGAAGCAACGGGAGCAGAATCTCACGCCAATCTTCGATAGTTGCTACATTGGGGTGTCGACATTGACATTGACACACTCGAACATCAACAGCGATATCACGGGAATCGGCGTTGAACCTTCATCTTGAACTATCGCCATGAGCTCGTGCTTCTCGCCCTTCTCTGATGATCTCGATTACTTCGTCTGTGGAAATATTGAGGCTGATGCCCTCGACATCGAGAGGGGAATCCTTGCGAGGCTCGGGCCTGATCACGAAAATCTGACCGTCCTTGCGCTTTATTCTGACCTCTCCTTCCTTTGCCGCCTGTTCCAGCAAGGCGGCAAGACTCTGTCGTGCTTTTGAGTAGTTATAAACGGCAGCCATCAGGATACCTCCTTCACTTGGATACCCATCCTCTTTGCAGACGCAACCAGATTCTGATCGAGTGAGACGAGGGGCGATCTGTGCTTCTGAGCACACCTGAGGATGCAGGCATCGTAAGCATATATGCCATGCTCATCAGCAATCCTCAAAGACGGTTCCAATTCGATATCGAGAAACCTTATGGGTATTTTGCCATAAACCTCCAAAGCCTTGATTGCCTCGTCAAGCGTTATTCTTTTACGCTTCAGCATGGCCGAAAAGGCATTTCCGATTTCCCAATGAACCGACTGAGGTGCAATGAGCTCCGCTCCTCTAGCCAGTTCAACAAGGACAGTCTTCTCGGCTTCGTTTGTAATGACCGCTATAATTACCGAGGTATCTACAACGATTTTCATACCATCCTCTCAGGCTGGCGCACATACTCGTACAATTGTACAATCACATTAATCGACTTTCCTTTTTCGGGCAAGAGTTTGGCGTCTTTCAAGGCCTCAGAATGCATCCAAAGGGAAAGGGTCAAAAGCTTCCGTCGCTGGAAACGAGGAAATCGCTGCATCTCCTTCATCCTCTCATTGGCAAAAGCCTGAAATCCGACTTGTTCGCTTTCTCTTGACTTGCACCAGGACTCCAGCCGCACTTCCCACAGGATTTTGGGCATGTTCGCAACGCGAAGGGCCTTGATGATAGCGTTTCTTTGCCTCAAGGAGCCACTGCATCCACCTTATGCGATCTCTGCCAAACTTGAGCGGGAATTCCTTCTAATGGCATCGACGGGTTAAGTGCCAGGCATATCCTGACAAGTGGTGTCGCTTGGCTCTCGCCATGTTCCGTCATCAGTCTGCTCAGGAGATCAATTTCTACGCCAAAAATGGCACTTTGAGCTCAAAAAAGAGCATATCGTGATAGATTGTACTATGATACCTAATACTTAACGTATCGCGGTAGGAATGCCGGTCGCCCGGCACCCCCCGCACAGATCCGTACGTGAGGCACTACCTCATACGGCTCCTACCTTGGGTTGATGACGCAAAGTCGCTGACTTGTGCTGCTTCACGTATTCTGTCAAGTCCGATCAATGCTTACTCCTGCCTCTGTGTGCAGGTCCCAGTCGGGCTTTACAGAATTCCCCTCGGTCACCGGCCTTCCCTCCAGAGCCTCCGCAGGTGAATCTGCTTCAACTTTGTTCGGCTCCTTCTTCGGTACTACGCCGATGTCTGACTTCTTCATAGCGTACACGTCGGGCTTGTGGCCACAGGCCTTCCCCGACCGCTCTGGTAAGAATCGCCCAGAGGCTATGGAGATCTCCCGGTTCTCGAACATAGAGTGTCCACGCATGCACAGGGTCTTAGACTCCGCGGGACCTGGCGAGGGCTCGCTGCTTAACGTCCTCCTCCAGTGTTGCCTTCCCCTTCGGACCACTGGGTCAGCATCCCGGATGGGTGATTTCGGAGCTCAATGGCTGGCCTACGCTTTCCCCTGTCAACTGCTTCACGTGTAGCCTCACGACTACCCGCACATGACTCGGGGCCATAATGGAGCAGCTTCTCCTTCTATGTGGGGCTCTTTCATCCCCTACTCTATGCCGG
>JADGQM010000189.1 GCA_017881795.1 Syntrophobacteraceae bacterium
ATCACTCTCTCCTCCCGCCTGTTTGCCTCCGTGCACCGGTGGAAAATCTGTTCCTCCCGGCACTCCTTTCAGGTCGGGTTTCGGAGACGTGTCTGGTGTAAGGGTTGGACCGACTCCCGGTTGACTGCCACCTGCGGGGATAATCGGCACAGTGACTGTTCCACCCCCGACGGCGCCAGGCAAGCCAAGCTGGATCTGTCGCATTTCCTGGCCAGAACGAAAGGCCTTTGATCGGATGTGGCGTCTGGCGTCTTCATCGGTCGCGTCTTCAGCCCGTCTTCCGATCCAGGTTCCGCTTACGTTGAGAACCAGTACACCCCCGGCTGCAATATCCAAGATGGATTCGTAGAGTTTGGTCTCCCCGAGGAAAGGAATGGCATCTCCAGCATTGGGTGGGGGCGGTTCAATCAGGTCGTCCATTAAGGAGCCAACGAAGTCCGAATCCTTTGCTCGCTTCAGCACAAAGGTCTTGAACTCGGTCTGATCGAACAAATCCGAAAGAATTCTTGCTTCGACCGCCGCAGGAATGTTGCTGCCTTGTTCGGTGATTTTCTCGACATCGAAAAGGCAATTCTGGGGCTGCTGGAAATCCCATTTTCGCAAGACGGCAAACCGGTTGAAGCGGCTTTTCAGAGACTGGCGTAAGGGACGATCGAAATCCTGGTGCAAGGCCCGGTATGTGGGATCTGCTCCCCAACCGTCACGCGAGCAAAGGAAACTGCACCGCGCCGAGTACACCAATTCCCCGTCGGTGTACAGTCCTTGCGTGTCGCTGGCCGGCAGCAGGAAACGGATGGTATTGCGCCGTTTCTGAACGTGTTTTGCCAACCAGGAACCGAGGCATGAGCTGATGCCTGCCTGGCCGCCATTGATTTGATCGGGGATCACCACAAGAACCGGCCTGTCCCATTTCGATGGCTTATCAGCCTCATCGACTTCGTTCCAGGGGTCATCCTTCCAGTTAGGGCCAAGAACGATCACTCTCGAAGCGGGCTGAGTCGTCTCTGGGACAAATATATGCCGCAAGGTGGCTCCAATGTGAGCGATGTCTTTGCCGGGATAAATCGTCTGACTCGCCGTGGGAACCGCACCGGCGTGCCAGAGTTTATTGTTCTTGGCGCAGGCCCTGACTTTCGATCTCGGGTTTTCGTGGAGTCCAAACCACAGTGGACCTCCAGGCACTTCGTCGCCATGGATATTGACGCTGTTTTCTATGAGAAGAGCCAGCTCTGCCTGGAAGGCATTGTCGTCGATGGCATTGCCTCTGGTTATATCAAGGTGGAGTTGAGCAGGATTGCCCCCTGCGTTCTTGCCGGGCGACATCGATCGCATCCAGATCGAGCTGAGCAGCTCTCGTGCGTCGGGAACATTAGCTCCCGAGCCCCGAACGGTTTCCAGATTGCGCTGGGCGATTTGGCGTAACTTCTCCTGACCTGCTTGAACGGCAATGGAATCAACGAGGGTCTGAACTTCGTCAGAATCTCCGTCAACAAAGAAATCAGAGGGAGTAATGATGGAAACCGAGTCCCCGCGAGTACGGAATACTTGCGCCAGGATACGGATCATATCCCGCGTCTCTTGGGCGGCCTGGGAAAGAAGGATCTGGTATTCAAGCAGATCAAGCAGTTCCGGGCTGAAGGGCCAGCAACCAAAGACCTCTTGTTGGATTCGCTCCTTCTCCGCCTCAGATTTATCCGTATGGAGCAAACGGAATCTCTCGGCGGCATAGGAGCCCGCAACACCACGGATGTCGTCTTCGGAGATGTTCCGTCTGTTTTCAAAAAGGCGATGCAACAGAAGCTTTTCTCGATCCTGCCTGGCAGAGGGACCTCGGAAGTCAATAATCACCGGTCCCTGTCGGTGTACCTGCTGAAAGGCCTCATTCTGATTGTTGAGTAGTGAAATGACAAAAATCAGAATCTCAGGGCGATCTTTGGCAATTTCTGAAAGAATCTGCACAAAATTGAACGCATACTGCCTGATGAGGAGACCCGTTTTGGGGTCCTTTTCAGGGAGCCCGGTGAACCATGTCTGAAATTCGTCCAGAATCAGACAGGTTGGCTTGTCCTCAAACATCTTTTCAAGAAGTGTTCGAGGTGGAAAAGGTTGGGACAACCCCTCGAACTGACCACGATAATACTCGCCTTTCGGATGCCGGTCGAAAATCAGGTCCCAAAGCAGCAGGTATTCGTAGTTATGAACCGGCTCAGAGATCGGCACATATCCTTTGACCAATGCAAGCGACTTCATTTCATCGCTGCCCAGTCTTGCACCCCAATCTTTAAGCCACTCCTCAACAATGTCAGGAGATTGAATGGCGTGGTGCATAACCGCCATAATGTGCGATTTGCCACGACCACGGTCTCCCATTAGGACGATGGGGCGCCCATGTTGATTGACAGTGATTGCCTTGAGTGCAGTCCGAACATCATCCGTCGGATAGGTGATGGACAAAATCTGGTCGGGAGGCTTCTGCGCGGCGCCTTGATTATCACTTGTACGAAGTGAGATCGCGGTTCCGGGCATGTGGGTCTTAAGAAATTCATCTCTAAGTTTCAACCCAAGCATAATCTTTGAATACCCCGCTCGTTGTTTAGATCAAATTCATCTGCTTTCACCCGCCATGCTGGAGATGTCCCCGGGCGTTACGAATTCTCTCTTTGTTATGTCATGTGGTGGAGAGCAACGAACGACGAAATCCAGGTCATCAAGCCTTCGTATCCGACTTAGTCCTTTAAAATCTTAGGCAAAACAAAGAATAGCACCATGATCATGGGCATCAAGGGAAAAGTGCGCAGTCTTTGATCTTCAGATGGCAGCTTGGACATTTCCTTGAGGGCTCTGCTATCCCACTTAATCGACCAGGTTGAGGGCACGCTTCGCCTCTTCGTGATCGATCAGGCGGGCATGGGGGTCATTGAGTCGATCCATGGCGGCATCCAGGTCTTTCAGTTCATCCGCGTAGTGCTGAAGCGCATCCTTCAATATGCGCAGTTTGGAGCGGCCAAGGGTTTTCGCCAATTCCTCCAGTTTCTTTTCTGTCATGGAGTCCAGAGTCGTTGCCATGCCAGGTTCTCCTTTCTAGCTAACCATCTTTTGACCAACTCCTTGAGATCCACTGGACCCATCGCTTGCGGCATCCCTCAATCCCATGGTTTGCTCTTTAGGACAAAGCACACATCGTCCCATGGTTTGTATCTTACACCAATTCTAGAGGGTTTCCTTTTCCTTTCTCATTCGTTGGTTCAGAGTACATCTGTTGTCCCTGCTCAACACCAGAGGCTTAGCCAAAGGGACAATTCCCTGTGGACGAGAGACGCCAAATCTTTCATGCGCTTCTTATTCGCTTGATCCATGCTCATCTATGACTCTCTCCTTTATCGCATGTTCCTTTTTCGGGGAAAGCCAAGTTATCGTTTGGCTTTGAATCAAGCATCACCTATCCTTCCTGGCGTTTTCTGGTTTGCGTTTTTGTATTGCCCTTTTCCCACCACGGTGATAAATGCCCCTGTGCCAAAATTGACACAAAAGCGATGTCGGCAAACTATTGTGGTTATTCCAGGTCAGGCGACACGGTTCTTGCGGTAACTCAAGTGATGATTGGGAGAGGTTGCGCGATGCGGGTTTACATTGGTTTTGATGACACGGACCATGCTGATGCCGATCGGGGTACTGGAAAGCTGGCCCGTTGGTTTAAACGTGAACTGCCCGAAGGTTGTCGAATCTGGGGCGTGGTGCGTCAGCAACTCCTGGTTCACGATGATATTCCTTACACTTCCCACAATAGCAGTGCCTGTGCCGTCGTCGACGTTGAAGATGATTCGGTGTTTGGGGATCTCATCTCGAGAGCGGTAGAACACATTGAACGTTACTCTCTGGACGGAAGTGATCCCGGACTGTGTGTAGCTCATGAGGGTGGCCCCGGTATCTCCCGGTTGATCGATTTCAGCCGCAAATGCACGCGTCGGGTTGTGACTCAAAAGGAGGCCCTCGAAGCTGCCTCCGGCATACACCTCTCCGGCCACGGAGGAACCAATCAGGGGATCATTGGAGCTGCGGCGGCGGTTGGGTTGACGGCGGATGGCTGGAGTGGGCGCTTTATTGAGTTTGGAGAACTGCGTCATGTGCCGGAGAGGGTAACGGTATCCGAACTGGAGGGATTGAATATTCTCGTTGTCTCACTGGACCGGGATAGCCGGATTCCGGCCCACGAGGACATGGTGCTCACCAAAAACTGGCTGCGCCCTCGTCTTTGGGGTAACCGGGCGATTTTGCCTGTGGTCCCCAAGGATCAAGGAGTTTGGGAATCCCTGGGGGAGAAAAGGCAGAAAAACGGAAAAGCACAACGTGTGGTCTGCTCAGGGTCGGTCATGGCTGAGCGCTCTTGTTTCTCTTAACTTCGTAATACTGCTTTATCAGCTCATTAAGGTTCTCGACCTGTTTTTCCATGTATCCAATCCAAAGAGAAAGCATTTGCAAGCCACCGTCAGTTAACTGGTAAATGCGCTTGGCCGGACCAGCCCCTTCGGTCTCCCATTCGGAAGTAACCAGTCCATCTTCTTCCAGTTGCCGCAGGTGACGATAGATCATTCCCGGCGGCGCCTGCCCCTCCACAAAGCCAAATCTCTGGATCGTTTGAATCAACTCGTACCCGTATGATGGCTTAGAATAAAGACCCATCAAGATCGACGGCTGCATGTAGCGATCTTTTTTCCCTTGCTGTGGACGGCGTTGCGATCTTTTTTGCTCTGCCATGTTTTTATTGACCTATGTGCTTAAAGGATATATGTTTAAGTCGAAAGTTGGCGGTTAAGGTTGTCTGCATTGAACGTTCAAACAATGGAAAGGAGACCCATATGGCAACAATCTTCGTCCGTGAGCGGCGTAAAGTTGAAAAAGGAGAAAAGAAACCTCGCTTCCGGGTGGTTGGCGTCCATGGCGCCGACCTGAAAATATATGTCGAACATATCCGCAAAAAGGAGCTCGACCAGATTGTGGAAGCTTCGGGAGCCAATGTAGTCTATCTCGAGGCCGGCAAGAAAGGTGAGGGAGAAGAGTAGAAACCGGACAGCTCCCGCAGCTTAGCTCGGTGATTGGGTCGGACCTCGGAGGTCATCCGTCTCCCGGGTCATTCCTCTTTGTAGATGATGGTGCCAACATGCTTTCCTTCCAGGGCTGCGAGGATATGTTCCGGATGATGCAGGGCATCGATGATCTGGAGCTCCTTGAGGCATTTGGCGCGTTGCAGGAAGGTGAGGATGGGGCGTTCCACAATGAGGTCGTCCAGATCCAACTCAAGGAGCTCTTTCGCGGAAATTCGTCCAAAGAACTTGAGACCGTCTCGTTTGGATGCTTCAACCTTTTTCGGATCGCGATCGAATAGTCCCTTTTCGTCTTTAAGAAAGATGAGAGAGCGGGCGCCGATATTTTCCGCCAGGAGGAAAGCTCCGCAGTCAGTACGATGGGGAGGAATAGAACCGATTTCCGCAGGATGCTCAAAGAAGCCGTAGGGTGGTATGCCATAAGTGATGGGCAGATACCCCTGACGACAGAACATGGTGAGTTGTTCGAGGTTATCTCCATGCCCGATCTTTACTCCCCCGTGCTTTGACAGGAGCACACTGAGCATCTCCGCATTTTGCCAGGAGACCTTATCTCCCAACTTGGAAAGCACGCCGGTGGGCATTCCCAAATCAACGCCAATGCTGTAAACGTGCCTCGCCCGAGTGCCGCCCCCTGTCATCAAAAGAATTTTGTACTTTTCCTTGGCCTGAATGAGCACATCGAGGATAGGTAGTATCGCCGTGCGTCCGCGGTCAATGATGCTTTGTCCCCCGATTTTGATGACGTTGATGTCAGGGTGCATGCGGAAGGTATCCACGGCCTCAGTCCGTTTGAGAAATTCCTTGCTAACCAGGGATTCGCCCATGAGAGGAGACTCAATATGCAGCCTCCCGGTATCGCTCTCTTCCTTAACCAATTTTGCCATTTGGTTGCCGACCTCTCAATTGTGTGCCCGTCAAATTCCGTCCCCATCGTCCCCTTGCACCCAAAACATGCATGATGCTGAGGATCCTCGATTAAGATCATAGGGCGGGGATCAGCCTTAGTCAAGCTCGCCCTGTGACAAGGACACTTCTTCATTAAAAGCATAAGGAAACACCAGGACCGGGCAAATCAGTCATCGTATTGCTTTGCATAAGTTGCATCGTTATAAAGTCCCTCCCCGTAGCGATCTTTACCGTAATCCTGGATGATCTTTTGTCCCTCGTCGGATGCCACAAAATCGATAAACTTTATTGCCCACAAAGCTCCAGGGGTGGCCCCTTCGGGCTGGCTCAGCGTATGGTAGGTGTTAATCAGGAATTTGTCCCCTTTAAAGAGAATCTTCAGGTTCGGCATATTTTTCTTCTCGGCTACCCACGTGCTGCTATCGGTCATAAAGTAGCCCTTCTCATCGTTTGCTCGCTTCAGCGTGGCAGTCATGAAATCGTTGGTGACGATGTACCAGTCACCAGAGGGAGTGATGTTGGCCTTCTGCCAAACATCGATCTCCTTCTTGTGGGTCCCCGAATTATCACCCCTGGAGAAGAACTTTGCCTTGGCATTGGCGATTCGAATGAAGGCGTCGGAGGCGCTCTTCGCCTCAGAAATCTTTGCGGGATCTTCAGGAGGGCCAACGATGAAGAATTCGTTTGAGCCGATGAGTATCCGCTTTACGGCCCAACCCTCTTCAACCGCCTTCTTTTCAGCCGAAGGAGCATGCACCATGATCATGTCGACGGTTTTTTCTTTCAAAGCCTTGAGTGACTCTCCCGACCCGGCTTTCTTCCAGAGGAGGGTGGTATTCATCTTGGTGTCGAAGGCCTTTGCCAACGCCTCAAGCAAGCCCAGTTCACCGGGGCTTCCCGTGGCGACAGAGAATTTGTTGGAGCCGCCTCCATAGACACCATCGTACTTCTCCTCAGCCATTGACGCGGCAGAGACCAGCACCAGGGCAAGCAAGAGTGTTGCTGTAATGGGAATACTCATTTTCATTACTTCTCTCCTTCAGTTGATTGATAATACCGGTGTGGAAGCGATAGGAAGCTATCCCTAACTTACCAGAAACAAAGATTCTCAGCCGAAAAAAGTATAATTCGAGGAACTTACTGCTTTCACCGGAAAACACTTTTCCTGCTGCAATTTTCCGAACCCAAAATTCTCAAATTCGTGGAGCTGTTCGAGGCGGTGATGATCCAGTTAGCTAAGCTGGGAAGCCGTTTGCCGCTAGGCGCAATTTTAACCTTTTTTTAACCTCCTCCGTCGTTTAATGTCGCCAGTCTTATACACCATATCTTTTGCAGCGGGCAGGGTCAGCAATGGCTCTGCCTTTCTTATTTTCTTTTCCAGCAGAACGGTCTTAGTGGGCGGGCAGGGAAGGGCGGCAGGAAGGGCGAGGGGCACCGCGAAAGACGTTGAAAGGCGACGCAAAGGACAGTGTGGGCGGTATCGGTATCATGCGAATCTACCGATTGAGGCTTGCAGGTCAGGCTATGTGTGTTTGATTGATTCTTCTGGGCCAGTATTCAGATAGCTGGCATCTCAGCTTCTCGGGCTTGCCGATTGGACTCGCTTGCGCCGTGCCTCTGCAAGAAGCCGCAAAGACTTTTGGGGTTCACGTTTCTACCATCTACCGAACAGAGGCAATTCACACTGAGAATAACCTATAAATACGGACATCCAGGATGGGCGCGGTTTTGCGCCTTGGTGAAAACCGCAAACATTGGACAAAATGACGCACTATGCCATTATGGCAACGTTCTGAGCACAAAAACCGAACAAACCGTGGATTTCGTGACCCTCTACCGCCGCGCCTTCAAGGATTACGGTGCGTCCGCGTTGTGGAGCAGCCGCCCTATGGACTGCGGGACATTATGGGGCGCAAACGCATCCTTGTCCGGGTTGCCCGTTTGGAACAAGGCAATTATGGCGATTGTGAGCCTGTAGGCGAAGGCGTGAGCGAGTTAAGGATGTTTTTTGGCCCCGGGTATCGGGTGTATTTCGGAGAGGACGAAACCAATATTGTTGTCCTGCTGTGCGGAGGTGACAAGGGAAGCCAAAACCAAGACATCAGAGAGGCGAAAGCCTATTGGAAGGAGTATTTGAACCATGAGAAACTATAGGACCTTTACCGATGTTGAGGAATCATACTTCCGCGAGCATCCGGAGGAGATTGACGATTACATCGCCATCCTTTTTGAAGAATACGCCAAGGACTGCGATACGGGAGCGCTGCTGTCTTCCCTGCGGGTGCTTGGCCGCGTTAAGGGTTTGACCAAACTTGCCG
>JADGQM010000190.1 GCA_017881795.1 Syntrophobacteraceae bacterium
TGCGCAAGGCGGCGTCCTCGCGGAAACGGCGGAGAATCTTCTTGCCATTAAAAACAAATACGGTGCTCGGGCGGTTGGTTTTGGGGTGGGGATGCCGAAGGGACTCGAGCATTTCGTTTTGATTCGCCTGGCCAATATTTTCGGCTCCCCTAATGTCGTTGCCTCTCAGGACGTGTGCCATGCCCCTCGCGAGATCACCGGTATCCACACCTGCGGGTTTTACCCGGTTGCCGATCTCCACAATCCCACCAAGGTCATTCTCTCATGGGCCAGCAACGTTCTCTCCACCAGTGAGGAAGGACAGATAGCCAGCCTCGCCCTCGATCAGCTCAAGAACGGCGCGCGGCTGATCGTCGTCGATCCCCGCAGGACCGAGCTTGCCGATCGGGCCGAACTGTGGCTGCAACTCCGGCCCGGAACGGCACAGGCGCTCGCCCTGGGTTTTATGCATGTGATCATCGAGGAAGCTCTCTATGACCAGAGTTTTGTTGAAAAATACACATACGGATTCGAAGACCTGGCCCGGCATGTGAAACGCTACAGCCCCGAGACGGTTTCTGAAATCACCTGGGTGCCGGCTGAGCTGATACGCAAAGCCGCAAGGCTATACGCTTCGGCAAGACCTGCTGCGCTCCAGTGGGGTAATGCCATCGAGCATGATGTCAATGCCTTCGATGCCACCCGCTCCCTGGTTTGCCTCATGGCCATTACCGGAAACCTCGAAGTGCCCGGCGGCAACATCAATGCCCACGAGCCGAAAATCATGGGGCTGGGCGAATTCGTGCGCGCCGATCTCATTCCGGATAAGCGCAAGGAGATGATCAGCGCCTGCCACGGCATTATTCCCAGGCTGATGACGGTTGCGCCGGCCTATTTCCGGAAGGCAGTGCTTGAGGCAACGCCATACCCGGTCAGGGGATTCTATGGACTATGCACCAATCCTCTGGTGGCCTGGGCCGAAAGTGCAGTCACCTATGAAGCGTTCATGAGCCTTGATTTTGTCGCCGTGGCCGAGATCTTCATGACGCCGACCGCATCGCTGGCCGATATTGTCCTCCCGGTTGCGCACCAGTATGAAATGAACGATATCGGCCATTACGGCATTGGCCACGGAATGATCCTCGCCCGGCCAAAGATTGTCGAACCCCCGCCCGAGTGCTGGCCCGACATAAAAATCATGAATGAACTGGGGAAGCGGGTATCAGATCCTACATACTGGTATGATGATTTTGAAGAATTTCTGGAGGCTTTGGTTAGACCGGCCGGCCTGACCTATCGTGAATTCGCTGCCAAAGAATATCTCAAGGGGCCTGATCGCTTCAGGCAATTTGAAGAGGTAGGCTTCCGCACACCCACCGGAAAGGTGGAATTGAAGCTGAGCACGGCTGAAAAGTTTAAACTGAAACCGCTCCCCGAATTCACCGGCCTGCCTGAAGGGGATGATCCCGAATATCCGTTGATTTTGATCAGCGCCAAGAGCCGCTACTATCTCCTCTCTTCCTATCGCTGGCTGGAGAAGCTCCGTCAGAAGCGCCCCCACCCGCTCGTCGAAATTCACCCCGACACGGCAGCGGTCTATGGAATCAGCGATGGCGACCAAGTCATTGTCTCGACCAAGTACGGCGAAATCACTCAGGTGGCGCGGGTCACCGATATCGTTCACCCACGCGTGGTCAGCGCGGCCCTGGGATGGTGGTTCCCGGAAGGAGATGCGGCGAAGCAGTTTGAGTGGCGAAGATCGAATTTCAATATGCTCACTTCTATCGCAAAACTGGGCAAGGAGTTCGGGACACCGAACATCAAGAATCTTCCCTGCTCGATACGGAAACAATGAAACTCAAAAACGTGAAGACTTCGTAGATGAAGCTAGGACCGTCCTCTTATGACGAGTATTTGAACGCAGTGAAAGCTTCTCATCTGCCAGCTACGGGCATTCGAAACACAGCCTTTTGCTTGATGAGATTGTCTATTCTCCCGTCAGAATAGCCCAGGAGTCTCTTCAAAACAGCCTCGGTGTGCTCTCCCAAAAGGGGAGGGGAGGAATAGGGTTGGTCTTCGTTCTCTGGAATGCGAATGGGATTCCCGGTGGTTTTGAAGGTGAGACCGATGCCTTGATGTTCGATGTCCACCACCATGTTCAGCGCCAGGGTAGCGGGATCATCGAGGGCTGCTTTCAAGTCATTGATGGGAGCGCAGGGGATGCCGTGCGCTTCCAGGATTTCGAGCCATTCCCGGCTGGTTCTCATGGAAAATAGGCGATTCAAAAGATTGAGCAGTTCTTGTCGGTGGTTGTTTCGCGCCTCCAGGTTATGGAACCTGGGGTCATTCTCAAGCTCTTTGACATTCAAGGCCAGGCAAAACGAGGACCAGAATTTGGGCAGATGGGCATCAACCACAATGTGCCCGTCTTTGGTCGCGACTGCATTATAGGGCATTAACGACCGGTGGCCGGAGCCAACGGGACCCGGGACTTCCCCGGAATAAAGGTGAAATGCGGCTTCGTAGCTCAGGAGGGAGATCATGGTGCTGAACAGAGGGACCTCGATCTTTTGCCCCTTGCCGGTCTTCTCGCGTGCGTGGAGCGCCGCCAGAATCCCCGCCACGGCATAGATTCCGGCAACGTGGTCGGATATGGAAACACCCATACGAAGCGGCGGACCACCTGGCTCTCCCGTCAGACTCATGCCTCCTCCTTTCGCCTGCATCATCAGGTCGAAGGAGGGCTTGGCGCGATCCGGCGTATCCGATCCGTAGCCGTTGATGGAGCACGAAATAATTGCCGGGTTGTAGCGCTGCAGAACCTCGTGATTGATCTTCAGCTTCTCGAGTGCCGGAGGTCTCAGGTTATCCAAAACCACGTCGGATTTCTTAACCAGGTCATAGAATACGCGCCGCCCCGCCGCCTTGTTTAGGTCGACGACAAGGCTCCGTTTGTTCCGGTTAAGGGCCATAAAATAGATGCTCTCCCCTTTGTAAAAATGGGGAGGTGTGCGGCGGGCGCTGTCTCCGCCATCGGGTGATTCAATCTTGATGACGTCAGCTCCCAGGTCGCCAAGAATCATCCCGGCATAGGGCCCCGCAAGCACCTGGCCCAGTTCCAGCACACGGATATCAGAAAGGCATGATTTCATTCTCATCTCTCGGTAACGTCGTCGGATGTCATTGAAAAAAGCACTCGCATTGGGTTTGCGGCTGCTCACAACCTCGGTGACCACCTTACACCGATAGATGGACGATGAAAATGAAGAATTGGTTTGAGGAATAGGTAAATATTGGATAAGGAAACACTGCGTTTCGAATGGTTTCAAGGAACCTCATCGAGGGTGGACGCATTGACTGGCTGAGCAAAATCGAGGAGCAGTCGCAATGATCATGCATGAAGTGCTTATTGTCGGGGGAGGGCTGGCCGGCCTCATGGCTGCGCTCACTGTTTCAGCGAGTGCCGATGTCGCGGTCCTGAGCAAGGTCTATCCCACGCGCTCGCACAGTGGGGCGGCACAGGGAGGGTTCAATGCCGCTCTCGGCGAGGACGACAGTATCGAGGCCCATATTTTCGATACGGTGAAGGGAAGCGATTACCTGGGGGACCAGGATGCTATCGAGGTGCTCTGCGCCGATGGGCCGGAGGTAATTCTCGAGCTCGAGAGGATGGGCGTAACTTGGACTCGCCGAGCTGACGGTGGGATTGCTCAGCGGTCCCTCGGCGGCGCCGGTTTCCCCCGGGGGTGTTTTGCCGCCGACTTTTCCGGGCATGTGGTCCTGCACACCCTGTACGAGCAGAGCTTGAAGCGCGGGGTGAAGGTCTATCCGGAGTGGCACCTGCTCGAACTTTTGGTCGAAGATGGGGGCGTGGCCGGGGCCCTTGTCTATGATTTGGCGCGGGCAAGATTCGAGGTTATCCGTGCCAGGCAGATCATCCTGGCGACGGGCGGCTACGGTCGAGCCTTCTCCAAAACGACCAACGGCCACGCCAACACGGGCGACGGTATGGCGATCGCCTACCGGACAGGAGCGGTGCTCTCGGATATGGAGTTTGTGCAATTCCACCCGACAACGCTCTATGGCACGAACATCCTCGTCTCCGAGGCCGCCCGTGGCGAAGGGGGATATCTCCGTAACACGGAAGGGGAGCGGTTTATGGCCCGCTACGCCCCGGAGAAGATGGAACTGGCTCCCCGTGATGTGGTGGCGCGGGCGATTTTCAAGGAAATCAAAGAAGGACGGGGTTTTGACGGGCATTACGTCCACCTGGACCTCACCCATCTTGGCCAGGCCCTGGTAGCGGAGCGGCTGCCTCAAGTAAGAGACCTCGCCATCCGCTACGCCGGCGTGGATCCGGTGAGCGTGCCCATGCCCATCGAACCTGCGCAGCACTACAGCATGGGCGGGGTGCGGACGGATGTCTGGGGAATGACTACTCTGCCAGGGCTCCTCGCCGCGGGCGAGGTCGCCAACGTTAGTGTGCATGGAGCGAATCGGCTGGGCGGCAACTCCCTCCTCGAGACGGTCGTTTTCGGCAGGCGGGTGGGCAAGAAGGCGGCGGAGCTTATCCAGCAGGAGCCCTCGCCGAACCTTTCCAGAGAGACCGTGAGGCGCGCTCTGGAGCCCTGGAACGCTTTACTGTTGAGTCGGCTACCGGATTCTCCTCAAGCTGACAGCACCTTTGCCGTCCGCCGCGAGATGACGACGCTCATGACCAATCAGGTGGGAGTGTTCAGGACCGGGAGCGAGCTTGAAGATGCCGTCGCGCGCTTGGGGCAATTGAAGGCGCGCTATCAGAAGCTCTCGCCGCCGGGTCAGGCAAAACCCTTCAATTATGCCCTCATGGACTACCTGGAAGTGGGCTATCTCTTGGACTTGTCAGAGATCATCGCTCGCGGAGCGCTGGCGCGCACCGAGAGCCGGGGCGCTCACTACCGGCTGGACTACCCTTTGCGTGATGATCGGAACTGGCTGCACCACACTTTCGCACGGCGCGGAGGCGAAGGACCTGAGCTCAGTGAAGGTTCGGTTGCCATCACTCGCTATCAACCGCAGGAGAGAGGCTACTGAAATGGAGACGGTCATCAAGGTATGTCGATTCGATCCTGGGAAGGATACCGTCCCCACCTTTCAGGAATTTGCCATGGATCTGGAAGGAACCCAAACGGTGCTGGACGCTCTGCTGCTTGCGTGGCAGCAGGACCCCAGCCTTTCTTTTCGCCGCTCGTGCCGGAGCGCTATTTGCGGCTCTTGCGCCGTCCGCATCAACGGGCGCCCGGCGCTGGCCTGTCAAACGCTGATGCAACAGGCTTCCGCCCATGGCGGGCCGATCATCGTGGAGCCACTTCCCCATTTCCGGCAGTTGAAAGACCTGGTGGTGGATCTTGAACCCTTCTTTGATTCCCTCAAAGCCGTTGTTCCGTGGCTCGTTTTGCGGGATGACTACGACGGTCGGATGACGCCAGAAGTCGCCCGCAGACTCGAAGGCCCGGCAACGTGCATTCTCTGTGGGATCTGCGACGCCGAATTTGACGAAACGGGACACGTTAAACCTGCCGCCCTGGTAAAGGCCCTCCGCCTTGCCCAGGACCCGCGCGATGCTGCGGGCATCCATCGCCTCCGGCTTTTGCAGACGCCACCCGAAATCCTGAAACTCTTCCTCAAAGAACTCCCCGAAAAATGTCCGAAGGGGATAACAATCGATGCCTCCAAATGTCTTTGAAAGCACTCTCAACCTCGGGTATATTACCCACGCTAAGTTGGATCAGCATTTGCAGACTTGTAAAGGTGCGCGAAAGGCTGACTTTCGTGATAACGGAAAAATAACTGGCGCTGACCGCCCAAGTGCCTGGCGGTGCATCTGTTTAAATCCAGGATCACGGCCGCACGCAAAGAGGGACGCAACGATGAAAATTATGAAAGTAAAATTAAATGCCTTATGGTTGTTTCTGTTCCTTCTTCTGGCATCTCAAGTCTCAGCAGAATCTCTCGATCATTGGAATTGGCGCAATCCTCTACCTCAGCCGAACAGTCTTTTCGGGATCGTTTATGCCAAAAACACGTTCGTTGCTGTCGGAGACTATGGCTCAATTATCACCTCCCCTGATGGTGCGGTCTGGACCAACCACGTGTCAGGAACTGAGAACGCGCTCTACGCAATAACCTACGCCAATAACACGGTAGTTGCTGTGGGAGACAATGGGACCATCCTCACCTCCCCTGACGGCGTAAAATGGACCAAGGGCTCCTCAGGAACAGATAACGCGCTCTACGGAATAGCCTATGGCAATAAGACCTTTGTTGCCGTGGGAGACAACGGGACAATCCTCACCTCCCCGAATGGGAAAACGTGGACTGAGGGATCATCCGGAACCAATTTCCGTCTCTATGGAATAGCCTACGGCAATAGCACCTTCGTTGCTGTTGGAGAGACCGGCACCATCTTTACCTCTTCAAATGGAAAGACCTGGGCCGATCGCTCGGTGGCGCTCGATTCCCCTTTCTACGCGATAACCTATGCCGCGAACACCTTCATTGCTGTGGGGGACCTCGTCACCATCTTTACCTCCCTGAATGGGAAAACATGGACTGATAGATCGTTGGGATATGAGCCCTCGCTGTACGGAGTGGCCTACGGCAATAAGACATTCGTTACGGTTGGAAGCAACGGCGCCATTTTGACCTCTCTGGACAAGAAAAATTGGACCGAAAGATTGTCAAGAACGGACAACCGGATTTTCGGAATAGCCTACGGCATACAAACTTTCGTTGCTGTTGGAGAATCGGGTGTAATTCTCACTTCCCCGAGTGGAAAGACATGGACCACCAGATCAACGGGAACTCAGAACCCTCTTTGCGGGGTGGCTTATGGCAATAGCAATTTCGTCGCCGCTGGCAGCTTGGGGACAATCGTCAACTCCCCTGACGGGAAGGCATGGACTATGGGCTCATCCAAAACCGACAACGAACTATACGGAATAGCCTTCGGCAATAAGACCTTCGTTGTGGTGGGAGACTACAGCACAATCGTCACATCGCTGGATGGGAAGACATGGACTGCTGGATCGTTTGGAACGGATGTCTCTCTCTCCGGAATAACCTATGGGAATAAGCTATTTGTTGCCGTCGGAGGCTCCGGCGTAGGAGGCACAATCCTTACCTCCCCAAACGGGAAGACATGGACCTCCAGAAAATCGAAAACTAAGCGATGGCTCTACGGGGTAGCGTACGGCAACGGCGCCTTTGTCGCCGTGGGTGGCTCCTATGTAGGCCAAACAATCCTCACCACAATCCTCACCTCTCCAGACGGGAAAACATGGACGGATACATCACCAAAAGGCAATTACGTGCTCCGCGGGATATCTTACGGCAATAACACCTTCGTTGCTGTCGGAGGTTCCAGCAAAGGCGGAGTAATCCTCACCTCCCCGGACGGGGCGACATGGACCGAGATGTCACCACGGACACCTGGCTGGCTGTACCAGATAGCCTACGGCAATAACACCTTCGTTGCTGTCGGGGCCTACGGTGCAATCCTCACTTCTCCGGACGGGGTAACATGGACTGACAGAGTATCTGGAAGTCATAGCGAACTCCGTGCAACGACCTATGGCAACAAGACCTTCGTTGCTGTTGGAACCGGCGGCGCCATTATCCAATCTGACCCGCTGGTGAAACCCGGATCATTTTTCGAACCGGAAGAATGGAGCAGCGACTGAAGTGGTACAGAGAAAATAGTGATCAGGATCAGTGATCAGTGGTCGGAAGAAGGCCAAAATCGCCGCTTTGGTCATGGCCCGATGCAGCCGGCAATTGAGACAACGTATTGACGGAGATTTCGAATAATCGACAACAGTCTTAACCATGAAAAAGCACTGCCGGCTTATTGAAGCCGGCAGTCTTGCGGGAAGGAAATCAAAAATCGGATTCTCGCCGACGATCTCTTGATCATCTCACGACAAAAATTTCTTCTTCCAATCGTCCCAGGGGGCAAAGAGGGCGACAAGCACCGCTGAGATCAGATAGAGGGCCACGAGTGATCCGGGAAAACTGACATACAGCAAGGCGTAGATGGGAAAAAGGATGGCGAAGGAGAGGGCCAATTTGATACACATTGCGATGCATTTGCACTTCTGATCTTGATTCTCGTCCATTGGTTCACTCCGTTTTCTTGGCGGTTTTGCTCAAAGCTTGATCAAATAAATGTGGCAAGCTGGTTTTAATTTTCATTTTCCAGGACGCCCGTACAGAATTTAAGCGAGACCGACATGTTTTTCAAGCGAAATGAGACAAATATTGTAAAATTTGCTCCATT
>JADGQM010000191.1 GCA_017881795.1 Syntrophobacteraceae bacterium
AAGACACTCCGGGAGCGCACTATTACCGTCCTGCACTGAAAAAAGATACGGATGGATATCAGATTGGGGACCCTCAGCATCCCGAGTCGAAAGGTTCTGACGGTATAGCTTTAGAAGAACTGATTCCCTCGTTAGCCGACGATTTGAAGTCCTTTATCGCCCGGGGGGATATGAGTCTTACCTTTGAGAAGAAGGTCATGGATCATGACGAGGCGCAATACTTTAACGTTACCTTTTCGCAAGTTCTCGACGTGTCGGAGAAATTTAGCGGGGTTGTGGTGGTCCTCGATGAGATTACGGCACAAAAGCAGGTGACCGAGGAACTGCGTCGGGCCAAAGATGCCGCCGATGCCGCCAATCGAGCCAAGAGCGAATTTCTGGCCAACATGAGTCACGAGCTTCGCACTCCCCTGAACGCCATCCTGGGGTACTCGCAGCTGATGCAAAGAGCTCCGTCCCTGCCACCAGAGTACCGGGAGCATCTGAATACAATCAACCGCAGCGGCGAGCATCTGCTGGGATTGATCAACGATGTGTTGGAGATATCCAAGATCGAGGCAAGGCACATCGCGTTGGACCCCCGCACTTTTGATCTTCATGCCATGGTTCGCGACCTTCACACCATGTTCAAGGTCAGGACCGATGCCAAAGGCATCTCCTTTGACCTGGGCCAAGTCCTCGATCTGTCACGTTATGTGGTTACGGACGAGGGCAAATTCCGTCAAGTGCTGATCAATCTGCTGGGCAATGCCGTGAAATTCACGGACAAGGGCGGCATTGTCCTGCGGGTTGCGGCAAGAGGCGAAACACCTGAAAAGATGCGCCTGGTGGTGGAAGTCGAGGACACCGGCCCGGGCATAGCCGAGGATGAACAGGACGAGGTCTTCCAGTATTTCGAGCAGACAGCGGCGGGGAGGAAATGCCAGGGCGGCACCGGCCTGGGAATGGCCATCAGCCGGAATTATGCCCGGATGATGGGAGGCGATATCACCGTGACCAGCCGGGTGGGTGAAGGCAGCACCTTCCGCTTTGAGTTGGAGCTGAAGGAAGGCAGGGAATCGGAGCTTCGGGAGAAACCTCGGGGCTCCCCGTGATCGGTCTGGCGCCTGGCCAGGTCATTCCTCGCGTCCTGGTGGTCGATGACAAGGAGGAAAACCGCACCTTGCTGGTCAAGCTTCTCGAACTGGTGGGCTTTGACGTTCGGGAAGCGGAACACGGCGAGAGGGCGGTAGAGCTCTCTGAGGAATATTCGCCGCATTTCGTCTGGATGGACATCCGCATGCCGGTTATGGACGGTCTGGAGGCGACTCGCCGCATCAAGGCCGCTCCAGGAGGCGACTCGGTCAAGATTGCAGCGCTCACCGCCAGTGTCATGGAAGAGGAGCGGGAATCGATTCTGGCCGTGGGCTGCGATGAATTCGTGCGCAAGCCCTGTCGCGAGTCGGTGATCTTTGAGGTCATGGCAAAGCATCTCGGGCTGAAATATCTTTATGATGAAACGCCGGATGAGGCATCCCCCGCATCGGAAACCGACTTCAGCTCTTTGGCTGCCCTGCCTGCCTCTCTGCACGGTGAACTGCTCAATGCTGTCCTCGAACTGGACACGGTCCGCACTCTCGATGTGGTGGAAAAAATAGCACAACAGGATGCTACCCTCGGCGCTGTTTTGAAGAAGCTCGCCGAGAACCTGGAATACAATGGCTTGTTAACCCTGTTGGAGTCTGACAACATGGAAACGGAGGATGACCTGTGATGAATCAGGAAGCGCAAGAATTGACTCCGGCCGAAATTCTTGTCGTGGACGATAGCCCTACAAATCTGAAACTGCTGACGGCTATCCTGACAGAGCGGGGATATCGAGTACGCCCCGCTGCCGGAGGACACCTGGCGTTGAAATCCGCTGCATTCAGGCTGCCCGACCTGATCCTGCTCGATGTGAAAATGCCCGACATGGACGGCTACGAGGTATGCCGGGCCTTGAAGGCGGATGAGAAGAGCCGCAGCATTCCGGTGATCTTCATCAGCGCCCTTGACGAGGTCGCAGACAAAGTGAATGGCTTCAGGGCGGGGGGCGTTGACTACATCACCAGGCCGTTTGAATCAATGGAGGTTTTGGCGCGGGTTGAGACGCACCTGGCTTTATGGCGCCTGCAAAAGCAACTCGAGGCGCAAAATATTCAGCTCCAACAGGAAATCACCGTGCGCAAGCAGGGCGAAGAAGAGTTGAGAAACCACAAAGCCCATCTGGAAGAGCTCGTTGACGAGCGCACCGCAGAACTGAGAAAGATCAACGAAGATTTGCAACGTGAAATCATCGAGCGTAAGCAGGTCGAGGAGGCTTTGAAGTTCAGTGAGGCGCGCTACCGTGCCATTGTTGAAGATCAGACCGAGCTGATCTGTCGTTCCCTCCCCGATGGGACGATCACTTTTGTCAACGACGCATATTGCCACTACTTCGGGAAAAAGTGCGAGGAACTGGTTGGGCAGAGCTTTATGCCACTCATTCCCGACGAAGACCATGAAAAGCTTAGGGAACATTTTGCCTCGCTCAGCCCGGAAAACCCCGTTTCAACGCACGAACATCGAGTCCTTGCCCCCAATGGTGAAATCCGCTGGCAACAATGGACCAACCGAATGATCCTGGGCGAACAGCATCGTATCGTTGAATTTCAGGCTGTAGGACGAGATACCACCGACCGGAAATTGATGGACGAAGCGCTGCAGGAGGGTGCCGAAAAAATCAAACTGTTCGCCTACTCGATTTCTCATGATCTCAAGAGTCCGGCCATAGGGATCCTTGGATTAACCAAGCTCCTTCACAGACGCTACAAGGATATGTTCGATGATAGGGGAAAGGATTGCTGCGAGCAGATCCTGAAGGCATCGGAGCAGATTGCCGCATTTGCTGAAAAGATCAACGCTTTTATATCAGCAAAGGAAGCACCGCTGAGCATAGAGAGCACCAGGCTGAAGGAGATCCTTCAAATGGTCAGAGCTGAGTATTCAGGCAAGCTCGATATCCGTCAGGTGAAGTGGTCGGAGCCCAAGAATCTGCCCGAGATCAGGGCGGACAGGTTAGGTCTTGTCAGGATTCTGAGAAATCTCGTGGATAATGCCCTGAAATACGGTGGGGAGGGCTTGAGAGAGATCCGAATCGACTATGAGGAATCCGACGATTTCCACATTCTTTTCGTTATAGATGACGGGGTTGGCATAGGAAAAGACCATTGCGAGAAGATTTTCAGACCTTTCCAACGGTACGGAACATCCAGAGGGATCGAAGGGACAGGACTGGGGCTGGCCATCGTAAAGGAGATAGCAGAGCAACATGGAGGCAAAGTCAAGGCGGCGCCCGGTCCGGAGAGAGGAACGACTTTCTGCATATCCATCTCAAAGCATCTGTGAATCCATTATATGGATATCCAGAAGAACGGCAAAAAAGAATTAAGAGACTAACATGAAGAACAAGAGTAAACACAAGCAAGAAGAGCAACTCATAAGCAGAGCATCAGAATCGACATCGTCTCATCCAGTATATATTAAGTGCATTGCTCTATTCGTTTTGTTGATCAACCTGCTTGTCGTTATTGTAGTGGTGCTATCGTTGCGCTCTAGTCGGTTTCACGATGAGCAGAAGGCTTCAATAATAGCCCAGAGTCTGGCCCAGATATTGGACAAACATATAGCAAGCGAGATAGACAAGATCGATCTGATTTTGCTTACCGTGGCAGATGAATTCGAAAAAGGAACAAAGAACGACAATATTGACGGAAACCAACTTAACGAATTTCTCGCTCGACAGAAGGCACGCCTGCCCATCATCGAAAGTCTGCGCATAGCGGATGAACAGGGGCTGGTCAGGTATGGCTCCGGAGTAGTATCTGCTGCCGAGACAAACATCGGCGACCGTGAGCACTTTATCAGGCCTCGCGACAACCCAAAGGCAGGGTTATTGATATGCCACCCGGCATTTGACAAGAAGTGGGTTCTTCCTCTATGCCGACGTCTCAGCAGATCGAATAGCGGATTTGCTGGGGTGGTATACGCAAATGTCGAAATTGCGCATTTCGTCGAGATCTTTTCCGTTATCGATGTCGGAGGTCATGGAGGGATAAGCCTGCGCGACGATAAAATGGGCATTATCGCCCGTTATCCGTCCCCTAAAGACATCGGCAGCATAATCGGCAATATGACCTTGTCGCCTGAATTGCGAAAACTGTTTGAAGCAGGCAAGAATTCCGGAACGTTCTTTACTCCTACCAGCTGGGATGATGTCTCAAAGGTGGTTTCCTATCGCAAAATCGCCGATTACCCTCTTTACATAAACGTTGGAATGGCCACCGAAGACTATCTTTCCGATATGTGGAAAGAAACTGTGATAATGTCGACACTGTCAGCCCTCTTCTTCTTACTAACTCTATTTTCGGCGTGGCTGATCTACCGCTACATGACTGCACTCAGGAAGACTACGGATGCCCTTAGAGAGGCACGCGAAGGACTGGAACAAAGAGTTGAGGAACGAACCCTTCAATTGGGTCAGGCAAATAAGGCGTTGCGGGAGAGCGAGACGCGTTATCGCAGTCTGTTCGAGAAGAGCCACAGCGCCATGCTCCTTGTCAATCCGGAGACAGGAGCGATCGAGGACGCCAATCCGAAAGCCTGCGAGTTTTATGGTTATCGGTACGAAGACTTACTCAGCCTCAGGATTACGGATATTAACATCTTGCCGCCAGGACAGGTCCGGGCCGAGATGCAGTGCGCCCGCACCGAGCAGCGGACACGTTTCAACTTCCGTCATCGCCTGGCAAGCGGAGAGGTGAGGGATGTTGAGGTTCACACCAGTCCTGTCAGTATCAATGGCAAGCAACTGCTGTGCTCGATCATCCATGATGAAACTGACCGGAGACGAGCTGCGGAGTTGCTGAGAGAGTCAGAGAATAGGTACCGTACGATCTTCGAGACGACCAGCACCGCTATGGTGATCAGCGGAGAAGACACCGCCATATGTTTGGTTAACGCGGAATTTGTTAAATTATCTGGGTACTCCGAAGAGGAAGTGACAGACAGAAAAAACTGGACTGAATTCTTCGTGAACGATGACTTGTCGAAGATGTTGGAGTGGCATCACTTAAGGAGAATAGATCCTCGCTCTGCTCCGAGGAACTATGAGGCGCGGTTCATCGATAGGGAGGGGCGTTGCCGAGATGTCTTTGTGACGGCAGCAATGATACCGGGCACCTCAAACAGCGTGGCATCCCTCCTGGATATCACCGAACGCAAGCAGATGGAAGAAGAGCTGCAAAAGGCCAAGGAACGGGCCGAGGCGGCCAATCAGGCCAAAAGCGAGTTTCTGGCGAACATGAGCCATGAACTGCGCACTCCCCTCAACGCCATTCTGGGCTACTCGCAACTGATGCAAAGAGCCCCCTCACTGCAACCCGGACATCGCGAGTATTTGAATACCATCAATCGCAGCGGTGAACATTTGCTGGAGCTGATCAACGACGTGCTGGAGATAACCAAAATCGAGGCAAGGCATATCACACTGGCCCCCCAGACCTTCGATCTTCACGCCATGCTTTGCGACCTTTACACCATGTTCAAGGTCGGGACCGATGCCAAAGGCCTCTCCTTTGACCTGCGCGAAATCCACGATTTGCCGCGCTACGTGGTTGCAGACGAGAACAAATTCCGCCAGGTGATGATCAATCTGCTGGGGAATGCCGTGAAATTCACGGACAAAGGCGGCATCGCCGTGCGGGTTATGGCAAAAGGTGATACCCCCGAAAAGATGCGCATGGTGGTGGAAGTCGAGGACACCGGCCCAGGCATAGCGAAAGATGAACTGGACAAGGTCTTCCAATATTTCGAGCAAACGGCAGCGGGTAGGAGGAACTTGGGCGGCACGGGCCTGGGAATGGCCATCAGCCGGGATTATGCCCGAATGATGGGAGGTGACCTCACTGTGACCAGTCGGGAGGGTGAAGGCAGCACCTTCGGCTTCGAGATTTGCGTCAAGGAGGGCAAGGAATCAGACCTCCAGGGAAAAACACGGCAACGCCGAGTGATTGGCCTGGCGCCGGGCCGGAGCGTCCCTCGCATCCTGGTGGCCGAGGACAATGAGGAAAACCGCATCCTGCTGAGCAGGCTTCTTGAACAAGTGGGCTTCAACGTTCGACAGGCCGAAAATGGGGAAAGGGCGGTCGAGCTTTTCAATGAATGGCTGCCGCACTTCATCTGGATAGACGTCCGTATGCCGCTCATAGATGGCCTGGAGGCGACCCGTCGCATCAAGGCCGTCGAAGGGGGCGACTCGGTTAAGATTGCGGCGCTCACCGCCGGCGCCCTGGAAGAGGAGCGGGAATCGATCCTGTCTGCGGGCTGCGATGATTTCGTGCGCAAACCCTATCTCGAGTGGGAGATCTTTCAGGTCATGGCAAAACATCTCGGGATTGAATACCTCTATGAGACGGAGGCGCCGGTGGCGTCCCCCGAACCCGAAACCGTGATCAGCTCCCAACAAGTGGCGGTTCTGCCGGCAGACCTGCGCGATGAATTGCTGCAGGCTGTCCTCGAGTTGGACTCGCCCCGTATCCTGGAGGTGGTGGAAAAGATAATCGGCCGCGACGCAGCCATCGGCTCGGCCTTGAAAAAACTCGCCGAAAATCTCGAATATAATCGTATGCTCGCCCTCCTGGAGGGTGACGACAGGGAACCGGAGGAGGACGTGCGATGAACCAGGAAGTGCAGGAAGTGATTCCGGCCGAAATTCTTGTCGTGGACGATATCCCGGAAAACCTGAAGCTGCTCACGGATATCCTGACAGCGCGGGGATATCGAGTGCGCCCCGCCTCCGGAGGAAACCTGGCGTTGAGATCCGCTGCAATCAGGCTGCCCGACCTGATCCTGCTGGATATAAAAATGCCCGACATGGACGGCTACGAGGTGTGCCGGGCCTTGAAGTCGGATGAGAAGAGCCGCGATATTCCGGTCATCTTCATCAGCGCTCTTCACGAAACCGGGGACAAGGTCAGGGGATTCGAGGCCGGAGGCGTTGACTTCATTACCAAGCCATTTCAATCGGAAGAAGTGCTGGCCCGGGTTGAAACGCACCTGGCCTTATGGCGTTTGCAAGAGCGACTGGAGAAGCAGAATACTCAACTCCAACTGGAAATCGCCGAGCGCAGAAAGGCGGAAAATGATCTGATCAGGGAAAGAAATCAACTGAAAACCCTTCTGGATTTTTACCGCCGGCCCGATACGCAGGTTCACGACATCATCGCTTTTGTCGTTGAAGAGTGTATCAGGATAAGCGAAAGCCATTTGGGATTCTTTGGGTTCGTCAATGAAGATGAAACTCTGATGACGGCCCATTTGTGGTCTGAGGAGGCCATGAAGGGATGCGCGACAGACGTCAAACCGCCAGAGTTTCATCTCGATCATGCCGGTATCTGGGCCGAGGCGATAAGGAGGCATGAGCCTCTGATGGTAAACGACTACCTGAGGCCCGACCCTCACAAGAGGGGCTATCCGGAGGGCCATGTCCCAATCCAACGTCTGATGAGTATACCCATCATCAAAGGGGCCAAAGCCGTTGCCATCATGGCTGTTGCCAATAAGAAGCTGGATTACAGTGAAACCGATCTCCTGCATCTTAGCCTGTTTCTAGAAAGTATGTGGGACATGATTATGCGGAAGAAGGCGGAGGAGGAGAAGGAGAAAATCGAGGCCCAAAACCGGCAGCTCCAGAAGGCCGAAAGCCTGGGCCGCATGGCCGGGGCCATCGCCCACCACTTCAACAACCAGCTCGGAACGGTGATGGGGAACCTGGAGTTGGCCATGATCGATCTGCCCCAAGGGGCGCAGTCTCACGCTGACATTACCGCAGCGATGCAGGCAGCCCACCGGGCAGCCGAAGTCAGCGGCCTGATGCTGACCTACCTCGGTCAAACGGCCGGCAAACGTGAGCCGCTTGACTTATCCGAGGTCTGCCGTCGGAGTCTGCCCATGCTCCGGGCCGCCATGCCAAAAGACGTGGCCCTGGAGACCGATTTGCCCTCCTTCGGGCCGGCCATCAGCGCGAATGGGAACCAGATACAGCAGCTCCTGACCAACCTGGTCACCAATGCTTGGGAGGCCATCGGTGACGGCCGGGGCGCCATTCACCTGAGCATCAAAACGGTTCCCTCTGCGGATATTCCCACAGCGAACCGCTTCCCCATTGACTGGCAGTCGCAGGACCACGCCTACGCCTGCCTGG
>JADGQM010000192.1 GCA_017881795.1 Syntrophobacteraceae bacterium
AAGTCCAACGCCGTTGGCCCCGACACTGGCGTATTTGGCCTTCCACTCGAGACCTTGCTTGCCATCGGGTGTGCTCCCGGTGCGGGCATAGCCGCGTGGCACCATGATGAGGTCGGAGTTAAGCTCGACGCCGAATTCCAGCGTCCGTGCGTGGACGACGGTGCCGTCGGCTGCGGTGAGCCGGATACCAGTGCAGGCATGTACGGCTTGCGTTGCGCTGCCCAGCAACAGCGCGCAGGTTATCACGGCAGAAAAAACCTTCCATGCGATTCGGTTCTGGTTCATTTGTGCTCTCCTTTCTTTTACTCTTGATGACAGGTGGGATGTCTGGAATCCTGGCCAATCGCGGAGCTGAGTCGATGGCACGAGGTTGCGGGCGAGCTTAGCTCGCGTGCAAGCCGTGCCATTTGGCTGCAACGATTTGGCGGCGCGGAGCGACGACAGAAAGCTCAGCGACCCACGCGTTTTGCGGCTCCACTGGAGCGACGCGCTAGGCGCTGAGTGGAACGGGTTATATCGAGAAGGGTTCTCAACGTTGCGTTCACAGAAACTGAATCATGGAAAGCTTCTGCTACGTCCGGATCGAGAACCACAACATTAGCTCCTTGGGCTAAGAGCCCGTTATAGTATTTGCCGCGGACAGCCTTGGAGTAGTCAAAACAGTATTCTAGACGCAATTCATCCAAGGGTTCTTCATGTTTATCCTTCATGCCTCTTCCTCTCATGTGCTGTTGCAGTTCGCGCGCTGATGATCCGCAGGACTTTCCCTCGGTCCGAAGGAGCTATGGCCGCGAACATCCAACACGCTCCCAGCGCGTCGCCTGGATGCATTTGATGTTAGCCACTGCTCAGGTTTGAGCCTTGCGCACGAACCGCTTCAGCATCTTCCATCCAGGCAGGCCTGAGATTGTAATAGAGAACATCCGGGTCGATATCCGCTCCATTGTCCCATGCAATCGTGCCGCCCTCGATTTTCATTGAGGAAAACGTGCTTGGATTGTTGCGGATTTGTTCAAAAATAGGGCCGTGGAGATACGGCTCAAGGTCTATTTCCCTTTGGACACCATTCTCAAAGACGATCAGGACTGTGAAACCCCGGATGGGTTGGACAGTCCGAGCTCGTACACGGGGGCCTAATTTCTCCATTGCTGCTTCTCCATTCAATCCAGTGGTTCGATTTGCTCTAAGGGCAGTTGTTCTCGCGCCGTCGGCTGGTGCGCCTGGTTGTGCTTCTCCTCTCTCGCTGGGCTCTGACTGGAAACTTTAGGAATTTTCCGGTAGAAATCATAGAGGTCGCTAACGATTTTGACTGCCTTCTCTATCCTCGTCATTTTCGTCCAGCTCCGAAATATCGGCACGATCCTGATCCGAATTTCGAGACTTTTTCATCCAGATGATATCCCGTCTGGCAGCAATTGGCACCTGCCCCACAGCGGATTCAGCAAGAACGGCGTTCTGGATTACTCTCAAATGCTCATCGTCATGAGCCGGAAGCAGGTCGATCATGAGCTCGTCTTGCCCTTCAACCTTCAAAAAGCGACGGAGTGTAAGAGCTGTATTGGGGAGCATCCAGGGTTCAGCCGTCTCTTCATAGCCCAGGTTGCCCAAACCTGTTTTCACAAGATCCATATCGGCTTCGTTTATCAAGACATCGACGTCCCTGGTGAATCTCGGCTTGCCATGAAATGCCAGGGCAATACCACCTACTATGGCATACTTGACGGCAAGCTTGTTGAACATCGAAATTACCGAGAAGAACTCATCGTAAAGATCCATCGACTATCAAGCCTCTTTTTAGCAAGGCACAAGACAAAGCTCGGTCGCGTGCGGTTTGTATTTTGGCCATTGGGGGTATTGGGGCGACCCAAGCGATGTCATTGTATTTTCGTCATAAATGCGCCAAGAATGGCTATTTTCAAGCCTTGGATCCTCAATTTCACCGACCAAATCGGCGCTGTAAGAAATCTGCATTAGTTTGAGCTAGACCTTGGTCCCATCTGGCCAATACGCCTTGGGCTCGACATCGCGACATCTCTGGTCCAACTGGTGGACAATCCGCTTAACCAAATTATCTGATAACGTTACGCCTCTCTTGTTTTTGAGGACAGGGCGAAGATTTTTCGGATTGAGCACAAGAATCCCATTGGGGCTGGTCCTTCGGACAAACCAGCCGGGCAGTGTCAGCACGGGTTCAACCCCAAGCGATTCCCCAACAGCACTGGACAGCCATTTTTCAAGCCACCGCGCCTGGGATACTGCCTGTTCAATAGGCTTCGTTTCTGACCAACCAGGAAACTTGAGGCACTGACCATCATAAACCACTTCTGCATCGGATTTTCCATTCCCCGTGGTAGGCTTGGTACGGGCCTTGGTTTCGATCGCAAACGCTCCCGCGGGGCCTACTGCGATATGGTCTATGTTGAATCTCTCTGCTGGAAAGTCATGGTAGACGTAGTAACCGTCAAGCATCAACTGATTGAGCTCCTGGGCAACGGCCATTTCAGCGTCGTGCGCCAAGCGCAGTCGCCGACGCCGATTCAGCAGTTTTACGAATTTGATCGAGAAGTATGTGATGAAAGCGAAAACAATCAGGACCGAGCTCAATATCCGAGAAATTGTTTCCGGCTGACTGCCATAGTACGATTGTGATAAGTGTATTGAATAGACCAATAAAGCAAAGAGTGGCATGAGCAGCAAATAGCTCAGGAGGTCTTGTGTGAGATCGTCGATCTGAAGGCGAAGCGATTCACCAGGCGAGCGGAGCAGTTTGGAGCATAGCGGCGAGCGGCGTTTTTTGCGTTTGACTTGGTACTGAACGGCATAGACAATCGCCAACATGGTCAACAGCGGTAGCAACGTTAAGACAGACGGTATCAAAAGTGACTTCATTTACTGAGTCCCCCAGGCAAGTTCGATGGATCATTCCTGTTTCTTCCGGCGCCACTGAGCACGCACATGATCTTCCTCCTCTGTCGCCAACCCCGTTCTAAAATTGAAATTCTTCCTTTCCGGCAGGCCGATCCTCCGGAAACTTTGAGATAAAATCCTGTTTGTGGCACCAGCGGGTGATTCGACAAATGAATCGCGGCAGGCAATATCGATTCGCTTTTGCCATCTTCCCATTTCGCCCGCCGAGTCTTAAAGTTCGATCTTTACCACTGAAACCGCCATTTTAAGGCCCCCCAACCCCGCTCATTCAGGGCATTTTATCCATGATTTTCAAATTTTGGCTTGGTCCGGCCCCAGCCGCTCAGCCCTGAGTGCCCATGTGCTTGCGCGTCCGCTGCATTTACCGGGTTAGACGGTGCACTGAAGGAGAGGTTCATTCCGAGAACTCCCCCATGTGCTCAGGAAGTTCGAATTTGATAGTTCCTACTGATCCACCCATGTCAACCGGTATGCCGAGATTGGCAACGAGGACTGCGACGATGACCGATGCACCCATCCGAAAGCTAATCTTGCTTATGTCAAGATCTTCTACCGCCTCGGCCAGCCGTTCACCTGTGAAAAGAACCACTCCACCGTCGGTGGCCGCTGCACGCAGTTGTCCCCAGTCGTGGTACTGGCGCTTGGGCACCCGGAGCCTGCCAACCATTTTAGGGAACGGTTCATCGTGGAGGGTGCGGCTGTCAATCGAATGGGCGAATTCGTTCCGCAGATTTCGGATCACCTGCAAGTCATGATACACATCGCTGTCAATCCAACCGGCGCAGAACACAGCGTTTAGCTTCGCAGAGAAGGTTGCGAAAGGGCCGTTGGCGGAGAAAAGGGCATCGCGCGCCTTCGAGTTTCCCTTCGAAAACTCCTGAGCGAGTTTGATTCCGAGGAAGTGGTCGACCCAGGACGCTGCCAAGATAACGCAGGCACGATCAGATTCCTCGGAAAGCAACTCTGAAACACGCCTACCGAAGTCTATCGAGATGCCCTCTTTCTTGGCCATGATTTCATCCCTCTAACGCCAAAACAGCGGCGGCGCGAAGTAACGGCAAGTGTATGGAAGACACCACTTACTCTCACGCTCCCACGGATTCGCCGTCCACTGCATTTTTTGGTTGGGCCAATTCCAACATCTTATCCAGAAGTCCTTTCAGTTTTGGACATTTTTGATATGCGATGTTCGGATCGAGTTTTCCAAAAAGTTCTTTACCATTCACCACCTTTTTATATGACCGATTCATATGTAAAGGATAAAGACGTTCCAATAATTTTGCTGGCGGCTCATCAAAGTTTACCGTTTCTGGTTTTTGAATATTATTGGCGAATGCATTTTTGACCTTCAAGGGAAAGAGACCTGGTTGACTCAGAAGCCATGCCTCGACTTCATGAACTGCGAAAAATTGAAAAAATTTTGGATGATTTACCTTCTCTTCAATATACTGTTTGGCCCATTCGTAACGTTCATTGCATCCTTCTAAATGATGAGGATAAAAGGTCGGACCGTAAAGGTCCAACAATGAAATCACAGCAATAATATCGTCTTTATATGGACCGTTCAGATGCATTTTTGCTTTTAGAGGAGCGTCTTTTACTAGCTCAGGCCATCCTTCAAAGCGAACGGTTCTGATCCCGATAGGAATATCTAATTTTGGATCAAGCCATTTTTTCAAGAATTTTGGCAATGTCTTGTCTTCTGTATAGCCTTCGACGAAAAGAATAAATCTCATCCCATTTGCTCCAATTCACCGGATTTAAAAAGAGACCCCAGCGAGTATTCTTTCAGCCAATAGTCAAGCTCTTCCCCTTTTAGTGTTTGCAATATGGTTTCACCATTTTCCCATTTTGCAACAGTCGTTGTAGGCCTATTCCCTACGAAAGCATCCAGGAATTGTGGAGAATGCGTAGTAAGAATGACTTGAGATCTAGTGGCCGCGTCAACTGCATATTCCGCAACCAGAGGAAGCATTGATGGATGGAGACCAGTTTCGGGTTCATCAATAGCGATAATTGGAGCTGGTGATGGGCTTGCCAAGACCGTTAACAAAAACAAGAAGCGGAGCGTTCCATCTGAAAGTTCAGCAGCCGATTGCTCTCGTTTCAGTGATTTCCAACGAATCCGCATTTGAATTCTCTGGTCAGACGCGGGCGGGAAAACCAACTCTTCAAAATTATCGCCAAATGCAGCCTGCATGGCAGAATTTATGTCTTTCTTGAAATCACGATCGCCTGTGTAAAGCGTGTGCATGACAGATATAAGATTTTGTCCGTCAGGATCAACACGCTTTTCCATGCGAGAAATAGTAGGTTGACGAACAGAGGCATCCTTATTGGTATGTAGATCATGATAAACAGCTATAGAAGCTAGTCCCCTTTGGAATGGTGGAATGAAGTGATTATTAATAAATGGTCCAGATGTTATTGAAAGAAGGCTCTCCTCGTCTGAGATAAACTCTTCAGGTGTGGTAAAGGTATGTTCCTTTTCATCAAAGATAACAGCAGTCTTTGAAAAACGTTCTAAAAATTTAAATGGTTTTTTCTCAATCCCTCTCCTTAATTTATGAGAGTTTATTAAAAGCTCTTTTTCAACCTTATATGAACTCCCAGGCCCAAGCCGTGCCAGTTCAAGCTCGTAATGTTCAGGGCCTAACTCCCCACCTTCAGGTGTTGTTTCAAGAACAAACTTTATGGAAGCAGCGGTCCCATCCCAAACTATCGGGTCCATTCCGCCTAACGATTGAATATACTTCCCCAATCTGCCTTGTGACGATATGGAAATTAACTCCATAAAACGTAGCAAATTTGATTTACCAGTCCCATTAGGACCAATAATCACATTGAGGTCGCCAGGAAACCAGGTTACCTTTCGAAGAGAACGGAAACCCTCAATATCCAATTGTGTAATTTTCATTCTTTGTCTTCCTCTACTCCTGATAAATATTGCCCAACAAGTGACTATCTAGATCTGGCTATGATTACAAATGACGTGATAGCCAGGGAGACCTAAATTGCATGGCCTAAACGGCGTATTGTTTAACGACGTAGGCTGATCCCTTGCTGCCTTTCTATTTTGATTTCAATATGTTAGCCTAGTGCCGACGCCTTAAACGAACGACAAATAGGGGAAAGGTGCTAAAGGATAGGCGAAAGGGGCTGATTTCGCAAGGTTTATGTACACAGGGACGTGTTGGGTCGCACCAAATTGGGCGACTTCGGTTGCGCGGTCCAGATCCAGGGTAAACGCGGCTGGATTGCCGAGGAGGCAATAGTCGTGCTTCACCGCGATGAACATGATTTCAAGTTGAGCGATCTATCCCTCCCTGCGGAGAGAGAAAATCCTGATAATAGAAGGAATAGAGTTTCTGATCACTGACGCCAAGGCGATAGAGAAGCATCGTCAGATGATTCCGCAGGGATGCGCGGAGGATTCCGTGGCGCCGGTACCTCTCTGGTGAGGTGGCTACGCTGTCCGGGAGCGTCAGGATGCGACCGCAGCACCTGCAGTTGGGCACAAAATCGACGTCCTCCATCAGGAATGGTTTTTTGAAACCTCCCACTTTTTCGTAGATTGCATGACGGCACAAGAGCCCCTGTTCAGCTGCAAAACTCGCCCTCGTGGGGCGAAAACAGAAAGGCTCTGCGGAGCAATTTGCTGCGGCTCTGGATGGCTCAGGTGGTGCTCTTCTCTTTCTGCCTGCTCGACGATTATTTCGTCATCGGGCCAGATCTGTTTTTGAAGGCTTTCCAGAGAGGGCGCAAGCTGCTTGATCGAGCTCAGGGTGGGAATGATCACCGAGAGCCTTGTGCGAAACCAAGCTTTCTCCTCGATGAACGGGAGATCGTCAGGGCAATCGATATCGCGTCGCTCTTTCAGTCGTTTCAACTTAGATCGCGCCTGCAAAAGCAAGCCTTCGGCTCTGGCAGAGACCTCCCGCGTGCCCCAGAGTCGGGCTGGAATACCGAAGGGTAGGGCCGATGAAAGCCGATCAGGCAAAACCCGCCATCGGCAGCTCGGCCCGACCGAAAATGATGGTAATGCAGCCTCACTGGGCTTTACTGCACCTTCTGCACTGCCGGGGGCTTCCACGTACCATCGAGGATGGATGGCGGCGACTCCTTCGGCCAGTAGAGCCGCAACATCAGAATGAATTTGCCTTTTGGAGCCGGCAACCAGTTGGGCTCCTTCGCCTTTCCCGGCGACTCGTTCTGGAGATAGAGGTCCACCGATCCGTCCTTGTTATATTTAAAGCTGTTGCGCTGGCTGAGAGTGTAGCGGTTGAGCGGATTCGCCACGAGGAAGAACCCGGCGTCGTACATGGTCAGCGACCAGAAACCGTTGACGGGCGGCATCTGGCCTTTGTCGAAGTGCATCACATACCGGTTGGCGCCGTCATAGGGCTTCCCGTCGGCACTCACTTCCGAAGTCGGGTACACCGCGTCCTGGGGGCGGTTGGTGCCGAGGCCGATAGCAGTAATCAAGGCTCGATCGAGGTAATTGACGCCATAAAGTCCGGTCTTCAGAAAGACTTCCCAACCATTTACGGAGGCGCCGATGCTCTTGAAATTGGCCATGATCTTCTCCACCCCGGCCTTGGGGACTCCCTCAAGGCCCTTGGCAACGGCGGGATCAAGCTTGTTAACGTCGAAGTCCTGACCCGGCACGATTCCGATCTTCGCCATCTTGGCAATCATCGGTGCGTCCTCGGGCGCTGGGCGGTTGTCTTTCATGAGTGACGCCAGGAGCTTGAAATAGGCCCCTGCATCCATTCGGTTCACCTGCTCTCGGACAGGGGTCTTCATGTCGATACTCGGGTCCATCTTGCCCGGAGGCGCGGTGTAGGGCCTGCCGTAAGCGCTGAGAGGAACGAGCTGGTACTGGTCCTGGATGGCGTGGACGGCTTGGTAATCTGCCGGTGTGCCGGTACAGTAAGTGCGGCCAAGGATCCATACCATGTTGGTGGGTGCTTTGAGCTCTTCGATGCCCTTGGGCAGCATGCCTGTCCAGTCAGGACCGGTGATGGCGTACTTCTGCGCCTTGGTGCCGGTGGTGCGTTTGCCCGGCACGGCAAACACATTGGTCCAACCGGAGAGCATGGGCATCAGATAGTAGCGGCCCTTTTCGTCCGGCAGGCTCAAGATATAGGGTTCCCTGGTGAGGTCAAGCCAGGCGACCGAGTAGAGGGTGTCCGCGTTGGGGGCCGTAACGTCCCTGAACGAAGCGTCAGGGTAGGTCCTCGCGTTATAGAACT
>JADGQM010000193.1 GCA_017881795.1 Syntrophobacteraceae bacterium
ATGGCGGCCAAAGCCGCCGGGAAGAAGCAAACCGCCAGCATAGCCTGGAAGAAGACGATATAAACCGTCCAGGCATCCGGCGCCAACCCAAGCAGCAGCGTCATGATTCCCGTAAACAACAGAACATAGGTCATGGTTCTTTTAGCGCCGATGCGGTCCGCCACCCAGCCGCTCATGAGCGCCATGCCCAAACTGGGAAGCCTCGAAAGAGCAACGATAGTATTTGCAGAATTTGGCTCCATACCCCGCTCCCACACCAAGAATAGCGGAAGCATGGAGTAAACCCCCACCGTGGAACTTATGCCGAGTCCGAACAGCACCAGCATGATCCAGAAGGCTGGTTCCCGGAAGAGCCCACCGAGAAACCCAAAGGCTGGAGCTTCACCTGGGAACTCACCCCCGCGGCCGAAGCGGGCGAAAGCGACACCAAGCAAGAGCGAGGCCACTCCTACCAGGGCCAGAGTGCCACGCCAGGAGATCCGCTCCAGGAGCATTTCAGATAGCAGGGGGGCGACAGCAAGGGCGAGGTTCGGGGCCAGTTCGTGAACGGCAATCGCTTTACCCCAGTGCTGGGAACGGTACAAGGAGGTAATCGTCGCCATGCCGGAAGGGAAATAGAACCCGGCAGCCATGCCCATCATGAGCATTCCAAGGCGGACGCCCCAAAGGCTGGGGCTGAACGCGGTTGCCAGGATGGCAAGGCCTACCGCCACGGAAGAGAATACAATGGTATTTCTGTGCCTCAGGCGCGAAGAGACATATCCCGAGGCCAGGAGAGCAACGAAGTAGCCCATGGAGATGAGGAGAAAGAGGATGCCCGCCTGACCGTGATCCAGCTTCAGGTCACCTTCAATGACCGGCATCATCGGGCTCAACATGATCCTGGCGAGGAAGTTCACAAAGAAAATCGCCGCCAAAAATAAAAGCGGTCCAATCATAGCCTCTCTTTCCACCTTGGCTTCAGTCCGAACCAGGATAACACGATGAGGGAATGGGGCACAACCGGTGAACCAACCCTTTGGCGAGGGATCGACTTGGAAGCCCGACGACAGATCGGGTAGGTTAGAAGGGTAATCCGCCGGAACGACATGACCAAACCATAATTGTTTGGATAACTCTGTTTTTGTAAGCTATATGTCTCCTGATTACGTCGGAGGTGCTGCTGACAACGAGCACGGTTCCCTGGAAGATGATATGAATCAGGTGAGGCAAGTCATGAAAAACTTTTTTGGCGCCATTGCCATGATACCGGTTTTGCTCGTGATCATGATCATGCCGGAAGCTTATGCCGACCAACCTCTGCAGGTCACGGTAAGCATCCTGCCGCAGAAGTATTTCGTCGAAAAAATCGGCGGCCAACAGGTGGCGGTCACGGTGATGGTTGAACCCGGGGCGGAACCGCATGTGTATGATCCAAAACCACAGCAAATGGCATCCCTGGCCAAATCGAAGATATACTTTGCAGCAGGTGTTCCTTTCGAAGATGCCTGGCTAAAGAAATTTGCTGCGGCCAATCCGGACATGCAGATTGTTCACACCGAAACGGGCATTGCGAAGCTGCCCATGCAAGGTCATGACGAACACGCCGGGACCACTCACCAACAGCAGACGCCACACGGTGAAGAGCACCAGCACGGAGTGCTCGACCCGCACATTTGGCTCTCCCCCCCTCTGGTGATGATCCAGGCCCGCAACATGCTCGATGCCTTCCTCAAGGTTGATCCGGCACACAAGAGTCTTTACGAGACAAATTACCGGAAGTTCATGGAAGAAATCGTGGCGCTTGACCTCGAGTTGCTCGATCGGTTCGAGGAGGTCAAAGGCAATAAGGAATTTATGGTCTTTCATCCGGCCTGGGGCTATTTTGCCGAAGCCTATGGATTGATTCAGACCCCCGTCGAGACTGAGGGAAAAGAACCCAAAGCGGCTGACCTCAAGCACTTAATTGAGCATGCCCGGGAACGAGGTATCAAGGTCATTTTCGTGCAACCTCAATTTTCATCCACCAGCGCCAGGGTCATTGCCGAAGCAATCGGCGGTCAGATCATCCCTGCCGACCCCATGGCTTATGATTGGGCAAAGAACCTTCGGGACGTAGCAGAGAAGTTCAAGGCCGCCCTGAAGTGAAACCGGTTCATCTCCCCATTCGGGTGACTATCTGTCGTCTCTTGGCAGAAATGGAAGTTGTCGGCGCTTAGGAGTCAATCGGTGCCAAAAACAATGCTTCAGGCGATCACCGCAAACTTTCTGGGCAACTCTCCGAATTGGTATAAGCGCACCATTATCGGGTTTCTGGCCGTCAATCCTCTCTTGCTCTATCTCGTCGGCCCCTTTGTGACCGGCTGGATGCTCATCGCCGAGTTCATATTCGCCCTGGCCATGGCCCTCAAGTGTTATCCTCTGCCTCCCGGCGGCCTCCTTGCCATCCAGGCCGTGCTGCTCGGGCTGACAACGCCGAAAGCCGTCTACCATGAGATTGCCAATAACCTTCCGGTGTTCTTGCTCCTCGTCTTTATGGTTGCCGGTATTTATTTCATGAAAGAGCTCTTGCGTTTCACTTTCACCAAAATCCTGCTTGGCGTCCGTTCAAAACTCGCTCTTTCCCTCCTCTTCAGCGCGACCGGGGCGTTCTTGTCTGCCTTCCTCGATGCCCTGACCGTGGTCGCCGTGGTCATTTCCGTGGCCTATGGGTTTTATGATACCTATCACCGCTGCGTCTCGAAAAATAAAGGAGAAGTTACGCATGACCTCAGCGACGACGCCGAAATTGCCGAATCTTCCAAAAAAGAGCTGGAAAGTTTCAGAGGGTTTCTTCGCAATCTTCTGATGCATGCCGCCGTAGGCACGGCTCTGGGGGGAACAACGACGCTGGTGGGTGAACCACAGAACCTCCTCATCGCCCATATGACCGGTTGGAGTTTTGGCGAATTCTTTGTCCGCGTTGCTCCCGTTTCAATCCCTGTCGTTCTCATCGGTTTTCTAACATGCATCCTGCTGGAGAAATTCAAAATTTTCGGATATGGGTTTGAAATCCCGGAATCAGTGCTCCGCATCCTGGAAGCAGAAGCAACCGAGGAGGATCGCCATCGAACCAGGCGCGCTAAGGCAAGACTCCTCAGCCAGGCGGCAGCAGGCCTGATTCTCGTTGTCTGCCTCGCCTTTCATCTCGCTGAGGTAGGGATTATCGGTCTGATGATCATTGTCCTGCTGACAGCAATGAATGGTGTAGTCGACGAGCACCGCACCGCCAAAGCCTTTGAGGAAGCTCTTCCCTTTACCGCGCTGCTGGTGGTTTTCTTTGTGGTGGTCGCGGTGATCCACGATCAACACCTGTTTGTGCCCGTTATCGATTCAGTCTTGTCGCTCCAGGGGAAAGCCCAGCTTGTGGCCTACTACCTCGCCAACGGTGTTCTCTCCTTGGTTAGTGATAACGTCTTCGTGGCGACCGTCTATGTGACGGAAACGGCCAAAGCCTTCAGCGACGGACGTATTTCCAGAGAACAGTTCGATCTCCTGGCGGTAACCATCAACACGGGAACGAACATCCCCAGCGTCGGCACCCCTAACGGGCAGGCGGCTTTTCTCTTCCTTCTCACGTCCTCTCTGGCGCCGATCATCCGGCTGTCCTATGGCGAAATGGTCAAGCTCGCGCTCCCTTACACCATTACCATGACCCTGGCCGGTCTCCTGGCAACGCTCTTTTTGCTTTAAGCCTGATGAAAAAGGGTCTGGACGCGACGCTTTGGAGAAGGCATGAAGGTCATCAGATGAAAAATTCTGATCAAAGTTGTTTCCAGAGAACCGTGTGCAGTGCACCAAATCCGGTGGCAGGCGTTGGCTTGATTTCAGAACCGACATGATTATAATAGAAACAAAGCGCCACCCGGCTGGAAAACCCTCCGTGGCAAGCCACTTGGTGCTTTCGGTAAAAATCAGCGGAAGATTGGCAAAAACCCCTTTCCAAGATAGGAGCTCTTCACCATGTCTCAGATGGAATGGATCACATCGTACACGGAAGGTCTTGCAACAGCCAAGACGCAAAGCAGGATGGTGTTTTTGGACTTTTTTAACCCCAACTGAATTGGCTGCCAGAGGATGGATGCGGTCGTGTATCCAAACCCGGAAGTCATTCAGTTTGTTAACGACAATCTCGTGCCCGTTCGGGTTCCCGCCAATGATTCCATGTTGGGGCCGCAGTTTAGGATCAAATGGACCCCGGCCCTGCTGATCTTGGATGCGCAAGGGGTGGAGCACTACCGGACTTTGGGCTTCTACCCGCCGGAAGACTTGATCCCTTCGCTCCTGCTGGGGATGGGCAAAGCGCACTTCAATCGTGCCGACCGGTCGACAGCGAGCAGCTTGTTTTCACGCATCATCAAAGAGTTTCCGAACAATCCGCTGACTCCCGAGGCGATTTACCTGAATGGGGTTTCCCGCTATATCGAGAGTCATGACGTTTCAAATCTCATCGCGATCTACGACCGACTTGCCGCCGAATACCCGGACAGTCCCTGGATGACGCGGGCCGATCCCTATCAGTTTCTGAAAAAGTCATCGTGAGGCAAAACAAACCTGCTTTCCAGTGCAAGGAGAAAGCAGATGCCAATGATGCCCGTTGTCCCGCTCATGATTGGACATCGTCCCATCGAAAGGATGATCCGGGCCATTGGCAGAGAACTCATCCGGATCGAGGAGACAAGGGAAATTGACCCCGGATTTGTGGATATGACGGTCGATTTTATCCGGACTTACACCGATAGCTGCCATCATGGAAAAGAAGAGGACATCCTTTTCAGGGACCTAAAGGGAAAGCCCATGTCCTGATTGTCGAAATCAAGGGCTACCGGCGCGAAGATGCCAAGGCAAACAAAGAGACTATGGAAACCTACTGGGTGCCGGGAGTGAATAACCATGGCAAGTATGGTCGCTGGGCCTTCGCTGAGCTCACCGAATTCTACCAGATCCAGGTCGACTTCGAGTCCAGGGTCGAGGCCGCGTTCAACAAGATGATCGACCAAACCCTACGCGAAAAGAACTGATTGCCATGCCGGCGACACAACACAAAATCTTCATCGTTGGAAACGAACTACTCTTTCGGCGGGACTCTATTGCTTGTTTGCTCCAACGGAACTGGTGAGAGCAGCCGGGGCGATCCCGGTCAGTCTGTGCGGCAAGAAAGAAGCTCCGATCCCGGCAGCAGAAAAGACTCTGCCGCCCAATCTTTGCCCCCTGATCAAGTCCAGCTACGGATATGCGGTGACTGATACCTGCCCGTTCTTTGGCGCTTCGGATTTCATCCTGGGCGAGACCACCTGTGACGGTAAGAAGAAGATGTTCGAGTTGATGGCGAGGATCAAACCCCTCCATCCTCACGCTGTCGCCCATAGTTCCGACAGCACCTCCGCCTGTTCGAGCACTGTCTGCGTCGCCTTTTCCTGCTTGTCGGGCGGATAGCCGTATTTCCGCAGGATGCGCTTGACCACGACGCGCAACTGGGCGCGAACATTCTCACGGATGGTCCAGTCGATGGTCACGTTCTTCCTGACGGTCACCACCAGTTCGCGCGCGATCTTGATTAGAGTCGGCTCACCGAGCACCTTGACGGCGCTGTCGTTGACCTCCAGCGCGTCGTAGAAGGCCAGCTCGTCTTCGCTCATGTTCAGCTCTTCGCCCCGGGAGGCGGCGTCGCGCATCTGCCTGGCGAGCGCGATGAGCTCCTCAATCACATGGGCCGTCTCGATCGCCCGGTTCTGGTACTTCCGCACCACTCGGCAAAGGAGCGCGCCTGCACCACGTTGCGCTTCGCGCGCGTCCTGATCTCGCCCTTCAGCAGTTTCTGCAACAGTTCTACAGCGAGATTCCGCTGCGGCAGGCCTTGCACTTCAGCGAGGAACTCGTCGGAGAGGATCGAGATGTCGGGCTTTTTGAGGCCGGCGGCAGCGAAGATGTCCACGACTTCGTCGGACACCATCGCCTTCGAGATGATCTGGCGGATGGCGTGGTCGAGCTCTTCGTCGGTCTTGCGCTCACCTGGAGCGCTTTTCGCCAGCACCGCGCGCACGGCCTGGAAGAAGCCCACGTCGTCGCGGATGCCGAGCGCCTCCTCGTGCGGGACCGCCAGCGCGAACGCCTGCGAGAGATCCGTGACCGCCCGCAGGAGCCGCGACTTTCCATCCACCAGCGCGAGCACGTGTTCTTGCGCCGCGGGCAACAGCGACAACCGCTCCTGCGGCATGCCCGTGATCCACGGCGACCAATCGAAGCCGTGGAAGAGGCCGCGGCAGATCTCGTATTTTTCCAGCATCACAGCCACGGCCTCGACCTGATCGAGTGCGGTCCTTCCGGTGCCGCCGCTCTCGGTGTAGGTCGCGAGCGCCTGCTTGAGCTCGTCGGCAAGCCCCAGATAGTCAACGACCAATCCGCCCGGCTTGTCCTTGAAGACGCGGTTGACCCGGGCGATGGCCTGCATCAGCCCATGCCCCCGCATCGGCTTGTCGACGTACATCGTGTGCAAGCTTGGCGCGTCGAAGCCGGTGAGCCACATGTCGCGCACAATAACGATCTTGAAGGGGTCATTAGGATCGCGAAAGCGCTGCGCCAATGCCTCGCGACGCGGCTTGTTGCGGATGTGGGTTTGCCACTCCACCGGGTCCGCAGCCGAGCCCGTCATCACCACCTTGAGCACGCCTTGATCGTCGGCCTCTTGATGCCAGTCGGGCCGCAACGCCGCGATCTCGTGATACAGCTCGACGCAGATGCGCCGGCTCATGCACACCACCATGGCCTTGCCGTCCATCGTCGCGAGGCGGTTCTCAAAATGGTCCACCAGGTCGCGCGCGATCAACTTGATCCGGTTTTCCGACCCGACCACGGCTTCGAGCTGAGCCCACTTGCTCTTGAGCTTCTCCTTGCGTTCGACCTCTTCGCCCTCGGTGGCTTCCTCGAACTCGGGATCGATCTTCGGGCGTTCGGATTCCTTCAGCTCCAGCCTGGCGAGGCGGCTCTCGTAGTAGATGGGGACCGTCGCCCCGTCGATGACCGCCCGTTGGATGTCGTAGACGCTGATGTAGTCGCCGAACACTGCACGCGTGTTGGCGTCGGTCTGCTCGATGGGCGTGCCGGTAAAGCCGATGAACGAGGCGTTCGGCAGCGCATCGCGCATGTGGCGGGCGAAGCCGTCGATGAAATCGTATTGGCTGCGGTGCGCTTCGTCGGCGATGACGACGATGTTGCGCCGCGCGGAGAGCACCGGATGGCGGTCGCCCTTCTCTTCCGGAAAGAACTTCTGGATCGTGGTAAAGACCACGCCGCCGGAAGCGACCTTTAGCTTATCACGCAGGTCGGCGCGATCCGTTGCCTGCACTGGCAGCTGGCGCAGCAGGTCGCGGCAGCGGGCGAAGGTGCCGAAGAGCTGGTCGTCGAGATCGTTGCGGTCGGTGAGCACGACGATGGTCGGGTTGGTCATCGCCGGGTGCAGGATCATCCGGCCGGCGTAGAAGGCCATCGTCAGGCTCTTGCCCGACCCCTGCGTGTGCCATACCACCCCGACCCGCCGGTCGCCGGGATCGCCACCGGGTTTGCGCCCGGCCTCGTAACGGCCCGGCGTCTCTGCCATCTGACCGGCGGCGGCCTTTGCCGCCCTCAGCGTCTCCTCCACCGCAACATTCACCACACGGAACTGGTGGTAGCCGGCCATCTTCTTGGTGAGCCTGCCGCCGCCCGCGTCCTCGAACACGATGAAGTGCCGCACCAGGTCGAGAAACCGTCGCTGATCGAAGACACCTTCCAGTACTACGTGCAACTCAGCCAACGTCGCTGCGGCGTCTTCGCGCCCGGTGATCGTGCGCCAGGGCTTGAACCATTCCTGCCCCGCTCCGAGCGTGCCGATGCGCGCCTGCACGCCGTCGGAGGCCACCAGCGCCGCGTTGTTGCCGAAGAGCGCGGGGATTTGCGCCTGGTAGGTCTGAAGTTGCTGATATGCGCTCCAGACGGTGGCGTTCTCGTCCGCCGAGTTCTTGAGCTCGATCACCGCCAGCGGCAGTCCGTTCACGAACAACACGACGTCCGGTCGCCGCGTGTGCTGCCCCTCGGCTA
>JADGQM010000194.1 GCA_017881795.1 Syntrophobacteraceae bacterium
CGACGGAAAAACATTCACTCCTCATGCTCAGTCATTCCTTGAAAAGCCTTTTTCCATGAACACGCTGAGGATTCAGATCCCGAACAGTGACCGTTTTCAGAACTGCTTGTTGAGCCGCATTGAAAGGGCGGCTATGCGCAGCTTCTGAAAACGGTCGTGGTTCACCCAGACGAAGCGAGGTCGTAAATGAGAGATATCTTGGACTCAATCCGGATGCGCCCGAAATATTGCGTGTGGGAAATCACATCCAGGTGCAACATGCGATGTCTTCATTGCGCATCTGATTTCAGTGAGGGTTGGTCAAGAGGAAATGAGTTAAGCTCTCCCGAGGCCATTAAGCTTTGCCATGATTTGCAGGAGTTGGGATGTGAAAAGGTGATCCTCTCAGGCGGCGAAGCCCTGCTGCGTGAGGACTGGGAGCAAATCGCCCGCTGTGTGGTAGGCCTTGGCATGAAGGCATCCCTCATCTCCAACGGCTTTGTTATCGACAGGCCTATGGCCGGGCGCATCAAAGAAGCCGGCATTTGCCGTGTGGCACTCAGTTTTGATGGGATGGAGGACACTCACAACCACGTCCGGAACAACAGGGATTCTTTCCAGCGGGTGTGCAGCGCCACTCAGTTTCTCAAAGATCAACAGATCCCCGTCAATTTCGTGACCCACGTCAATCGGATCAATTTAAATCAGTTGCCCAGGATGGAAGCTTTCATTGCATCGTTGGAGGTGGATGTGTGGCGTCTTCAATTGGGCGCTCCGGTAGGCCGTTTGGGAAAGCGTCCGGAATTGCTCATCGACCCCGAACAGCTCCCGTCTATAGCCGATTTCATTGTCGAAGCAAAGAAACGGGCAAGGGTCGCCGTGAGCGTGGGGGACAATATCGGCTACTTCTCACATCATGAACCGGTACTCCGCAACACTCAAAACCGGGACGGATGGAACTTTTGGTGTGGTTGTTCGGCGGGCTGCCTCAACATTGGGATTGAAGCCAACGGCAACGTCAAAGGCTGCCTTTCCCTGCAGTCGGACAAATTTGTGGAGGGTAATATTCGCAAGCAGCCACTGGCTGCGATATGGTGCAGGAAGGGCAATTTTTCCTATACCCGGGAGTTCAAACTGGAAGACCTCCACGGCTATTGTAAGGGCTGCCAATACGGAGATATATGCCGCGGCGGATGCGTATTCATGGCCTTTGGAGCTACCGGGTCACCGCACAACAACCCTTACTGCCTCTATCGGGTTACGGGAAAGCAGCAAACCCCTCTAAACCTGCCGTCATCATGAACACTCTGCTCATCTTTCCGCCCGCATCGGACCCTGCCCATCCTCCCCTGGGGATTGCTTCCCTCGCAGGTTACCTGCGTGAAAAGGGCCAAGAAGTGACCCTGCTCGACCTCAGTATTCTCTCCTACCACCATTTACTCTCCGAGAAAAATCTTGTGCTGTGCATGGCAAAAATCAGAAATCGTCTGCTCGATTTAGAGTCGCGCAATACACTCTCTTTGAATGAGGCCAAAGAGTACCGTCTCTTGGCCGAGAATTCACTGTCCGCGGAATATCTCAGCACAAACATTGGAAAAGCGCTCTATGATTTGCGTGATCCCAGCACCTATAGTAGCCGCTCCCGTTATGCCCAAAGCTCTTCCATATTGCGGAGGGCGATGGAATTTGTCTCTGCTGCACACTACCCGGTGCGCTGGTATCCTCGTGGTTTTTCCATGAGCTATCTGCCCACCAAGAGTGGAGACGTGCTCAGCGCCATGCGGGATCAAGGAGAGAATCTCTTCATTTCTTTCTACAAATCCTGTCTGCATGAGATTGTTCGAATGGATCCGGATCTTGTGGGCTTATCCATAAACTACTACTGTCAGTTGATCCCCGGCTTGACCCTGGCTTCTATCCTCCGTAAACATTTGCATTGCCCTGTCGTTGTGGGAGGTGGTCTGATCTGCTTCTTCGAGGACCAATGGGAATCTCTTCTTCCCTTCCATCCCTTTGTAGACGCATTCATTCCTTATGAAGGAGAGGTGCCGTTATTTCAGCTCATCAGCAATCTCGAAGCCGGTGGCGACCTCACCAACATCGCGGGCCTACTCCGTCTCAACGAATTTACCGTCCATTATCATCGGCCAGGATTTCCGCCGGACCTTAAAGAACTGCCCCCACCGGATTTCACCGGCCTCCCTCTCGGGAAATATCTGGCTCCCCAGATCGTGCTCCCACTTCTGAGCTCACGTGGCTGTTATTGGGGACGCTGCGCCTTTTGTTCCCATGACCAGCTCTACCAGGGCAAGTTCCGGAAGAAGTCCGTTCAGCAAATCATTGGCGAAATGAATACGCTTTCAAAACAGTTTGGCGCCGAATCCTTCTATTTCACTGACGAGGCCATCCCTCCCTCCACAGCATATGCCGTGGCCCAATATATAAGAAGTCACCAAGCTCTTTACCGTTGGTTTGGCGAGGCCCGTCTGGAAAGTACCCTGAATAGAGCGTTAATCAGCACTCTTGCCGAGGGCGGCTGCCTGATGTTGATTTTTGGTCTCGAATCGGCCGCGCAGAGAATCCTGGATCTCATGGAAAAAGGGATTTCAGCGGAATTCGCGCCGCGAATACTCACCCATTGCCATGAAGCAGGAATCAGGACTTTTGTGATGTTTTTTACTGGATTTCCCACTGAAACTCGGGAGGAAGCCGAGAGAACCATTGATTTTATAGGACGCCACGCCGACGCTATCACTCACATTTCTTTTACCAACTTTATTCTTGAAAAGCGTTCTCCGGTTTATGCCAATCCGCAAAACTACGGCATTGTCGGAGTGCATTCGAATCCCCATGAAGACCTTAAGATTTACTCTGACTACGGCGTCTCGGAGGGACTTGACCGCAAAGAAGCCATCACATTCCTGGACGAGGTCAAACATAGAGTCAAAATTAGCTCTCTGATCGAAACCTATCTCATTTCCCGGCTTCATCTTATCTTTTTGCCCTGTGATGAGAGCCCATCGGCAAGAGCTCTTTCGTCTCCAGTGGACCTCCCTCACCCAGCACACATATTCCCGAAAGTGACTGAACCTGCGGTCCCCCAGACTTTGGCTTTCAATCTCGATCAAATACGTCACAATCTGACAAACAGCTTCGGCAATGAGTTCAAAGACCAGATCAAAAAATGCCCAACAAATTATCTTTTTGATCCCGAAACGGAGAAGTTGGTGGAAGTCGGTGACCACGGACTGCTTCTGCTTAAGCCGTGCAATGGTTTATATAGCCTTGATGACATCATCCATGCGCTCGGCGAACAAAACCGGGAAACCATATTCGGATTCTACACCCAACTCTTCGAGGCTGGCTTTCTCAATTGGGAGAATGGATATTGAATCTCGTCTTAATTTTTCCGCCACTGGCTGATGCCACTCAGCCCTACTCCAGTCTACCGGCACTCACCGGTTATTTACGAGAGCGCGGCTGGAACTCGGTCAAGCAGATGGATGCCAATATCCAGTTTGTGCGCCAGATGCTGAACTCAAGGCACCTTGGAAATGTTTTGGAGGTGATCGAGAAGCGATTGAACGAGGTCAATCGTCAGAATCATTTAGAACCTGAGATGGCGGCGGAATATGGTCTGCTTGCAAGGGCATCACTAAAAGCCCCGTTTGTTTTGGATAACATCGACTCAGCGATTGAAGCGCTCCGGAAAACCGACACCTTTTCTGCGTTGGACCCTCTCAATCGTAATAAGAGGACCATTTATGACGCCATGGAAATCCTCTCGGCTGGGGCCCACCCTTTGAGATTGGGTTTCTCCAATGCGACAGGTCCCGCCTTCTCGACGACTGCCGAATTGGCAAAGTGGGTCATGGAAGAGGAGCGAAACCCGTTCCGCAGATTTTTTGAGACGCACACCCTCCCCGAACTGAACAAAGCATCACCTCACCTGGTCGGTATTTCCGTAACATACCGAAGCCAGGTCTTGGCGTCGGCGACTCTGGCGTCCGTCATCAAAGAGCACTGCCCGCATGTTCCGGTCGTTTTCGGCGGCAATATGATCAGTCTCTGGTACGATGGACTGGAGAGTTGCCCAGGATTGTTTCGTTGGTGCGACTACCTTATTGCCTTCGAAGGTGAAACCGCACTGGCTGCTTTGATGGCAACTCTCTCGACCCACGGATCACTCGACACTGTTCCCAATCTCGTTTACCGGAAAGGAACCACGATAAGGAAAAACCCTGTTAAGAAGGAAGATATAAATTGTCTCCCAACTCCTGATTACGAAGGTTTGCCTCTAGATTTCTATCTCGCCCCTGAACCAGTTTTTTTGCTTTACACTTCCAGAGGATGCTATTGGTCGAAATGTCGCTTCTGTTGCGTTTCGGCAGCCATGCGAACGGGATATCGGCAGCGTGACATAGAGCTGATTCATCACGACATTGTGAACCTCGTCTTCAAGCATCGGGCCAAATACATTGCCTTTGCCGACGATTGCGTCGCGCCGTCAACATTGGAAGCACTCGTTTCCAGGCTCAAAAGCCAGGGCCCCGATATCTATTACCAATGCGAACTGCGTTTCGAGAAGGCCCTGACCTCCAATTTACTCAAAGAAATGAAAGAAACGGGATGCTTGAACTTGATATTTGGGCTCGAGTCGCACTCATCTCATATACTAGCGCTTATGAGCAAAGGGATTCGGCAAGATCAAATCGAGAGGATTTTGCAGGACTGCCGCAGACACGAGATCGCGTTCAACCTGCAATTCTTCTTTGGCTTTCCGGGTGAACAACAGGAAGATGCCGAAGAGACCGCACAGTTTATAAGAAAGCAAATGCATGGAGCCGCTACCTTTTCATTTGGAGTATTCGAACTGCATAAGGGTTCGATGGTCGACAGGGAACCCGAAGCGTTTGGCATTGAGCACGTGGAGCGCGATCGCCAACCGCTTGCCGTCAAATACCATTATGGTCCGGTGGCATCGCATGCCAACTCAATGAGATCCGGCCTGCGGGAAGAATTACTGGAGAGGACTCCGTATTACCATGCGGGTCTTTCCATCAACGCCCATACGTTGATTTTCATTCATCGCGCAGGCTTCTCGGCGATGAAAGGACTGTACGGTGATAACAATCGATCATTGCCGGCTGCCTTAGATGACTCTAACGATTTAATGACACGGAGACTCGTCTCAGGCCGTCGACAAACGGTCGGCACCTTCGCTCACGCCCCCGAAAAATGGTTTGAAAAAGATTCCAGAAACACTGGAAGGAACGGAGATTACATCCTCCTCTACGATTACGATCTGGACCAAACCTTTGAACTGTCCCCGTTGGCGGTGTGGATTATGAAGAACCTGGACGGGAGAAAAACGCCAAACGATCTCGTGAAGCAACTGGGTGAAGAAATGTCGGATGAAAGCCCCGAAAAGTTCGATTTGGCACTTTGTTACTCAATTGTGAACGATTGTATAAAAGAGCTTCACCGAAGAGGCTTTCTTCTCCGTATCACAGACAAACAGGATTGACGAGTGCGGATCGGTCCTCGCGGGTCGGCAAGTCCAAAACTGGGGGACCCCTTCGTCAAGACATTTTTTTCGGCTCGAATAAGGGGTCACCTCACGAAACGGAAAATAAAGTGCGCTAAGGAGTCTGGCAAAAATAAACTGAATACTATAGGCTGTTTCTCGGACAAATTTTGTAATTCCATTCGCAGTGAAACTGGTCGCGAGTGATCGCCAATATTGCCATATCCTTATCAGGGATTTTGATACCTGTAGAATAGAGCGTATCGTCAATCTCAGCCTAGATTTTCAGCCCCTTTTCCGTGTCCGTGTCGGCAATGAGTTTCGCGACCACACCTCGGCTTTCTTGGGGACGACCACGCCAATTCTCGCTCATATGGCAGAACATGCGATGCTCGATCTTGTTCCATTTACTGGTGCCAGGGGCGAATTGGCAGACATGAATGATCATGTGGCGCTCTTCAGCCAGTTTCTGGAGTTCGATTTTCCAGAGGCGCACACGACGGTTATTGCTACCGCCCCCATCAGCCGAGATCAGCAATTCAGTGGCCTGGGGTGAAAGTCTAAGCCCTATGCGCTTCCACCAATGACAGAATAGTCGCGACTGCGAACTCGGCGGTGTCATGATTGATTCCGACGCTCACCTAGCCCCGATTGCTATCCGCCTCGCACCTGGCCGCATCGATGCGTTTTTGCAGCCGTTCCAGCCCAGGCCGAACAAGCATTGCACCACTATAACCCTCATCCTGGAAGATCCATTCATCGGGAATAGTGTAGCCTTCATTCTTGCATGCTCGATCAGAGCTGCTATCTGGCTTGCGATAGGATGCTCTTCTTTTTGCCGTTCTGAGGACACTCGTGCGTAAATTGCTGCCGGCTTCATGCCTTAAGCTTTCCCCAGATTCCTTTCTCCTCTCGGCTCCACTACCCGTTACCCATGTCTTCACGGGAATAAGAAGCTGATAAGCTTGGATGATTTTCCTGTCTGACAAGCGGTCAAAACTGTATTCCAACTGGATTCCTCTGGCTGCAGATTTCCTGCTATTAGCCGCGTCCATGAATTCCATGGAGAAAGGCCTCCAGTGCCTGGGTCACAATTTCGCTTAGACTCTTGCCAGTGCAACTTGCGTATTTCCGAAGCTTTCAAGCTTTATTTCGATGTTGATATGGAATGACTATACTGAATTCGAAGTTATCTTTTGTGTTCATGGAGTCATTTCGCCTATCTTAGCGAACGTCTATCTTCATGAAGTATTGGACAAGTGGTTCGAGCGGGACGTCTTGCCTTGCCGGAAAGGCTTTTATGATCCGCTATGCGGATGATGCGGTAATGGTGTTTTCTTCCCTGCAAGATGCGAAGCGTGTTATGGCAGTCCTGCCGAAGCGTTTCGGGAAGTATGGATTGGCCCTGCACCCGGAGAAAACCAAGCTCGTCACCTTTACGCGGCCTGAGGGCCGCGGGGGAGATTCTGACCCTGTAGCGGTGGCGGAGAGCTTCGACCTTCTGGGTTTTACTCACTCAATTGAAACCACGGCCTCACAGCTGCCTATGGGTGTGTTACTCGCGTGTGCCCTGCCCTGTATGATTTGCTGAGGTTCTGCGACCGCGGTAACGCCATATCAGGGTCAAGGTGATGAATATTCCCTTGTTTATAGTGCCATTGCTACCCCTGCTTATGTGACGGCCCTGTGCAAGAAGCTTTGAGAGAACAACTACTTGAAAGACCTTCGCAACATAAGTGCGGTCGTCACATAACGCACTTTATGTGCTGCAGCACATAAGATGCGTCAATTGCGCAAGTCCGGATCTGTGGGGGGCGAGGGTAGGCAACTCCCTCGTCTACCCGACTAAGTACTTGACATTACCGGAATACTGCTATAGGGGATCGTGATCCCCCCACTTGCCAGTGATCCCATCCTTAACCATGTCATAGGCCCGGTGGAAGGTGGCGATGTCTCACCCAAAGCTTTCAGGCTGTCCGCTGGTTATGGCGAGTGTTCGCGTAGGGGAGGCAAATGTATGACGACAGACAAAGTTACAATATCAGCCATGGCGAGGGCGTCCTGATCGGTCCTGCCAAGGGCCTGAGAAAGAGGGCGACTGGCGCTCAGATGGGCCGGAGACGGGGTCGGGCCCGGCCAAGTATTTGACAGAGCAGCAACTCTTCTGCGGAGGATCGCGGTAGGCATTTGACACCATTGGACCAGCTTTTGAAAAATGGGCTCATACGAAATTGAGGGTGTGGAAGAAACTTTGGTGGTCGGTTACTCTGGTAGACACTCAATGCGCCGCTGAATAGAGGAAGCTTATAGCAGAGGGACAGCCGACCAAAGGCGCGAAGTGAGCGCGAAACCAGGCCAGGCACATTTGGTGGCACAGGTCAAAAGCCTTTTGGCCGCCTGGTTTCGCACCAGTTAGGCACGCTATACGGTTACACAGAGAGGAGAACCGATGAATCCAGAGCAACTCGAAGCCGAGATCATGGAACTTAACCTTGATACGCGGGCCAAGCTGGCGGAGAGAATCATTTTGAGTCTTGATGCGCCCTCCGACGAGGAGAACCTGCGGCTGTGGGTTTTGGAG
>JADGQM010000039.1 GCA_017881795.1 Syntrophobacteraceae bacterium
TGACGAACCATAGCAGACCCCACTTATGCCGCCGCAAATACGGTAGAATGCCGACGAGAATTATTGACCATACGATCTAGACGAAAATCATCGCTTCACGCCCTTGCTGATCTTATTGATAGCTCAGCTCATCCCTTTTAGCTTATGTTCAATGCTTAACTTCTAAACATCATTTGTTTTTATTATTATAACAAATAAATATCCATAGGTATTATTGTATTAGTTTTAATTGGAAATGGCACATATGGATATATCCATTTCTTATATACACCTTTACTGCATGTCAGACTAGTGATTGCAGTTCCACCAGGGAGACAGAACATATATTCACCCTTTATATTGCTAATAGCCATAGGTCTTAACCTTTCATTTGCATAGACACTTGCCTTGTTAGATCTGTTCCATAGGCCAGTCTTCTTATTCAACTGCCATATTATTCCTCCGACATAACCCCACATGTCTGCCCCCCCTAATCCATTATACTTTCTCGATCCAATTGAATAATTACACTAACATTCTGTTCATTAGTTTCTGGATTTACATGTATTAATATGGATTTAGGTATATACTTATCTACCTGAAACATTATGGGCAATGTTCTAGTAAATGCTGCAACATCACTTATATTAAACCTACCACTAATATCAGTAAATGTTACAACATCACTTATATTAAACCTACCACTAATATCAGTACAAGTAATCGCACTTTCTTCTGTTGGCACAAATCTGCCATCTCTTTCATCTTCAATAAATCTCGTGAAGACCGAAACTGCTCCAAGGCACGAAACCGTATTCTCATTGACCTCCATGACGACCCCGCTGACGGTGACCGTTGCGGGGAGGTGTTCCTTAAATTCTCCAAATTCTCCATGAATCCGAACCATAAGCGCTCTCCTTCCTGTCTTTAGACGTGCTGCAGTTTCAAAAACAAAGCCCTTTCACTAGTTCCGCGTCACTGCGTGATCACCTTATGCATTGGCTTTACGCGGCCTTGCGCTTCTTTGCCGAACAGTTCCACATCCGACATTTGCTCTCGCACGGCCCGGATCACGCCGTGGTCGATTTCCGCCACATCGGAGCCCAGCACCATTCCGGTCAGCGGATGGCGGACGGGTTCTCCTTCTTCGAAGATGATCACGCGCATGCCCTTCTTGACATGTTTTTCCTGCCCGAGGTCCACAATCCCCTGATTGCCTTTAACCGTGACCACCAGGCCCTCGACCAGAGGCAGTTCATCCAGGAGCTTGGTCATCAGCCCCTGACAGAGCAGCCTCACCATCTCACGGCTCATATCCTCCCCGTAAACATCAACTGCGGTCAAAATCAGGGAAGTCTCGGTATCCACTACTCGCAGGTAGATTTCGACTGACGCCTCCTTTTCCAGCACGGTCCCCATAAGCACGCAGTTTGCCGCCATGATCCTGCCGACACGAACGGCTGCGTTGGGATCAGCAAGTTCACTCCCGCTCAGTTTCTGTTCTCGAAGTATCTCTTCCAGCCTCCTCCTTTCCACCATTCTGAAACGATGGCCACCGATGAGCTCCGCCAGCAATGCCTCTTCCACGGCATCAGCACCAAGTCCGGGCACGCCTTTGCGCTCCATTGGCAACAGCGCCACACTTAGCCTTGATCCGATTTCCCTGACTTTCTGGAGTTGCCGGTGGAACCCGATTTTCTTTTCTGTGCAGTTTCCAGCGAGGTCCCTGGCTTCAACCACGACGGTGTTGTCGCCTTCATCGAGCTTCGCCAGGTAGCTGAAATAGACGTTCTTTCCCGCCTTTCTGAGAATAGTCTGACCGTTGACTGCCAGGAACGCAATGCCCCCCTCGTCCCGAACAACGCCTTCCAGATAAACCTGATCCAGAAAGGTGACTTGCTCGCCCATGTAACCCTTGAGCTCGATGGACGGGGGAATGGTGTCCTGCTGCACTGGAACATTGCCCAGCAATACCAGGCGGAAGGGATCAAGGGATGCCACAAGAAATCTTTGCGAAGAAGCGTGCCCTCCGGAAAGATGGATCTCGGCCGTAGTCCGATTGCCGGCCTGATCCTTTGCTTGAATGACGACTCTGTCAAGACCGTCGGCTGAGGGTACGGTATAGTCGAGAGCGACCTCCTGAGCCGGAGCTTTCAAGATCTGACGTCCATTCACCAGGATTTCTTCGAGGCCCGACTCATCATAGGCATGGCCTCGGAGCCTGACCCCGGGGCGGGATATGGTGCCCCCTTCCACGGGTTCATCAATGCTCAAAATCGGCCCCTGGAAGTCCACACGGATTCGGCGTTCGACGGCGGTCTGCTTTCCGCTCAAGTCAGTGGCTTCGACCCGAATAACGTTCTCCCCGGCCTTGAGCGGCACTTCCGTGACGAAAGTAACCTCGGGCGCCGCCAGGTCAACGCGGATGGGGGCGGCGCTTACGGCGATGCTCTTGACATAAGTATCGTCTCGCACGGTCCCGGAGACGGAAACGAAAGCATGATTGGTAAGCAAACCTGGAAGCGGCGACCGGAGGTCAATGTCAGGAGGACGGAGGTCGGCATGGTTTTGCTGGATCAGGGATTTTCTGGTGATGTCGAGGTAAAATTCAGCCTTTGCCGACTTCTCGTTTCGGAGAGAAGACTCCAACTCATGGATGGCCTCCTGGTATCGCCCTTCGTGGAAAAAGGCCACCCCCAGTTCGCGGTGCGGAAAGTAGTCAACGAAATGCATCCCGTAGGTTCTCGCCCGTCGCTGATCCTCGTCCCGCCGGTCAAGAGCGGCCCGCAGATCCGCCTCGGCTTCTTTCCAAAAATGGCCATCGCTATAGGAAACACCCCGCTCGTAATAGTTCCACCACTTTCCTCTGAAAGCCCCCTTGGTAACACCGTGAGCCTGGCTGTCGGCGGTCTCAGTTTTACGCACCGGTCCCGTTTCACACCCTGAGGTGACAAGGAAAATAGCCGCGATCATTACCTGAAGCCAACTCGGAGGATCCTTCATAAACCTGAAAAACCTCTTGGAGGCTGTCTGAAAATTCCTCTTAAAGCTGGTTCCCAAGCTGGAGCTTGGGAACCAGCGAATGAGCGAGCTCCCTCCAAACGTGCATAAGCCGCAAAGGTCATTTATCAGGCAATGGGGAGAAGGCCTATGCCACTGAAGGTATCGACCAAGCGCAGTGAGGGAGCATGACGGTTCAATTCTTGCCGGATCGGATTGTACCGCTTTTAGAGCGATTTCGGAAGACCTTAAAAGAGACTACCTCTTGCAGTTTTGAAGACGCCGCTCCGGGTCTGCCGTGGGAAAAGCATGCCCGCATATCAGGGTGTTGAGGCATTAAGACCAAATTATAATTCGTGGCTGATGAGGGCTTTGCCGAATCAGCTTTCCCCGCCTTGTGATTTCAATCACTTACCGATACATCAACACAAAGACTTGTGGACTTTGCCGACGCCCCTGCGGTATTCTCCGGCACAGTGTGACATTCTAATGAACCCATAATTTTGGATGAGCCCTTCTGGGGCTCTTAAGCAAAAGGAGAATGCCATGAACAAAAGGAACATGAAAGTTGTGTTGGCCCTGTCGTTAGTCCTGGTCCTTGCCACCGTCGCCTTCGCCAAAGAACCGAAGGACATCTACACCGACGCCGCTCCTGCACCACTCGGGTTTTACTCTCAGGGCATAAAGTTTGGCAATCTTGTCTTCGTCTCAGGCCAGATTCCCATTGACCCTGCGACTGGGTTATTGGTAACTCCGCTCAACGACACCAAGGTTGCGACGGAACAGGTCATGAAAAACATCGAGGCCATCCTTGATGAGGCAGGCTTGAGCCTAGGCGATATCATTATGACGACCGTCTATCTGAACAGCGGTGATGTAAGTGGTACGTTTGCCGCAAGCAGTGCGGTGTTCAACCAAACTTACGGGGAGGCATTCGGATGCACATGTTTAAACTCCCCCACTTGCTCACAATGGGATTGCGGCCATAAACCGAAATTCGTCCCGCCGGCACGGGCCAGTGTTGTAGGTAAAAACATTCCCAAGAATGCGCTGCTCGAGGTTTCGGTGATCGCGGGCAAGTAACACCCAGCCTTTGAGAGGAAACCGCGGAGGCACCAGGTCGGTCTCCCGTGGCGAGACAGAAGTTTGGAAATGCTGGGGACCCCTGAGGGATTTTCCAAGAGTCTTTGAAGGGGTCCCTGCTTCCGGTCATGCCAGGTTGGTTGGGATGACCACCTCTCTATCCGGGCTCACGAATGTGTCGCTGGGGATTGCCAAAAGATGAGTCGTTACGGTTTTTGAAGAAAACAATATAGTGCTTGCAGTCTCGTCTCCTGTGATTTAGATTGACTCTCTATTTTATTCAGACCTCCCGAATGGAAAATCGGTGGTTCTCCAGTGGGAAGTTCCTTTTGTGTCCTCGATCGAACGACCAAATGTAAAGGTGAGGTCCCAAAAGGCCAGCGGTTTACCGACGTGATTATTAGTGATAGAATAATCCACAAATGACCACGTTCAGAATTTAAGAGAGCAAAACCCAGAAGCTGGGAACGAAAGAAAGTATAAGAGGTCTAACAGTTCTTGGATCGAAGCCTGTCTCGAGAGGAGGGCAAGATGTTTCGGAGAACGGGATTCCCTCTTGCAGCCAGAATCATTGCCATCACATTATTTTTCATTGCCACGTTTCTGTACTTTGGTGGCCCGGTTTTCGCCGATGACCTGCCCAGTATAAGGGAGAAGGGTGTGTTGCGGCACCTGGGAATTCCTTACGCCAATTTTGTGTCCGAAGACGGAAAGGAAGGTCTTGACGTTGAATTGATGAGACTTTTCGCTCAACATCTCGGAGTGAGATATGAGTATGTCCCCACTTCCTGGGAGACCGTGATTGGCGATCTTACCGGAAAGAAGTTTGATGCAAAAGGAGACCATGTCGTTGTTGTCGCGGAGATACCCATAAAAGGAGATGTCATCGCCAATGGTTTTACCATTCTTCCAATGCGGCAGAAAATGGTAACCTTCTCGCTTCCCACGTTCTGGACGCAAATTTGGCTCACTGCCCGATTCGATTCACCAATACAACCTATTCAACCTACCGGCAATATCGAGAGCGACATCCTTGCCGTCAGATCGCTGCTTAAGGGACATCGAGTCATGGGCAAAGTCGATACGTGCCTCGATCCGGCCCTCTATAATTTGCACGAGACCGGTGCAACCGCGTACACCTTCGATGGAGACCTGGGGAGAATAGCTTCCGAGATCGTCAAGGGGGATGTGGATCTTTCCTTGCTCGACATGCCCGATGCCCTGATCGCCCTGGAGAAGTGGCCTGGTCAGATTAAGATAATCGGCCCCCTTTCCCCTGTTCAGGACATGGCCTGTGCATTTGCCAACGATAGCGTTCTGCTCAGGGAAAGTTTCAATGAATTCTTTAGAAAAATCTTACAGGATGGAACGTACATCAAAGTGGTCAAGAAATATTACCCCAGCTTCAGTGTGTATTATCCTAAATTCTTTAATAGGGATTGAGGCTGGTGGAGAGATGTCGCGGTGTCCCTCGGTCTTTTTGTATGCCTTCCGAATTCGCCGATGCTTAGGTTAAACAACCGTCGTCCTGGGCTTTTTTTGTTTCAAAAAGAGGCCCAACTCGTTTGCGAACCTGAAATCATCGGTCTGATTCGAACAGTGCTCAGCGAGCAAGCTGCGCACACCTTCAATGTGAAACAATAGATGGTTGAAGACAGCCTTTTGATGAGAAAGAACGATGCCATCCAGTGAAGCAAGGCTCGATCAAATTGAGAAAGTAGCGCGAGCAGCAATTCTCGAGGCCGGGAGACTTATTGGAGACAAACTTGGGAGCATCTCCTTTTCCCAGGTTCAGGCCAAAGCCCCATTCGACTATGTCACGACGGTGGACAGAGAGAGTGAAACTCTAATATTAGATCGAATCCGTAAACACTTTCCGGATCACTCTATCATGTCCGAAGAAACTGCCAATGATGGATTACAGCTTGGCATCTCCTGGGTTATTGACCCTCTCGATGGAACCACCAACTTCATTCATGGCTTCCCCTTTGTTGCGGTTTCGATTGCCGTTTGCGAAGACATGCGACCGTTGCTTGGTCTCGTATTGGACCCGGTGCGGCAGGAGCTCTTTTGTGCCCGGCGTGGGGGCGGGGCTTATCTGAACGGTAAGCGGATTTACACCAGCGAGCCTCCAGCCCTGAAAGACGCGCTGGTCGCGACGGGTTTTCCGCATCGTACGAGACCTCTTCTCGAACCATACCTGAACACTTTCAGAAGCATTTTTCAAAAGGTCAGCGGCATCAGACGGGCGGGAGCGGCAGCTCTTGATCTGGCCTATCTGGCAGCCGGACGAGTTGATGGCTTCTGGGAGGCCGGCCTTAAAGCCTGGGATGTGGCTGCAGGAAGCCTCATGGTCACCGAGGCTGGAGGCTACGTGAGCGATTTCTGGGGGACGGAGGACTATCTCCATAATGGTCACATTGTGGGCGGAACAGCCTTGGTTTATCCCTTTCTACTCGAGCAGGTGAAGGACTTTCTGGCGCCGGCATTGGAGCAAGGGCAGGCTGCAGTGCCTGAACCTTGATGGAAGACTTGACTACTTGACTCAACAGTTTTGCCCGCAGGGGCTATACTGGAGAAACTTGCTCATTATCCCTTTGATATCTGGGTTAGAGTGAGCAAGAACGCAGGCTACTCTCTGAGTTTTCGGCTTTTCGTTCCCGGCTTTTGGACTGTTGCCACAGAAGCAGAGGAGAAGGGAGTGCGCTCAATGAAGAAGCTGCCTTACCGTGTGGTGCTTATAATCTTTGTGATGCTCATGGTCGCCAATGAAGTCTCCGCTTTCAGGTGCGGAAACCGCCTGGTGGCCACCGGGGACTCAAAGTATGAAGTATTATGGAAGTGCGGCGATCCGGCCTGGGCGGAAAGCTGGGTAGAAAACCGCATTGAGCCTTACTCGATCCAGCCCTTTCCGGACGGGCGCCGACTCTATCTCCAGAACCCGACCTTTGCAGCGGTGTTCTTCGTGACGGTGGAGCAATGGACCTACGACTTTGGCCCGAATCAGTTCATCAGGGTCCTCTTCTTCGAGAATAATCGCCTTATGCGCGTTGAAACCGGGGGCTACGGGCATTAATTGACCGGAGCTTCCTTACCCACAAAAGGGAAAGATCCCAGGATGGTGCTTGGAATTTATGGATCGCCCAGGAAGGCAGGCAATACCGATCTTATGCTGGATGCTTTCTTGGAGGGGGCCCAAGCAGCAGGCGGGGAGATCAATAAGCTCTATGTCCGCGAGTTGGAAATCCGGGGGTGTCTTGGGTGTGGACACTGTGACAAGGCTGGAGAGTGCATCCAAAAGGATGACATGCAGATCGTGTATCCACTCCTGGAGCGAGCGCAGCGCATCGTGGTCGCCTCACCCATCTATTTTTACGGGATTACCGCTCAGCTCAAGCTCCTCGTCGATCGGGCTCAGGCTCTCTACATGAAGCGTGAGTTGGCCCGAAAGGGGGGAGAGGTTGTTTCCGAGAGGCCGAAGCGCAAGGGCTTCCTCTTGCTTGCCGGCGCGACGCGAGGCAAACGGCTGTTTGAATGTTCGATGCTTACGGTGAAGTACTTCTTTGACGCTGTGGGCGTTCACCCTTCGGGCGAGCTCTGCTTCAGGGAAATTGAAGAGCGCGGAGCGATTCTCCGGCATCCAAAAGCCATTGAAGCATGTCTTCAGGCGGGAAGGGATTTCTTCACCAACCCCTGAGAGAACACACGTTGTTAGCTCTTAGCTCTTGGCTCTTGGCTCTTGAAAAGAACCGGTCACGAGTGTTTTCAGCCAGTCAACCGAGGAGTCAGGTCCCCCTTACTCCTTACTCATCATTGTCTCCAAATCGCATGCCTCCTCCGCAAACGGAAAGACACACCGGGTGTCCAGGGCGCCAATAAAATCCCCGATGTTCTCCAGACCTTCAACGCGGAGGAACCGCTCCATCCCTTTGATGATCTCCAGGGTGACCCGAGGATTGATAAAGTTCGCTGTTCCCACCTGAATGGCTCTGGCCCCTACCAAAAGAAATTCAAGTGCGTCCGTCGCCGTCATTATCCCTCCGATGCCGATTACCGGACACTGAACGGCCTGGAGGACCTCATAAGTGCAGCGCAGGGCGATGGGTTTGATCGCCGGCCCGGAAAGCCCGCCGACGATATTTGCCAGCTTGGGACGTCGCGAAAAAATGTCAACGGCCACTGCGGCCACGGTGTTGATGCAGGAAAGCATATCGCTTCCAGCGTCCACTGCAGCTCTGGCGATTGCCCGGATATCGGTGACGTTCGGAGTGAGCTTGGTGATCAGCGGAAGCGCAGTGGCTCGGCGAACTGCCCGCACCACACCTGCTGCAGCCTCGGGATTGGTGCCGAAGAGGACGCCGCCTTTCTTGACATTGGGGCAACTGATGTTGATCTCCAAAGCGGCAATTCCGTCAACACCATCCAGGCGTGTCGCCAGTTCAACATACTCTTCGACGGTGTTCCCCAGAATATTCACAATCACCGGGACCTGTTGTGTCCGCAGGTAAGGCAGCTTCTCGGTCAGGAAAGCTGCGACGCCAACGTTTTCGAGACCGATGGCATTGATCATCCCCGATGGGGTTTCCACCAGGCGAGGAGGAGGGTTGCCCGGACGGGGTCGAAGCGAAATTCCCTTGACCACCACAGCGCCCAACTGCCCCAGTTCGAGGAAATCGGCATACTCTTCTCCGTATCCGCAGGTCCCGGATGCCACCATAACCGGGTTCTTCAGGTGGAGCGGCCCTAATTGTACAGATAGATCTGGGGGGTGGTCGGTTGTCTTTGAAGCTTGGTCCATGCGATTGATCCTGCTTTAAATATAGGGCCATCCTTGCAGACATGAAGGTAACTGTCGGTCATCGGATCATCCGGGTGTGGAGCAGGCAGAGCGCAGCCGAGGCAGGCCCCGATACCACATGCCATCAGGGATTCGAGAGAAAGTTGGGAAGGAACGTTTTGTGCCAGGGACCACCTGGCCACGTGATACAACATCACGAGGGGACCACATGCGTAGAGTAACGCGGGGCGATGGCGCTCCTGGTTAACCATGAGCTCGAAGAGCTGAGTGACGTAACCCTGATAGCCGGAACTCCCGTCATCCGTGCTGCAGTGGACCATGATCCCCAGGCGGCTGTAAAGGTGCGTCGGAATGAGTTCGGCCGCCGTGCGCGCACCATAGAACAGATGAATTGCGTGGCGCTTATCTGCCTGAAGATTTGAAGTGAGCTGAACCATCAACTCGTGCAGTGGGGCAATGCCGATGCCTCCGGCAATCAATACAACGGTGCGATCGTCTTTTTCGGGAAGGGTAAAACCGTTTCCAAGAGGCCCTACGATCTTCAGGTGATTTCCGGGAGAGCACTGTGAAAGACACCACGTGCCTCGTCCCACCACGCGGTAGAGGATCTCGATGAGACCCTCCTCGGGCATGATTCGATGAAATGAAAAAGGACGCTTGAGGAGAGGGTCCGTTCCATGGTGGACCTGGAGCATAACGAATTGCCCGGCGCGCGCGGTCACGGCAATTCGCTCCGAGCGGAGCCGCAACCGGAAGGTTCGTTCCGCCACTTCTTGCTGGTCGACGACCCGTGCATCGTCCTGAACCATTGCCATGGGCTCATTCCTCGGAATTCATGCGCCACGCCAGTACGGCGGCATTGCGCCCGGTCGTTTTTTCGCTGCGGTACGAAAAGAAATCCCGTGATTCGCAAACGGTGCAGCGGTTTGCGACTTCGATGCGGTCCGGTCGCAAACCTGCCCTCATAAGCTGCCAGCGGGTGATTGCCCAAAAATCGAAGTATGAAGACTTCGTTTGAAACGACCACAAGGAAGTCGGCAGTTCTTCGGCATAGTTCCTGAATTCGGCACAGCAAGGACCAAGCGAAGGCGAGATGCCGGCCAGAATATCCTGCGGTCGGGAGCCAAACTGGTCACAGAGAAAGGCGACAACCTTCCCCGGGACATCCATGGCACTTCCCCGCCAGCCGCAATGGACGTTGGCGATGACCTCTTGCACCGGATCAACGAGAAAGATCGCCTGGCAATCGGCAATCTTGATCAGGAGCCCCACTCCACGAAGTCTGGTTACCAGTACATCTCCTGGCGGGGTAAAGAGAACCGGCGAGCGCACCGTCGCTCGAGCAAGGCATTCCTCGTCCACCACATGAATGGTATCGCCGTGAGTCTGATAACTGGCCGCCAGTTGCTCGACCCCGATGGCGCTTTTCACCCGAAGCAGATTTTCCCGCACCGATTCCGGAGCATCACCGTTGTTCCAGGCTGTGTTAAGGGTGGCATAGGGCTGGTGACTAACACCCCCGTGGCGGGTGAACACGCCATGCGCCAGGTTTGGGACCATGGAGAGATTGCGAAAGCTATGCCGGATGGGTTGTTCGATCTCAGTTGGAGACTTCATCGTAAGCAACATGCTGCAAGCGTCATTTGTGTTTGGGTTCAAGCCCATAAGATAGGACCGTGCTTAGCAGGTCCCGAAAAGTTCTATCCCTTCCGGGTGTCCTCAAACCATCTTTATCATCCTCCTGCTTACCGTCAATCGCGAAACAGGGCAAGCCTTATTGACAAGCAAGGGAATATTGTTATTTAACAAGCAAAAATCTTCAACAAGCATGGAGAGACAAGGAATGCTGCAAGTGAAAGAATGTATGATGGTGACTCTCGAGTATCAGGTGAGCACCATTGACTCGGATGGTCAAGCTGCTATGTCGCCGCCCGAAACGTGCAGCTTTGTCTACGGAGTCGATGCGCAGTACCCTTCGGTCGAGACCGCACTTCGCGACAAAAAGATCGGTGATCAGATTCGTGTCACAGTGCCTCCTGAGGAATTATTTGGCGCTTATGAAGAAACGCTGGTCCGTGAACTGCCACGCTGCGATTACAAACAAGCGCGGTTACAGCCGGGCAAAATGTACCGGGAGATGCGCAAAAAATGCCTCGTACAGTTCTTGGTGAAAGAACTCAAGGACGAGGTGATTGTCGCCGATTTCAATGACCCAAGAGCAGGGACATCCGCAGAGTTTGATATCCTCATCAAAGACATTCGTGAAGCTGCAAAGAGCGAAATGAAGCCGTCGTGTGCTCGGGGTTGAAAAGTCTCTTGCGAAACACCGGTCACTGACCACTATTTTCAAAGGAACAGGGCGAAAATCATGAGTTCCAGAATTCATCCGGATTTAAAAATAGAGTATAGAATCGCCTTCTTTTTGGGTTTGGTGTTTCTCCTTGCCGGCATCTTTTTGCTCTTCTGGGGGTGCGTGCTTGTCGGCGTCTTGACCGGACTGGTGCACTGGTTTAGTTCGTACCAATTCCCGGCATCAATTGTCGGCTGGCTGGTGCCGGCCCTGTGCTTTCTTTCTGGCGGCGTGTTTTTCTACGTTGGCCGCCACCTTGCAATGGTCTACGTCGGCTGGCTTAGCAGAGCTTCCTGGCTGCTTGGCCATATGCAACCAAGGAAAATGATCCTGACGTTTCCTCAACCTCCAGGGGCAGCAGGGAGACTGGCGGAATTGAGAGAAGAAGGAAAGCCAGAAACATCTGAACCAAGCGAAACTGTTGAGATTCGCTCCCCGCAGTGGAAAATCAAGAATCTTGGAACCGACGTGGTCGAGGTTTTTCGGGAATTTGAACCAGATGGCATTGTGGCGATGGCAACCGACTACGGGATCGTCTGGGGGTTTCGAAAACCGAGGGAATTTACTTACGACTCGAAATAACCGGTCCATTTACGCATACTTACCTCCGGCATATCTCCTAGATTCCAGTTTCTGATTCAGGTGACAACGCGGAAACCACCGCTTTACTCAGACTGCCGGTAAGTTCCCCCTCAGGCAATGGTTCACCCCGAATAGCCTCAAACCACGCTTGCAGGTATGGATCTCCCCAGGTTAGTAGCCGGACTCATTCTTTGGCTCTGATCGGCGAGCCACCTTCATCCTGGGTGGGGCCGGTCGGGGGATGACGATCAGCCAGTTCGCCACTGAACGTTGCTGTCTAAAGGGATTTGCCGAAGCGCGATGATGTAGTCCTGAAGGTAGAGACGCTCGGCTTGGAGCCCATCCCGGCGCTGCGGATCATGGGTGATCCGAAGCAGACGGCGACGCTCCTCATCCATCGCCTGCCCCACATCGATCTCGTCATCGTCTTCTTCCTCTTCCCTGTATAAAGAACTCTGACTTCGAATTTGCATATCGAATTCGGATATGTCCCGTTCGAGGGCTTCTATGAGATCCCGCCGACGTTCGTGATTCATCTGGAACGCAACAAAGCTGCTGGCAAGTCGCTTTCTGAAAACCGCCATGAGGAATCCCAGCCCATTTCGTTCCTCCCTCGGGATGTCTGCCAAGCGGTAGAGCTTGCCGCAAAGCTCATCGATTGCGAGCCAATCAAAAGCTCCCGATTTCACGGACAGCTCCATCAAATCCCCAATTGAGATGTCGTCAGCAAGCAAGTCTTGTTTCTGTGGTGCGTGCGAGGGACTCCCCATCGTCGTAATCACCCTGGCCCCCTTTGTTCCAGCGGTTCATCTCGGAAAGCTCCGGCAGTAGATTCGAAAAAATCGGGCGGCCAAAGGAGATCTTCTGCGGCACTAGGTGCTTGCCCAGAAACCGGATTCACCACAACCAGCACCTCCAGATCCTTATCCTGCATATCTAACTGTCGCATAAGGAGTGCCAGGAAAAACCAAAGTTGCATCAGTATAATTGCGTTGCGGAGCTTCAATGGTTGGAAGTAATGTTTACGAAAACTCTCCCTTGTTTCTGACACCCAGAGCCAGTTGAAATGGGCTGCGGCAATTGCTGCACCTTCCTCGTTCTTGGCAGAGTTCGATCAATACCTGTAGCAGAGATCTTCTCACCGGAGCAATCGACTTGTCGTGCGATCCACCATCAATAAGGGCTTTGCTGGCGAAGATCTTCGATGTGGTGGGATGGTCCCAGCGGCTGGAAGGAACCTTCTTCTTTCAGGCGAATTTTTACGGGAACTCCCAACTCTTGCGTCAATTCCTTGCCAAGGCGGAGGCAGAGCCGCTCCATCCCTTTTACCTCGTCGGAGAAAAGGGCCTCATCCACCTTCAGCCATACTTCCAGGAAATCGCGGAGTTCCTCGCTGCGGATCAGGAAGCGATAGGCATCGGGAAGAAATCCAAGCGTTCTTTCAAGGAGATAGAGAATCTGTTGAGGGTGAATCTTGACGCCTCTGATGACCATCATTTCGTCGGTGCGCGACGGGAGCCATTCGATTCTTTCCAGAGTGCGTCCGCAGGTGCAGGTGCCGGGCACCAGCCGGACCCGGTCTCCGGTGCGCAAGCGAATGAGCGGAAAGGCTCGGGTGGAGAGCGTAGTAAGAACCAGTTCTCCTGCCTCCCCCTCCGAAACACCTCTGCCCGTTTCCGGGTCGACAACTTCCGGAAAAAAGTGATCCTCGCTCACATGGAGCCCCTGGCGCGCTTCACACTCAAAGGCCAGCGCCGGGCCCGGAACTTCGCTCAGGCCGTAATGCACCCAGGTCCTCACGTGAAGCTCGTCCTTCAAGCGCTCCTGGACTGCAACATCTGGCGGTTCTCCCAGCAGGATGACCGTTTTCAGGGCCAGCTCGTTGGGATTCAGATTGGCTCGAAACACCAGATGCATCATCTGCGTGGCCGCCGAGTGGCTGGTGATCAACACCGACGTCTTGTAGTCGCGCAGCAGCATGAGTTGCTTTTCGGGGGTCAGAATCGTCAGCGGGATAACACTGCTTTCGATGGCTTCAGCCCCGTCCTTGTAGGCTCGTCCCCAATTGATGAGACCGGGGTCGACATCGATCTGTAAAATGTCGGTTTTTGACATCCCAGCGGCAAATAGAGCACGGGCCACCAATTCCCGCCAGACGACCAAATCCGACTTGGTAAAGCCGCTCACAATTGGCTTCAGAGCTGTTCCCTGGGAGATATGGATGCGCACGACGTCCCGCAGCGGAACGGCGAAGAGACCATAAGGGTAGTTCTCACTGAAATGCTCGCGTGCCGTAAAGGGAATGTTTTGGAGATCGGTGAGGGTTTCAATCCGTGCGGGTTCGATCCCATTTGCCTGCAATAGATTGCGGTAGAAGGGGACGTTTTTGTAGGCGCGATTCAGCGTGCTCTGGAGTCTTTCCAATTGCAGTTGGGCGCGCTCTTCCCCATCCAGGCATTCTTCTTTGGCATTCCAAATGGGCATCGCTCAAGCCCTCCCTTCGTAGAATTCGCGATAATCCTTGCCCAAATAGGCCCGCTTTACGTCCTGGTCCGCGAGCAGCTCGCCGGCGGCCCCATCAAGCACAATCTGACCGTTTTCCAGAACATAGCCGCGATCGGCAATTTGCAGGGCAGCTCGAGCATTTTGTTCAATGAGCAAAATAGTCATGCCCTGTTCTTTCAGCCGCACTAGGGTGTCCAGGATCAGGCGCACCAGGAAAGGAGCCAGCCCCATCGACGGTTCATCCAGGAGCAGGAGACGCGGACGCGCCATGAGCGCACGCCCGATGGCGAGCATCTGCTGTTCTCCACCGGATAGCGTTCCGGCGGGTTGTCCGGCGCGTTCACGAAGTATGGGAAAAAGGTCCATAACGGATTCCAGATCCTCGGCGATGCCGTGATGATCCCGTCTTCGATAGCGCAGATAGGCGCCCAGTCGGAGGTTGTCCAGAACGCTCATGGGCGCGAACAGCATCCGGCCTTCGGGGACCATCGAGATTCCGCGCTGAACGATAGCAGGGGGCTTAAAGCCTCGAAGTGAGACCTTTTCAAAAAGAATCTCGCCCTCCCAGTGCGAGATGAGACCGCAGATCGCCTGGAGCAGAGTGCTCTTGCCGGCGCCGTTCGCGCCAATCAGAGCGATGAGCTCGCGCGGGCGAACCGAGAGGCTGACGCCGTTTATCGCACGGATCTTGCCGTAATAGCACTTCAGGTTACGCACGCGCAGCATCTCAACTCAGTCCTCTCATGTCTTCGTCACTGCCCAGGTACGCGCAAATAACCGCATCATTGCACTGGATCTCTCGGGGCGTTCCTTCCGCGAGTCTTCGCCCCTGGTGGAGCACTACGATTCGGTCCGAAATACCCATGGTCAGGTCCATATCGTGCTCAACCAGAAGCAGGGTAATCCCGCGTGACCGGATCTGCAGAAGCAGGTCCCCGAGTTGCTGAGTTTCCACCGCATTGAGGCCGGAAGCGGGTTCGTCCAGGAGCAAGAGACGGGGTTGCGTGGCCAGGGCTCGGGCAATCTCAAGGAAGCGCTGCCAGCCGAAAGGTAGATCAGCACTTCGGTGATGGGCCATCTTTTCCAACCCGACAAATTCCAATAATTCCCAAGCGTAATCGCGAGCTTCCCGTTCCTCGTTTCGCACCCGGGGCCAACGGCCGATAGCCCCCAAGAATCCGCAGTGCATGCGTACGTGCCGGCCTACCAGCACGTTTTCAAGGACGGTCATACTGCCAAAAAGTTCAACGTTCTGGAAGGTCCTGGCGATCCCCTGAGCGACCACTTCGTGAACTTTCTTTCCTTGAATTTCTCTATTTTCATAGACGATTTGCCCATCTTCAGGTTCGTAGGCCCCGGTGATAACGTTGAAAAGCGTCGTCTTTCCCGCGCCATTCGGGCCGATCACCGCATGAATAGTCTCCGGGGCAACCTCGAAAGTGACATTGCAGAGCGCCTGGATCCCTCCAAAGGATTTGCCAACGGACTTAACCCTGAGAAGCGGTTGAGGAGTGCCGGTAATCGGTTCACTGCTGTTCATCAGGTGGCTCTTAGCTCTTAGCGGTTGGCGGTTGGCTCTTGGGAGGTCGCCGGGCGCCGATAAATGGTCCGTGATTGCTCATAGAGATCCAGCAGACCGCGCGTTAAACCCTGGGGAAGAAAAATCATGATGGTCATGAGAATGAGCCCGTAGACCACCATTTCGTAGTCAGTAAAGACATGGAGCCATTCCGGCAGGAGCGTCAGCAGTGAGGCACCCAGAAGTGATCCCCAGATACTCGCCATCCCCCCAATAACGACCATGGTCACAATCCTGACCGACACCAAGAAGTCAAAAGAATTCGGACTGATGAAACTGACGAGATGGGCATATAAAAAACCTGCCAGAGCGGCAAATACGGCGCTCAAGACGAAGACCCCCACTTTCAAGCGGCTGGTGTCGATTCCCATCGCGGCAGCAACGTGCTCACCGTCGTGAATGGCCCGCAGAGCTCTTCCCACTCGGGAATCGACGACGCGCTCACAAATCACGAAGCACATCAAGACCACCGCCCAAACCAGGTAAAAATAGGCCTTCCCGGAGGCGAGCGAGAGCGGCCCGAGACTTAGCGCAGGAATTCCCACCAGACCGGAATCTCCCCCCGTCACGGTGCTCCATTGGCGAATCAGAATGAAGACGATCATACCAAACCCCAAGGTGCCCATGCCGAGATAGTAACCCGAAAGTTTAAGCATCGGAAGGGCCACCAGAAAAGCCACCAGCGTGGTCAGCACAATCGCAGCGAAAAGCGCCAGCCAGGGGGACCAGTTCATGGTAGCGCTGAGAACAGCACTGGTATAAGCTCCCAGCCCATAAAAAGCGGCGTGACCAAGCGAGATTTGCCCCGCGTACCCCATCAGCATGTTTAGACCCAGGGCCAGCAACGTATTGATGCCAATGAAGGTCAGGAGCTGCAGATGGTAAGAGTTGCTCATTGCCATACCGGCTATCACAATGGTCAGCAGGAAGAACCCATGTTTCATCTTGCTCATAGGACTGGATCGCCTTGAAAAAGTGGATAGTGGCTAGCCACTATCCACTATTCACTATCTTCTAAAACCGATGCACGGCTTTGACTCCGAGGAGTCCGCTCGGGCGCGCGTAAAGAATGAGGAGCAGCAGGAAAAAGGCAATGGCATCCCTGAGGCTTGAGGAAAAAAAGCCGACCGCCATGGCCTCCAGGATCCCCAGGAGCATTCCCCCGACCACCGCCCCCCAGGAACTCCCCAGCCCCCCCAGCATTGCCGCACAGAAACCCTTCAGACCCAGCATCATGCCCATGTCGTAACTGCTCATGGTGATAGGGGCAATGAGGATCCCTCCGACACTCCCCATCCCTGCGCTCATGGCAAAGGCCAGAAGGACCATGCGCTCACTGGGTATACCCAGCAGCGATGCCGCTCGCTTATTGATGGCGCAAGCCTCCATGGCCTTGCCCGTCAGGGTCTTGCGATAAAACAGCTGCAAGCCGGTCACAATCACCAGGACGACGGCCAGGATCCACAAGCTTTGTGGCAGCAAGGTTGCCCCGGCAATTTCAAAAGGCGCATGGAGGGAGAACGACGGGGCACTGTGGGCATCCTTTCCCCAGATCAGCATGGCCAGGCCCCGGAGCAAAATCGACGCACCGATAGTGATGATCACCAACACAATGGGGTGGGGTTTGCGGACCGTGCGGATGGCGAGACGTTCCAGCAGAAGCCCCACTACGGACACGCCCGCTATCGAGAGAAAAAAAGCGGCAGGCAGCGGCAGGCGGCATCCCATCCAGAGCGTAATCATGCTGAGGGCGCCCATCATGACGAACTCACCCTGGGCAAAATTGATCAGGCCGGTGGCGTTGTAAAGCATGGTGAAGCCCAGGGCGATCACAGAGTAGATGGCGCCGTTCGTCAGACCAGAGAAAAGATATTGAAGAAACTCCTGCATACAAGCCAATTTCACTGATTGAGCAGTTTCCAGTTCCCTTTTTGAATTTGCACCATCACAAACGCATCCGCTCCCAGACCATTATGGTCCTGCGGCGAAAAATTGAAGGTGCCGGTGACTCCCACCTCTCCCGTGAGCTTTTCCAGGGCGTCTCGGAGTTTTTCCTTATTGCCCTCGGTACTGCGGAGGGCTGCCGCCAGCAGGTGCATGGCATCATAGGCGTAGCCTCCAAAGCCGGAGACGGGCATTTGGTAGCGCTTTTCAAATTGCTCGATATACTTGAGCAGCACGCTCTTCTGCGGATCCGTATCGGGCAACTGCTGGCCAACGAGGATCTTGCCGGTGGGGAGGATGATCCCTTCCGCGGCATCTCCGGCCAACTCCAGGAATTTAGGGGAAGCCACGCCGTGGCTTTGATAAAGTGGAATCTTAATGTTCATCTGCTGAACATTTTTGGCAATGACTGCAGGACCCGGATTGGTTCCCCAGCAGACGATGGCCTGGGGTTGCGCCGAACGGATCTTGGTCAACTGCGCTGTCATATCGGTGTCTTTGCCACCGAAGCTTTCCGCCTGAACGATCTCGATGCCATACTGCGCAGCCTGCGCCTGGAGCTGCTCCTTGCCGCTTTCACCAAAGGCATTCTCGACCGTTAGGATTCCTATCTTCTTGATATTTTGCTTCTGCATGTGCTGATAAATGGCAGCCACCGCCAGCACGTCGCTCTGGGCCGTCTTGAAGACCCAGGGTTTGATCGGCTCCGTGATCTTGATCCCAGCGGCACAACTGATCAGAGGAACCTTCTCTTTTTCTACAATCGGGACAATCGCCAGAGTTGTAGGCGTGAGGCTGGGCCCTACGATAGCCAGAACATTGTCCTTGCTGATGAGTTTGTTGGTGGCGAGCACGGTTTTGCCGGGGTCCCCTTCGGTATCGTAAATAACCGCTTCCAGAGGATGGCCGTCGATGCCGCCCTGAGCGTTAATCTCGTCAACAACCATCTCCATACTTTTCTTTTCGGGCTCCCCGAGGAAGGAACTGGGACCCGTAATGGCAAAAATTCCTCCAATTCTATAGGCATCTTTGGACCAGCTCAGCGATGGCACTGCCCCGAATGACAAGGCCAGCACCAGGGCTATCAAACCCTTCATCAGGATGGCTCCATTTGGCTTCATGACGCTCTCCTTAACTCCATTTTACATGGCATAAAGCTGTTCTCCGGCAATCACTTTCACTCCATTTTCCATCAACACTCTTACGGCCTCGTCCAAATTATCGAAGCGGAAGATAATTACCGCATTATCGCCGCTCTGCTGAACAAATGCGTACATGTATTCGACATTGACATTGGCTTTGTAAAGGAAGTGCAAGATGCGGTGAAGACCACCCGGACGGTCATCCACCTCAACCGCCACCACATCGGTCTTTCCTACCGTAAACCCGCGTTGCTTCAGGGCCTCTACCGCTTTGACATTGTCGTTTACGATCAGACGCAGGATGCCAAAATCGGATGTATCGGCAAGCGACAGAGCCCGGATGTTGATTGCTGCCTCGGCGAGGATGCCGGTAACCTCTGACAGGCGACCCGCCTTATTCTCCAAAAAGACCGAAATCTGCTCTACTCGCATTGGTGATCCTCCTTTTCTGTCAATGCTATGGCTCAATGCCGTATCACCTTGTGAATTCCGTTATCCACGAAGTCGCACAAAGAGAACCTGAAGAAACACTAAGGGATTCTAAAACTTACGCTTATCAATGACGCGCTGCGCCTTCCCTTCACTTCGCGGGATACTCTTCGGTTCCACCAGTGTTACTTTGGCGGAGACTCCCAGATACTCTTTAATGTTCTTAGAGATCTTCTTCTCGAGATCCTGCAGTTTTCGGACTTCATCCGAAAAGGTTTGCTCGCCGACCTCAACCATCACCGTGAGGATATCCAGATTATCCACTCTGTCCACAACCAATTGGTAGTGAGGTTCCACCCACCGCATCTCCATCAGGACACTCTCGATTTGCGATGGAAACACGTTGACTCCGCGAATGATGAGCATGTCATCGGTTCTTCCGGTTACCCGATGCATGCGCACGTGAGTCCGCCCGCAGATGCACGGGTCGGCATTGAGCGAAGTGACGTCGCGGGTCCGGTAACGGATTATCGGGAACGCTTCTTTGGTAATCGACGTGAATACCAATTCTCCCATTTCGCCATATGGTAGGACTTCCCCCGTTTGAGGGTCGATCACTTCCGGGATGAAATGATCTTCAAAAATGTGGAGCCCGCTCTTCGCTTCCAGGCATTCGATGGATACCCCTGGCCCGATCACCTCGCTTAATCCGTAGATGTCAATGGCGTTTAGATGGAGCTTGCGCTCAATCTCATCACGCATGTTTTGCGACCAGGGTTCGGCGCCAAAAATTCCGGATTTGAACTTCAGATCTTCAAACCCGATGCCATTTTCAGCAGCAACTTCCGCCAGATGAAGGGCATAAGATGGAGTGCAGGTGAGGATCGTGGGCCCGAAATCTTTCATGATGAGAATCTGACGTTTGGTGTTCCCTCCTGAAATCGGGATAACCGAAGCGCCCAGACGTTCTGCCCCGTAATGGATCCCCAAGCCGCCGGTGAAGAGCCCATAGCCATAAGCATTGTGAATGATGTCACCGCGGGAAGCGCCCCCAGCGACCAGTGCCCGTGCCATCAGTTCTGACCAGGTATCGATATCCCGCGCGGTGTAGCCAACCACGGTGGGTTTGCCGGTCGTGCCCGATGACGCGTGGATGCGCACCACGTTGTCCATGGGTACGGCGAACATGCCGAAGGGGTAGTTGTCTCGTAAATCCTGTTTGGTCGTGAAGGGGAGGCGCTGCAGGTCTTTGAGAGCTCTGATATCTCCAGGACTGATGCCGGCTTCGTCAAACTGTTTCCGATAGAACGGCACCGTGGCGTAAACCCGCTGGACGGTGGCTTGTAAGCGGCGCAATTGAATGGCTTCGAGTGCCTCCCGGGGCAGTGTTTCAAATTCAATGTTGTAGATCATGCGGTTTCGTCCTCCTTTTCCTTTATCCACGAAGACACACGAAGATCAACGAAGACACAGCAATAATGGATTTGTATTTGTCTTTTCGTGTTGCTTCGTGGATTCCCTTCAAAGGTCTTGTCTTCACTTTCGCTGGTACGGTCTCCTGAGTCATTAACTCCCCATAATTCCATATAATCCAGCAGGATACACGAAAGCCGGATTCGTGTGTCTTCGCTTTTCCTCTTCGTGTGAATTCGTGGATTGCTTTCAAAAAAAAAGCCGTGAATTCTGGGAATCCACGGCATCACAAAAGCAAAAAACCATGGGTTCCGCAGTGTGCCTACCCATGGTTTCAGTCGGTGTCCAGTCCGGTTCAGCCTACTTCGCCCCACAGGCAGGCTTTCTGAAATAAAAGCCTCCCCAAAAACAAAAACGGTACAAGTAAAAGAACCGGTTAGTCATGTTATCCTCTTAGCAAGATACTTCCTCGTACGACATCCAATGAATACCGAGTTTGCAAAACCCTGTCAATACAAAAGCAACACGCAACACGATGAGCGCCCAAGACTGACAACTGGTAACCCATAACTGCTTGCTGACTACTGACCGCTGCTCTTCTGATCGGTTGGTGCATTCATTTTCAACTTTAAAGATGCCAGTTCGTCCTGAAGCAGGGCAGAAGTCGGGTAGTTGCCCGAAGCCTTCAGGGCCGTCTCATAGTGTTCGGCAGCTTTTGGGTAATCACCTTTTCGGGCAT
>JADGQM010000195.1 GCA_017881795.1 Syntrophobacteraceae bacterium
TGTGACTTCTTCCAGAGCAGACTGATCAATACTCTCAACAATGAATACATCGTCACTCGGATCGTAGCTCGTAACTAACCCCAGACCTAATACCCGATAGGTGGAACCATGTTGACGATCTCTCTTCTCGGTCATTTGTTCGAAGACAGCAAGAGGAACCCTGTTGTCCATACATTTTACCAACGCCCTGTTATCCGGAATATTGAGCCCACCGGAGCGCGGCGAGTAGGTCAACAACCAACGCCCATCCTCCCAAAATCTAACCTCATCCTTATGATCATACGGACTGGCGAGCTTCATAATGATAGAGAGTGCGTAATCAGACCAGGCTGGTTTGAAGATGCCGGTTATGAGGTTGTGAAAACGTTCAATGCCAGGGATGAAATCCGCAGTGCGTTTCAGAAGGGCTGCAGAAACACGTCTCCCTGTGTATTTGGCAATCTCAACGAGAACTTCTGAACGTCGCTGTTGGCTCATATCTTACGGCTAAATCCCCAAAGAGGGAAATCCCATTGCGGAAGGTTCTGCCATTCGCAATAGAATTCTGAAAATTGTATCATCCTATCCTCTGAATGAGGCTCACCGTGCGTAACTCCACGTAGCGAGTGCAGAGCCTGACCATCACGGCATCGCTGCAATATGACTCGTCATACCTCAATCGGTCGGCTTTGCAGGTCCGTGTCATTATACCGTCCTTAACCTCCGTCAGCACCAGCGACTTGACGCTGATCAGATTGCTGAGGTCAGAAAAAGGCCTGATAGACTACATTTGAGCTGTATCCGAGGTAACTGGAATCGACCATGCAGGAGTGGAGCCGCGGAATGATTGGGGCTGTCACTGTCGCACAACTTTCAGGCCGGCAGCGCTGCTCACGCATGCTTGAGGACAACAGATAAGGCCAATCTATTCAACTGTTTTCGTCCGGGACTTCAATCTCATCAGGATTAACCCACACAACTTTTCCGTCGCACCAAATTGCCACGGGATTGCCCGCTCTCTTGTGCTGCAGCACAGCCTGCCGAACAGCTCTGGCAAGAGCGCGATCCATGCCTTCGCGGTCATCCAGGAGCTTACCGATATCCTTCGTTGCGGTCTCCTGCATTACGAATTCACTCCGTGTAGTTTTGCCCAAATTTCCGGGTCGTGCACTTCCTTGTCTACATCTCCCGCACCCCTGGCGATCAGACTTGGGCCGAATACCGTCGTGTTATCGTAAAAGGACCAGCCGTCCGCCAAAGGTCTGTAGAGTTCGAAGAAGTTGCGAAGTCCTCCTTCGTACCGTCGTCTGACGGCATCCCCGGCCACATTGTGGCCACCAGCCCATACTCTTTCCCTTACCCGGGCAACGGCCATTTCAGGAGAGGGCAGCCACAGGTATATCAGATAAAAAAAGTAACCGCTCTTCTGTTTCAATTCATTGATCCACGGCGCAAAGCTCCGGCTGGCACGGGTGGACTCAAAAGCAAAATCCGCTCTTCTTTCTGCGAGCTCATGTAATCGCTTTAGCATGATGCGACCTGCATGGATAGCGACTGTTTCGGGCTGAAAGCTGGAGAGGCCAAGTGCAATCGCGTCCGCGTTGACGAATTCCACAACCCCCAGAAAATCAAGCAGCAGTGGTGGTGCGGCAGTGCTCTTACCAGCGCCGTTCGGACCTGCGATAAGAATCAAATAGGGAGATTTCGAGGCCACACTCACCATCCAAAAACGACATCAAAAACACGGAAAACATTTTAATCATTATGGCACGAAACGGCTTGAGTTGGAAATTCTATCGGAAGGGCGAGCCGAGTTTCGCGGCCGCACCACGACTACGACACCCCTACCGAGATTGCTGTTTCCCACGAGGATGACATCGAACTGTGCCGCGTCCGCATCACCAACCACTCTCGGACCCTCCGAGCGATCGACTTTACCAGTTACGCGGCAGCGGTTCTGGCGCGGCCTGTCGTGGACACACTGCATCCAGCCTTCAGTAATCATTTTGTGCAGGCTGATTGCACTGCTTCAGATCGGAGATTCGGCCAATATCGATTTGGTGGGTCAACTCGTGAAGGCCCATGCATACTGGCGTTTGAAAGGACTGGCAGTGGACCTGGTGACCTGGAACGAAGATCACGCCGGCTACCGCCAAGTCAGAGTGCGGTGAGTACCCGCTTAGAGAGAGGTGCACACCTCATCCAATTTTCAACTACTCTCATGATAACCGATGCTGGAACATAAGGCGAAGCCATTCTCAACTAATTGAACTCCGCGTCGATAAATGGATCGAGCTAAAAGAGAACTCTACTGCCACGTTAGTCGAAGAAAAGCGGAAAGTGATGTATTGGTATGCTCTGCCCTGTTTGAGAGAGAGAACTCAAGATGAAGGGTTCCAGATTGGCTGCAAGATCGAATATCCTACTTAGAATACCGTTTGTCCCTTCCTGTATCGAGCGTAATGACAACCTCTGCGTACTGATTTTCGGCATTGAACTTTACTATGGTGCATTCTACCCTATCGTGAGTCAATTCGCCCACCACTTTTGCTATTGCACTTTCAACCTTCTCCAGTGGAACTGTCTTCAATTTAGCAGCGTATGAAGCATGGTAGCGTTTGTCGAATTCTTCTTTTTGTTCCATAGCGTTTCTCCTGACTTGACAGAATAAGCCCATTTGCTGATTTAAAAGTATAACAATTAAACAAATTAAATGGGAGGGAAATAAGATTCAGAGCGTGGGATAAAAAAATGTGTTTTTCCGCCAACCCATACTTCTTCCAGGTCGTCCTGATGCAGTCGCTTATTTGCGGATAATCTACCAAACGCGTCGGGCAATCAAGCGGTCTTGGTTTTTCTCTGGTTCGTTCTGATCAGGCGAATGAGCGGTGGCCCACAGGGTGAGCTCTCCCTGGGTAAAGCGCGGGTGAGGTGACCTACCCTCGGAACGCTGACCACTTTCTCACCCGAAGTCCATCCTCAAAAGTGAGAGCCCGGGAGAGGCTATCACCCCTTCCGGGCTTATTGCAATTCCAATGCTCAGAGGAGATAGATCAACTACTCATTCACATAGACTTTAGACTTTAGTGGGAACGTTTGCCCCCTCCTGATCGACCGCCTGAGCCAGGCCCACCTCGACCTCTGCTGCGGTGGCCACCTCCGCTTCGACCCTTGCTGTCATAGATACTACCGTTTGCATCTTTGTTATCGTAGCCACCGCTACTTCGATCTTTGCTGCCGAAGTCGCCCCCACTTCTTTCACGGCTTTGTCCCGCACGAGCTTCTCGGGGCTTAGCTTCATTGACCTTGAGGGTTTGGCCGGCAAGCTCTTTGCCGTTGATCCCGGCAATTGCGGCCAATGCTTGATCCCGGTCTCTCATTTCGACAAAGGCAAACCCCCGAGATTTGAGGGTCTCGTGATCCGTGATGATTTTAACCGAACCCACTTCGCCAAATGCTTCAAATTCCCTCTGCAATTCCTGCTCGGTGGTCTTGAATGATAGATTCCCTACAAAGATGTTCATACTAATCCTTCTCTTCTTTGGAAAATAAATGCCGGTAGTCGGGCCCGATAGACTTGCTCAACATTAACACTCTTTACCTTTCCTTTATTGTTCGAATCTTTATTGCTTATCATTAGTTTACACTTATCATGATTTTATGCAAAGTTGGCTCCAAGGCGGATGATCGGGTGCACGAACAAAGGAGCCTTGCCTGGTCAAACATGCTCAAGTCCTGGAAAGCTCTCTCAGATACCGGAATAAAGCTCGTGACGCTTTGGGAGGCTTGTTCCCTTCCCTTTCCTTCCGAGCATCGAGCGCGAGACGGCGCAGGCGCTTGCGGTCAGCATCCGGAAAATGATTCACTATATCTCCCAAGAACTCGTCATTCCCATCAATGAGCCCCTTTCGCCACTGCTCAAGCTCCCTAAATAATTGAATATCGTGCCCTCCGCCCCGGCTGATTTCTTCAACAGCCTTTCGAATGGGTTCCGGATCGGCATCGCGCATCAGGGTCCCGATGTATTGCATCTGCCTGCGCCGCGCTTCACTCTTCTTAAGGGTCCTGGCAAAGAGCACGGCTTCCCGAAGATCCTGCGGCATTTCTATGTTGCTGATCTGATTCGCCGAAAGATCCACCAGGTGCTCGCCAAGCGACTGCAATGCGAGCATTTCTCTCTTGACCTGTGATTTGCTCTTTTGTTCCCCTGAATTATCCACAATATCTCCCGGATCGGTCAAGACGAATAATGTTACCGTCGCATGCCCCTGCCAAAAGGCGCAAGATGATCGGATATTGAGCCCAAAGGGACTATTCAAGCTCAATAAAGTTTCCTTGAAACTCCACCGTTTGCCCTTTTCGGATTTTACATCTTTTGCGGAGCTCCACAACCCCGTCCACCTTCACGCGCCCTTCGTTCGTAATGACTTTAGCCATTCCTCCACTGCCACACAGGCCCGTAACCTTCAAGAGCTTATTCAACTCGATGTATTCATCCTCCAGCTTAAACTTCTCAACCATAATCCCTGATTCCTTTTCCATGATCGCAAAACAGGTGCAAGAAGCCTGCAAACCGATCTTTCATCATAAAATTCAAGGTGCGGTCACGTCAAGTCGACCCTACTGATATTTACCAACACTTTCGGTGGCTTGAGACGAACTCAAAGCATTTATTTGTTAAATCGGCTCGGCCCGTATCCTTTGGTCCTGCGAAGTGATATGCTGGGTTCGTAGGGTCTTTAGAGCTGAAGGACTCATGAGTACTTGCCCAGGACCTGAGAGATATAGATAGACAGCCAATTCTCATGGTTTGCTGTTCCACAAGCAATTGAAGAAGCCCTTCGGCGTGCTGCATAGCAGCAAAAAGAGAGTCAAGCCCAACAACCGAAGGACTGCCATAGTGTTTAAGAAAAAGATTTTGGGTTTATGCCTCCAGAAGCCATCGATCTTCCATGTGCTTTCAGATGCCTTGCCCCAACTACCTTATCTTAAAAGCAGTAGTTTAACAATTCTGGGAATAGCTTTTGTGGGCGCCCCATCCTCTATTTCGCATTTCACCGATCCAATGCCACACTCTGACAAGGAGAGAAACCATGGCTTACGAAAAAGCCAAGCGAGGCCCTTACGCCAATCACAGAGTCAATCCTTATGAACCGAATGAGGTCAAATACTGGTGTCAGAAGTTCACGTGCAGCGACATGCAGCTAAAGAATGCAGTCCGAGCGGTCGGGACATCTGCTGATGCAGTGCGGGATTTCTTGAAAGGTAAAAAGCAGGCTGTTTATGTGTCTGAGTAAGCTGGCAAGCGGGGGATCACTGGAACAAAAAAAGCCGGAGCTTTTTATCACTCCGGCTAATGCTCAATGTTGAATCGCTTGGACTATACTCCGGCTAGAGCTTTCTCACATTGGTCGCTTGAGGCCCTTTAGCGCCTTTCTCCTCCACAAAGCTCACCCGTTCACCTTCGCTCAGCGATTTGAAGCCTTCACCCTGGATGGCTGTGTGATGAACAAACACGTCATGGCCACTGTCGGTTTCGATAAAGCCAAAGCCCTTGCTGTCATTAAACCATTTTACTTTGCCTTCCGCCATTTCTTAAATCCTTCTTTTAATTTGTAATTGAAATTGTGTTTTTTCATTGCTTTTTTGGCGCGGTATTTGGAGCTGCTCCGAAACGGGACCAATTGTCTTGGCGAAAGACCGATTTCCTGCAGAACTCAAAATATCGTACTCAACCAGCATGGGGCAAGTATACCCGCTAAATCTAAAAAAGCAATGGGAAATCGCATGCTCTTGCCACTTTTTTTTAGGAATTCATATCACAGGTTAAAGTTTGCACTTTGGCCTGCTGACTGATTTTCGTGACGCCCTCGAGGAACGCTGCCGGAGGGCGAACCGCTGTTGCGGCCGGCGCGGCAGAGAAGCGAAGAATTGAATGAAAGATACGGGACTCAACAAGATCCTCTTCTACGCAGATCTCAAGCACATCAAAGAGTATGCGGTTTCCATCACTGGCGTCCGCGCTACGCCCGATCCTCCGCCGGGCCGGCGCCCGACCGCTACGAGCATTATTTCGCTACCCTGATCCACGAGGAGAAGGCCATTGGTGTGAACGAGGTCATCTACCGCGACGGCCACTGCAGCGAGCGGGAGCCGAATCTCTTCCTCTTCTCCGACTCCGAGGTGAAGATCCTGGCGACGGTGAAAGAGTTTTTCCAGGACTTCAACGCTAAGGCGATCAGCGAATTCTCCCATGAGGAGCGCGGCTATTGTGACACCCTTACGGGAAAACTATATCGTATGAGTTTGCGGAGGAGTTGAAGGTGTAGTCTGAGCTTTGCGGCTGCGTTCCGATTCTGGAACGATATAGAAGGAGAAATGATATGATAGAGGAAAAAAGTGGTGAGTTTGCAAAAGAAGGAATTGAGTCTTTGGCAAAAAACAGGTCCATTATTTGAGTTAACAGAGCTGATAGGCTGATCAGTCCCCAGCAAGGCAACAAGGATTTCAAGGACTGAACATGGAACATCATGTTGGAAATAGATTACAGATGATGACAATTGACCGTGAACCCACTCAGATACCTGTGCTTGGCATTGGGAAGGGTTGGCTGGTGGTGGATAAGCCTGTAGGCATGAGTGTCCACAACGAGCCCGGGCGGGATCTTTGCTCCTTGGCCTCCGCCTTTATCCAGAAGAGAACGACCATCCAGGGTCAGATCAAGATGGACCCGGACTTTGGCGTCAATCCTGTTCATCGTCTCGACAAGGAGACCAGCGGCGTTCTTTTACTGGCCGTCACTCGGGAGATGTTTCGATTTTTTTCAAAACAGTTCGAATCGCGTCATGTGAAAAAGCGGTATGTCGCTATTTTGCATGGCCGGCTGGAAAATCCGGCTGGAAACGACCCATGGGGGACATGGCGCTGGGCTCTTGCCAAGACTGCCGGTGGACGCCACAATCCCGAAGGCGCCGGAAACAGGCAAGACAGCCAGACCCGTTACCGGGTCCTTGACCACAGTGCCCATTACACGATGGTGGAAATCGAGCTTCTTTCCGGCCGCACGCATCAGATCCGGCGCCATGCGAAACTGTCTGGTCATCCGGTAGTCGGTGACGCACGCTACGGCTCGACGCGGGCGGTAAACACCCTCAGACGGAATTATGCGTTTGAACGCCTGGCTCTGCATGCGTGGGCGCTCACATTACGGCTGCCTGGCGGAAAAGCGCCGGAAACCGTCGAAACTCCGGCAATCCCAGGCCAGATGCAGCATCTATTTGAAAATGACCCTGCCCCTCATGAGCCATAAAACGTGTATCTTCCTTTACCGCATTGCGCATTTGGGCCGTGGAATTTGTGGGCACTTTGCATCAGGATGAGTCCGATGCGATGAACTGACAGGACACCCCCTTGTGGAAGCAAAGGGCCGCTCCTTACACCGACCCGAACCAACCCACCGCTTACCATGATCAACCCCGTGAACCATGCAAGATCAACCGAGGAGACTGCCCCCTGCAAAGCGGAACCGTATGTCGTCGCCGCCGACGTCTAAGCGGTACCACCGCACACCGGCCGGGGCGGTTGGAGGTGGTACAAGGGACGCTACAGTCTCTGAGTTGACTCATACGCAAAAAATCACAGCGCGATGGAAGCGCCATCAGCCGGAAAGCCCACAGCGATAAGGATCACGAAGACAATCAGTAGTCGCTTCGTGGCTGCAATCCCATATTGAAGATGGTTTCTTTTCGTCCGGGAACTGGTTCAGTTTTTCATGCGCGAAGTGGATGTTTCTATCCTCCCGAGTTTGAGGAAACTGTAAGAGAGTTAATTCCCGGATCTTTGGTAGAAGTGGAAGGTTTTGCAACCTTGAACGATCGTGGAGATGTTGATCGTATAGAAGAGATTATCGATGTCAGACCCATTCAGCTTGTGCCGCTCTATTGGTCCCGTATCGTATACAACC
>JADGQM010000040.1 GCA_017881795.1 Syntrophobacteraceae bacterium
TGGTGTTCTCCATTGACCGGAATACCTGCCTCGGCTGTGGACTGTGCGAAAAGGTCTGTCTTGCTGAAGCGGTTTGTTATGACGACGCCCCCCGACGTTCCGAGCTCGAGGTGGGCGCAGTGATCCTGGCTACCGGCAATGAGGTCTTCGATCCAACCTCCTTCGATACCTACCACTATGCGCGACTTCCGAACGTCATCACAAGTCTGGAGTTCGAGCGCATATTGAGCGCTTCCGGACCTTTTCGGGGCCATTTGATGCGTCCCTACGACCGGGAGGAGCCGGCCAAGATCGCCTGGTTGCAGTGTGTTGGCTCGCGCGACCTGCACCACTGCGACAACCCTTATTGCTCAGGCGTTTGCTGCATGTACGCCATCAAGGAAGCGGTAATTGCCAAGGAGCATGCGCACGGCGATCTCGACACCGCCATCTTCTTCATGGACATGCGGACCTACGGCAAAGATTTTGAGCAGTATTACAATAACGCCAAAGACCATCATGGCGTGCGTTTTATCCGTTCCCGCGTCCATTCCATCGAGGCGGCCGGTGACGGCGACCTGGAAATCAGCTACGTGACGGAAGATGGGCTGATCGAGTCGGAAATCTTTAATTTGGTGGTGCTTTCAGTCGGTTTCCAGGTGAGCCAGGGAACCATGGAACTGGCTCAACGCCTGGGCGTCGATCTCAATGAAAACCGCTTTGCCCGCACAGCCAGCTTCGCTCCGGTGGTCACTTCCCGGGACGGAGTCTATGTTTGCGGCGCCATCCAGGGCCCGAAAGACATCCCTCAGTCGGTCATGGAAGCCTCGGCGGCCGCGTCGGCCTCGGCGCTGCTCCTGAGCGACTCGCGCTGGAGTGAAGCAACGATCAAAGAAAAACCGGTTGAGACCAATGTGATCGGCGAACCCCCACGGGTGGGAGTGTTCGTCTGCCAGTGCGGAATCAATATTGGCGGCGTGGTCAACGTGCCCGAGGTACGGGAATATGCCCGGACCCTTCCCTTCGTCGTGTATGTGGAAGACAATCTCTACACCTGTTCCCAGGACACCCAGGTGAAAATGGCTCAGGTGATCAAGGAACAGGGAATCAACCGGGTGGTGGTTGCCGCCTGCACCCCGCGTACGCACGAGCCCCTCTTCCAAGAAACGCTGATCAACGCAGGGCTTAACAAATATCTGTTTGAGATGGCCAATATCCGCAACCAGGATTCCTGGGTTCACAGCGGCAGTCCTCTCCTGGCCACCGAAAAAGCCAAGGACCTCCTGCGCATGGCGGTATCCAAAGTGGTGTTGCTGGAACCCCTGCAGGAGCCGGTACTGAGCGTCACCCGAAAAGCGCTGGTGGTTGGTGGCGGTGTTGCCGGAATGGTGGCTGCGAAAACTTTGGCCGATCAGGGATATCCGGTTCATCTGGTTGAACAGTCTCCGGCGCTGGGTGGTCAGGCTCTTAATCTTTATCAGACCTGGCGCGGCGAAGATATCGGCTCCTTTGTTCAGGAACTGACTCAGAGTGTGCTGAACCACCCGCAAATCCAGGTTTGCCTCTCCACTTCCTTAAAGCATGTCGAAGGCTTTGTCGGCAATTACAAGACCACGATTCAAAACGGGGCTGAGCCTGAGACGGTGGAACATGGCATTGCCATCATCGCCACGGGCGGTAGAGAATTTCAGCCTGGCGAATACCTTTTCGGGCAAGATCCGAGAATCGTCACCCACCAGGAACTGGATCGACGATTCCGGGAAAAGGACGCTTCGCTGAAAGAGGTTGAAACCGCTGTCTTCATCCAGTGCGTGGGCTCCCGAGAACCCGAGCGGCCCTATTGCAGCAGGGTATGCTGCACCCATTCGGTCGAGAGCGCCCTGGAGATGAAGCGGATCAATCCTGAGTGCGATGTCTACGTGATCTACCGAGACCTGAGGACCTACGGCGAACGGGAGACACTCTACCTCGAGGCCCGAAGAGCCGGGGTCCTTTTCATTCGCTACACGCTTGAGGACAAACCCCTGGTGGCGAAGGTCGGCGACAAAATTCACCTGACCATTTTCGATAAAGTGCTGCAGCGACCGATCACCCTGGTGCCCGATCTCATCACTCTGGCTACGGCGATTTTGCCCAACAGCACGGAAGCCTTGGCACAGTTCTTCAAAATTCCCGTCAATGCCGAAGGGTTCTTCATCGAAGCCCATGCCAAGCTGCGGCCGGTTGATTTTGCCACGGATGGGGTCTTCATGTGCGGCCTGGCTCATTACCCGAAGGCTATCGATGAGAGTATCGCTCAGGCTCAGGCGGCGGCAGCCCGTGCGGCGACCTTCCTGGCTCTGGACTCGCTCTCGTTCAGTGGCATGGTGGCCGTCACCAATCAGATGCTCTGCAGCAGTTGCGGCACCTGTGTGAATATTTGTCCCTTTTCCGCTCCCGCCTTTAACGTTAAGGAAAAAGCCGAGATCAATGCGGCTCTTTGTAAAGGCTGTGGCCTTTGCGTTGCCTCGTGCCGCTCCGGCGCGATCCGGCTGCAGGGTTTCGACGATGCTCAGATTTTTGCCATGATTGACAGTGTATAAGTCTGCTAAGGAGAACGTTTTATGTCTGACTGGAAACCGAAGATTATCGCCCTGTTGTGCAACTGGTGCTCATACGGCGCCGCCGATCTTGCGGGAGTAAGCCGGATGCAGTATCCGCCTGATTTTCGGATAATCCGAGTGCCGTGCACAGGAAGGGTTAACCCCAAGTTCATTCTCGCTGCTTTTCGTAAAGGGGCAGACGGCGTTTGGGTTTCTGGGTGACACCCCGGAGATTGCCATTACCTGGAAGGTAATCTGTATGCACGGCGAAAATTCACCCTGTTGAAAAACCTCCTGGAACACACTGGAATGGAACCGGAGCGGCTGCATTTTTCGTGGATTTCCTCCGCAGAAGCGACGAAATTTGCCGAAACGGCGCGTAGTGTAGTTCGCGCGGTAAGGGCAACGGGACCGGCTCAACATTTCATCAAGAAGCACGCTGAGGTAGTGTAGATGCGAGCATATACCGAACGCATTCAAGAGGCAGCGAGACGCCTGCTGACCGATAACCTGGTGGACGTCGTGATCGGTTTTCGCAAAGGCACGGTTCCGTTCATGAACGAGCCCTTTCTGGCGAAAAATCTCGACCATGTGAGACAGCTCTACTGGGATGGCAACTGTGGGATCAACCTGGCCAATTATCTGGCGAAGAGAACTGATCGGGTCGCCATCGTTGCCAAAGGCTGTGATTCCAGAAATATTATTGTCCACCTCCTGGAATATCAGATTAAGCGCGAACAGCTCTACATTCTGGGGGCGCCGTGCCACGGCATGATCGATCGGCGGCGGATGCTGGCTTCCCTTGACGGAAAGGACCCCACTCATGCCGAGGAAAAAGATGGCGCCATTACGGTTGCTGGGCAGGATTTCCAGGTAACCCTCGATCGCCAGGAATATCTCCAGGAAAATTGTTCCATCTGCATTCACAGGAATCCGGTCATTTTTGATGAATTGCTCGCGGAACCAGTACCCGAACAACAGGACGTCGACCGGTACCCCGATGTACGGCAGGTGGAGGCCATGTCTCCCGAGCAACGGTGGGAATATTTTGAAAATCTAATCAGCACCTGTATTCGGTGCTATGCCTGCCGGAATGCCTGCCCGCTTTGCTTTTGTCCGACCTGCTTCGTAGATGAGTCACGTCCCCAGTGGGTGGGGAAAAGTATCGATCCGACGGATACCCGAACCTTTCACTTCCTGAGAGCTTACCACGTCGCTGGACGCTGCACCGACTGCGGCGCCTGCGAACGCGCGTGTCCGGTCGGAATCAAAATGCGCCAATTCACCAAGAAAATGGAAAAAGATATCAAGGAGCTTTATGGATACGAGGCGGGAGTGCTCCCGGATCAACGACCTCCGCTCGATACTTACCGGCCGGATGATCAGGCACCGTTTATAAAGTAGTGATCAGTGGTCAGTGGCCAGTGATCAGCCGCCCATTGAGTTTACCTAAAGGGACATACCAATGAGGGAAGTGTATATCACCAAAGAAAAATTTCCTGACGTTGTCGGGAAACTCATGAACCAGCACCGTGTTTTCGGGCCGGTCTTTCAGGGTCAGTATCATGAGTTCGCCGAACTGAAAGCGAGCGACGAGATTGATCTCACTTATCAAAACACCCGCCTCTCCCCGAAGGGGCTCTTTCACCCTCATTCCGAACGGATGTTTCAATTTTCTCTCGCTAAAGGCGATCCTGAAGCGGGAATTGTTAAGGAAGCTCCCAAGGACTACTCCTCCCGGCTCATTCTGGGGATGCGCCCTTGCGATGCCATGGCCTTTCGGCTCGATGACGTGAACTTTGACACCACAACCATTAAGGACCCCTGGTGGACCAGGCGAAGAGCCACTACAGCAATCGTTGGATTGGGCTGTAATCAACCCTGCCGAAGCTGCTTCTGCACCTCGGTCGGGACCGGCCCCTTTGACCCCTCGGGGCTGGACGCGTTGCTGACTGACGTGGGTGACGGCTTCATTCTTCAGGCCATCACGGAGAAAGGGCAGGAGCTCCTCGACGGCATCTCCGATGGGGGACCGGTTCCTGCCGCAGCAACAGAAAAGGCAACCCAGCTCAGGAAGTCTGCCGAGGCTCAATTCGTGACTCAATTTGATCCGAAAGCCCTCGCGGAAAAGGATATGCTTGAGCTGTTCAATGCCTCGTTTTGGGATGAGGTGCAGTTCTCGTGCATCAACTGCGGGACCTGTACCTTCCTTTGTCCCACGTGCTGGTGCTTCGACATTCAGGACGAAGTCTGCGAGGATCAGGGTGATCGCATAAGGATTTGGGACTCCTGCATGTTCCCCTTGTTCACTGTGCACGGCTCGGGGCACAATCCGCGCAGTCAAAAACTCCAACGGGTGCGCCAACGCTTCATGCACAAGCTCAAATACTATCAGGATAAGTACCATGACGGCGTCGCGTGTGTCGGGTGCGGCCGCTGTGTAAAGTACTGTCCCGTAAATATAGATATCCGCGAAGTGGCACGCTTGATGACGGCCACCTGCGTCTGCCCGGCTTAGATGCATTATTGCGGGAGACAAAAGTCTGTCTTCTTTTCTCGTTTTCAATGGGAGGAACGAAGGTGAATAACCCCTATCTGCCTTATCCTGTCCGCATCGAGTCGATTGTGACCGAGACGGAAGATCGCAACCTCAGGACGATCAAGCTGCTTTTTTTGAATCCTGAAGATGAAGAGAAGTTCAAGTATATCCCTGGCCAGTTTGCTGAGCTTTCGGTGGCCGGCCTGGGAGAGATCCCCATTGGGATTGCGTCGTCGCCGACCGAAAAGGGATTCCTAAAATTCACGGTAAATAAAGTGGGAAAAGTTTCCAGCCACATCCACAACATGCAACCGGGCGACATCATGGGAGTGAGAGGGCCGCTGGGGAACTGGTACCCCTGGGACCTGCTTGAGGGAAAAAATATCGTGATTATCGGCGGTGGGTTCGCTTTTACCACACTCCGGTCTTCCATTGTCTACATGCTCGATCCTCGTAATCGGTCACGCTTCGGGGAAATATCCGTCGTTTACGGGGCTCGCTTTCCGGGACTCTTGCTCTTTAAGGAAGAACTGGCAGCATGGGAGCAGCGAGACGACATCAAAATGCACATCACCGTGGACTCCACCGATGACCCGAACTGGAAGTATAATGTCGGCTTTGTTCCCGCCGTGACGAAACAAAAGGCCCCCGATTCCGAAAATTCCTATGCCATTATCTGCGGCCCTCCGATTATGATCAAGTTTACTCTGCCGGTTCTGACGGAACTGGGATTTCCGCCGGAGAGGATCATTTCCAGTCTCGAGATGCGCATGAAGTGCGGCATTGGTATCTGTGGGCGGTGCAATCTTGGCACCGAGTATGTATGCAAGGATGGACCGGTTTTCACGCTGGAGCAACTGTCCCGTTTGCCCAATGAATATTAAGAGCGGGGGAGTGCTCGGCTGACGGGAATTCTTCAGGAAAAAACTTTGACAGTGAAAAGCGTTGTGTTATAGTCCGACCGCAGGTGTTTACGAGGGCGCTGCAAGGAAGTGGTTCCAGCACGCCTTATCCTGTTTAAGACGTTATTCTCACATCGCGAATCCCAGTTGCTTTTCCTGTTTGCCCCCGGTGCTGCCGATACCCTGTCAAGGTAACGTTTTGGCATTGTGTTATCATCAATGAGCTAAGTTTAAGGGAGAGAGTTATGGAGCCGTTGTTAATCTCCAAGCGCGAAAAGCGCAGGCTGGCCAGCCAGTACGCCGACCTGTGCCTGACCTGCGGCACCTGTGCCGGAGGTTGTCCGGTCACCGGGGTGGATGGGCTGGATGTCAGGAAAGTGGTGCGTTTGGCCCTGCTTGGCATGGACCAGGAAGTGATTGATTCCAAGTTCCCGTGGGTGTGTACGCTGTGCGGTCGGTGTGAACATGCGTGCCCGATGAACATCGACCTGACGGCGCTGCTGCGGTCTGCGCGGGCCATGAGGCCGAGGGATCAAGTGCCCGGCGTGCTGCACAAAGGTGTCGCGCAGTGTTTGAAGTCCGGGAACAACGTGGGAATTCCCAAAGAGGACTTCTTGTTTCTGCTGGAGGATTTGGCCGCTGAGCTGGGAGAGGAGCTCCCGGGCTTCGAGGTTCCGGTCGACAAGAAAGGCGCTAAATATCTATTTACCATCAATTCCAAAGAACCTTTCGCAGAGCCTGAGGATATGTTTTTCTGGTGGCGGATTCTTTATGCCGCCAAAGAATCCTGGACGGTCACCTCGGAAAACTGGGAAGGGGTCAACTGGGGCCTGTTCACCGGCGACGACGCGGCGATGAAAGAAATTGTCGGCAGAGTCGTCAAGAACTACAAAGAAATGGAGTGTGAGTACCTGGTCTTGCCCGAATGAGGGCACGCTTACTATGCGACCAGGCTTGGTCTGCAAAAATGGTATGCGAACGAAGGCGTCAAATTTTTGAGCATTCATGACCTTTTGAAACAATACCTCGAAGAAGGGCGCATCAAAGTTGACAAATCCATCCATCACGAACTGACGACTTACCATGACCCGTGTAATTATGGCCGCAAGAGCGAGCGGATGTTTGGTCATGGGTACTACGAAGAACCGCGATGGGTGGCACAGCAGTGCTGTGAGAATTTTGTTGACATGTACCCCAATCGGGCCAACAATTTCTGCTGTGGGGCGGGGGGCGGCGCCTGGGCGGCGCCTTATGTTGAGGAACGTACCTTCTACGGCCGCACCAAAGCGAAGCAGATTAAGGACACCGGCGCAAAACTGTTGATCGCGCCCTGTCACAACTGCCGTGATATGATCATGAAGAGCCTCCGCAAGGAGTACGACTTCATGGATGTGGAAGTTAAATATCTCTGGGAGTTGGTGGCGGATTCTTTGGTCATTGAACCGCGGGAAGAAGAGGGAGAAGCAGAAGAAGAATAAATCCCTTTTCCCCCAATGTCATCAGGCCCCAGAATCACGCCGGAAAGTGTGATGATGGGGCTTTTCTTTGTGAATTTCGTGTGGATACTCGTGGGGCGGAAGCGAAAATGAGCAAAAAGGTCGATCCCAAGAAGAACAAGAAAACTGAGTTGAATCTGAGCGCTGAAGAATATCACGAACTGGAAATGATTCTGGATCGTCTGTCAGTTCAGAACCCGGAAGGCACCAGCCTGGACAACTACCTCAAATCCCTTGTGAAGATCCTGGATGGTCGCGAAGACCTTGTCGCTGCTCTCCTTGAACGAATGGGCAGGAAACCCTCGAAAGTAGGTTTCCAAACCTTCGTGGTTCTCAAGGACATTGTTCGCGATAAGAAGCTCGCGAAGATGCTTAGACAGGTCGGCTACCGGTTTTCCCAGAGGGGATTTTCCGCGGAAGAGCAAGCCCGGCCGTCCGACAGCGTCGTGTTGGTTCAAAAGGAAGGGAGAAAACCGGTCGCCCATGTTCTGCCTGTTAATGGCACCTTCTGGCTTTTTGCGGCGCTCATTCCCGAAGCGGGCTATGCCGCGCCAACCCTGGTCACCGCCCTGATGGAGAGAGACTTCGAGCGAGTCTACATCAAAGTCTCGGAAGGTTCCCAGAAAAACTATCGAGAGTTTCTTCAACAAGCCGGGGAATACCATGCTGACAGGAAACCCTTTGAGGTGCCCGTCTCTCATGCTGCCAGGCTTTTTTTTGAACTGCTCGACTTCTGCAAAAAAAAGGAAGCCTCTCCGGAGCAGGACCAGGCAACTAAGCTCTTGACTCCTTTTCACGATCCGGAAAAACCGCCCTATGCCTATGAGCTGATGCCTCCTCTGGACGACCCCAGGGACCACCTGGAAGAAGTGGACGAAGTTGAACTATTGAAGGCAATTGATTGGTCCTGGCTCGTTTTCCCAAAGGAGGAGATCACTCCCTACTGGCAAAGGATGCAAGATCTGGAAAATCCGGTTCTGGTAATCCCGAAGGAGATTCAGGAAGAGCGCACCACGGAGCTCATGAAGACGGCTGCGGACGATCTATGTATTGGAAAAACCAGATGGCTTTATCAACGGTTCTTTGAAGAGCAGGCTCTGTGGTTGAAACTCTCATCCAGAGATGCTCTGGCTTGGTCAGCGTGGCTTGTCGCTCAGCACCTGCGAAGCCCCGCGCGAGTTGGTGACAACCCCGTTGTCGCACAAATGGTATCGCTCTCGATGCGTCAGTATTGGCCAAAGGACTTCGAACAGAGAGAACCTCAGGCGGAGCCATTCCATCGCACCGAATCGGGATTGATCGTTCCGGCGTGAGTTCCCATGAAATAGTGGTCTTGCGGCCAGTGATTCGTTGGCAGAAAATGAGGCGCCACCAGGTATCAAGCGTCATCATTACTGAATTGCGCGATGGGACTTAGGAGCGATCCTCCCTCTTCCTTTTTCTGCTCATGAACACCGCATAGATTCCAGTCAGAAGCACGAAAAAGCCGATCATGGCCAACCCGCTCAGTGCGGGAACCACCATGGGTGGGTGGGGAGGAGGAGGAGGCTCCGGCTCTGAGGTAACGAGCAGAGATTCCGATACCTGGACCTCTTCGCCAGCCTTAACCGTAACGGGTTGATCTGCAGTCTCACCGAAGTAGTACAGGATAACCGAGTCCCCTCCTTTAAATGGCGTGCAGGTAGAACACTCTACTGACGCAATACAAAGCGATGGGTCGACATGGTAGTCGAAGGCATAAAAGGAGCTGCCATAGAAACATGCATATTGAAAAAGGGCCGGCGGGGTCGGCTTGGGACGAACCCAATCTGGCCCGGTATTCGTTGCAAATATGTAATATGTCGGAGGATTTGGTACTGGGTTCGGATTCATGTCATTATCGGCGATACGGTACATCACAAAAAGTGGGTTAACATACTGTTTCTCATCTATCAAAATATTCCCTAAAGGCTTGTCATTGTAAGGCTGCAAGGTTGGACCGTCATCGTTGCCAACTGCCAGATCCCAGCGATATCGGATCCCTACATTGAGGTCCGCCGTGCCCGTGTTTCTTACCCTCGTGGTAACTTCGACCGTAGAATCTTCAAAGGTTGTCCCGTTCACGTTAACAACCTGAACAATTGTCATATTATCCGGGGCGGGCGGGGTTCCTGTGGTTGAAAGTTTGTAAGTTGTCTGGAAGCCCGTTGGGAAGCCCGTTGGGCCAATAGGAATCGCAGTCTTACCGCCTGGCTGAACTACAACGTAGGGACCAAGGGATTTCAAGGGGCTGTAGCCAGGATCCTCAAGATGGTCTTGCGGGTTGGCAGAGGCCTGGATATATTCGGTGCCGAGAGACGGCGGCTGGGAGTTGGGACCGGAATAAACTCGCAACGTCAGGTACGAAGTTCCCGGAAATCCGCCCGCAGCCAACACATTCAAGTCCGGGCCGGCCGGATGCAGAACTCCGGTGGTGACAGTATACTGGCCAGCCCAAGGGTCGGTATTGTTAAAGACGTAGACTTTATAGAACCCGTTGGTGGCGCATGAAGTCCTTGGGTCCACCGGGTCGCAGACATACTGATTGTCTCCCAGACGGATGCTGTCAGGGCCGGAAATTTTGTGCAGGGCCGGACTATTCCCTGCCCAGCAAGGCGCAACGATGGGCGCGGAAAGGGGGAGAAGGCCTATCACTAAACACAACAGCAAAAGGGTTGCCGGAAAGCAGAACCTTTTCATGCCCATTCCTCCTTTTCCTGGTCATCTTTGGCTCCAACAGTATGTCAGATCCGCAGACCTAAAAAACTTCCCCGCATAGTAGCGTACAATCGCTGGCAGGAAAACATAGTCGAGACACTTCCACTAACTCCGCTTATCCTAAAGCGAAAAAAACCGAAATGCAACAATTATTGACCATCTCTTTCAGGGGGCGCCAGCCCGTTCGACCCACCTCCATGCGATCTCGTTAACCCGCTCGAGTCCTTGACAAAATTGCTCCACTGTGATAGGTGCTCTGGCAATAGACTGGTCAGATGAACAGGGCTTCAAGTGGCTGAGAAAATGGCGATTCACCGAAATCTATGGCTCTTTTTCAGTTCTCACCGGCAGGAGATTCGTTTTATCTTCTGGTTCCTGGTGATACTGACAGTTCTAAATTCTATTTACTATTTTTTTGCCAAGACCTCCGTGGAGGACTTTATCCTCTCTGTCATGACCGCGAAACCGCCGGCGTTCGTCATAAACCTCCTCACTCCGGCCGAACACGTTGTCGTCAAGGGCAACGAACTCACATCGGCGCATGTCAGTTTCAGCGTGGTCAGTGGCTGCGAAGGAATGGGAGGACTGCTGCTCATTATATCGGCGATCTCGGCTGCCAACGTTCGCCTCAAGAGCAAGCTCAAAGGGTTGGTTTACGGCATGACTTTTATCTACCTTCTGAACATCTTCCGCATCGTCGGCCTGTATTACGTCATGAGATATTGCGATTCTGCTTTCAATTTCGCCCATTACTTCGTTGGGCAGACCATCATTATTTTTCTTGGATGCGCTTTTTTTGTTCTGTGGTTGTCCAGGCACGTCGGCGAGAGTGAACCGGATGCCACCGGCTGAGCTGTGTTACTGCGGGAACCGAACGACTTCCAACACATGAGAAGTTGAACGTGAGAAAAGATGCTGCCGGACGAATTGAAAAAGCTCCTTTCTGAACGAATCGCCAGCGCCGAAGATCCAAGAGAACAGGCGGTGGACGCCATGTTCGAGCTTCAGAGCTATTACGGCTATATGAGCGACGAGGCCATGACAGAGGCTTCCGGACTGCTCGGCATGACCCCGCTGGAACTGGAGGAACTGGCCACCTTTTACGACCATATCTACCGGGAGCCGGTGGGAAGATATGTCATCCACGTTTGCGACAGCGCCATCTGCTGGATGCACGACCATCTGTCCGTTGTTGACCATATCCGTTCCCAGCTCAATGTTGAAGTCGGAGGAACCACCGCCGACGGTCTCTTCACGCTGCTTCCGGTCTGTTGTATCGGGTATTGCGACCGGGCTCCGGCGATGACAATCAACCGCCGTGTTTTCGGGCGCCTGACTCCTGAAAAAATCGACCGCATCCTCACCCGGCTCAAGGACCAGGCCCAGTTTGCCGAAACCGAGTAGCGCACGCATAGCTGCTCTCAGACACGCAAGAACCTGCAACCAAGAGCCAAGAGCCAAGAGCTAAGAGCTAAGAGCCAAGAGCCACAGAGAGATCGAGCAGACCATGTCCAAATACCCCCTGGTGCTCTTCCAGAATCGCCAACCGAACCGCATCGCCACTCTGGACGAATATCGGCAGAGTAGCGGCTATCAGGCTCTCGAAGATTTCATTGGGAAGCGGCCGCCGGGTGAGGTGACCGCCCGGATTGGTGAGGCGGGACTGCGGGGGCGCGGAGGCGCTGGATTTCCGGCTGCCAAGAAATGGCTGGCGGTCCCCGCCGATGGGGCTTTCCCAAGATATCTGGCGGTGAATGCCGATGAGATGGAACCAGGCACCTTCAAAGATCGCATGCTCATCCATGCCGACCCGCACTTGATCATCGAAGGTATGATCCTGGCCGGTTATGCCTTTGCGGCATCCAAAGCCTTCATTTTTGTGCGCCCATCCTATGAAAGCAGTGCCGTTATCCTGGAGACCGAACTGGAGCATGCCCGCCATGCGGGCTACCTGGGCAGGAATATTCTCGGCAGTGAGTTCTCTTTCGATATCTCTGTTCACCGTAGCGGAGGTCGCTACATCTGCGGTGAGGGCACCGCCCTTCTCAATGCCCTCATGGGCAAGCGCCCCAATCCAACCAAGCCGCCTCCCTACCCGACCTTGAAGGGCCTTTGGGATCGCCCCACCGTGGTGAACAACATCGAGACCCTGGCGAACATCCCGCACATCTTAAGAAATGGTGCTGAATGGTTCAAGCGTCTGGCCTTATCCAGAGAAGGAATGGGGACCAAGCTTTACTGCGTCAGCGGGAGAGTGAACAATCCCGGATGCTTTGAACTCCCGATTGGGATCAGGTTGAGTGAAATCATCGATGAATTTGCCGGAGGCCTTCCTGCCGGGTCCGAATTTAAGGCTTGTCTGCCCGGCGGCGCTTCGACCCGCTACCTGACCAGGGAGCACTACGACGTCGAGATGGACTTCGACACGCTCGCGGCCGTCGGCAACCGGCTGGGCACCGCCGCAATCATGGTCTTCGACCGTAAGACCTGCCTGGTGGCGACCACCCTGAATCTGCTGCAATTCTTTGCGCGGGAATCGTGCGGCTGGTGTACTCCCTGCCGCGAAGGTCTGCCCTATATCCGCGACCTCCTCTGGCGCATCGAGTATGGTGAAGGCCGGGAAGAATTCATCCCCATGATCCGGGAGATGTGTAAGTTCTCCTGGAATTCCTACTGTGCCCTGGCTCCCGGAGCCACCTCACCCGTCGAAAGCCTCCTCACCTATTTTGAAGATGAGGTGCGCGAACATATCAGTCAGAGGAAGTGCCCATACAACGCACATTGACAACGTTGCTCAAGTTCTGGACAATGGTCCTCCAGTTAACGCCCTGTGGGTAGATTTTGGAAAATGCTCTCACCGTAGAGACGCAGAGGACGCCGAGGGAAAAAGAGAATGAGCTATCTTACTGAAATATATAGATCATGTCAGGGAGATTCTTAGTGTGTCCATCTGAGATTCTTAAGGAGAAACGTGAGCGTATCCTCAGCATTGCGGCCAGGCATGGGGCTCGCAATGTCCGAATATTCGGTTCCATGGCTCGTGGTGAAGCCACAGAAAGCAGCGACGTGGATTTCCTCATAGACCTTGAACCGGACCGCTCGCTATTCGATTTGAGCGCATTGCTTCTGGACTTCGAAGAACTGCTCGGGCGCAAGGTTGATGTTGTGACGGAGGATTCCATTTATTGGCTCATCAGGCGCCGCATTCTGAAGGAAGCGGTGCCCCTATGAGTAAAGACCCGAGGGTTTACCTTGCCCACATCGTCGAATGTATTGATCGTATCCAGGATTACACGATGGGAGGCCGAGAGGCGTTTTTCCTCAGCCGCCTGACTCAGGATGCCGTGATTCGAATTATCCCATGATCAAACGCCTCAAAATAAAAGACTACATGGCCCACAAGGACACCGAACTGGAGCTCGGCCCAGGGGTGACGGTGCTCACGGGACCAAATAATTCCGGGAAGAGCGCCGTCGTGGAAGCCCTGCGTTCGGTGGCGCAAAATCCGGTCCCCCATCATGTCATCAGGCATGGCGCTTCGAAGGCCGTGGTCCGGGTGGAACTGGATTCCGGCGAGGCTATTGAATGGGTCCGCAGTCGTGGTAACTCGGTATACCACCTTTTCAAGGCGGATCAGAATGGCGACGCCCCCGACAACACGCCGGAGGTTTACGCAAAATTCGGCAGAACACCCCCGGAGGACATTCGCAATCTCCTTCGGCTGGACCTTGTCGAAACCGAAAACGGAGCCGTTGACATCCACATTGGCAACCAGCGCTATCCCATCTTCCTTCTCGATCAGACCGGTTCTCAGGCCGCCAGTTTCTTTGCGGCGTCAACGGAAGCCGAATATCTGCTTCGAATCCAGCAGGCGCTCAAGACGAAGACTGATCACACCCGCAGTAAACGCAAGGAACTGCTTCAGGAAAGTGCGGGCCTGGAAGAGGCTCTCGGCCTGTACCTGCCGCTGGAAGACCTCGATCTTCAGCTCGCTTCGACGGAAGCACTTTACGTACGGCTGGCGGCTTTCCAGCAAGCTTTGCCGCCCTTGAGCCGAATCATCGAGGTGGTGCAGGAGACGACCTTACAGCATGAAAGGAAGGCAGCATCCTCTGCCGCCCTCGAAATGCTTACTCCGCCCCCTCAGATGCAGGAAACAAAAGGCCTGGAGCTAACCCTGCACGATCTTCAAGGGATCATGCTGCATCAGGGCCTGGTTCAGGCCAGAACCGCGGTTTTAGCACCCCTTTCCGAGCCTTCAGGCTTATCGGATACGACTCGTCTGGATGCCCTGCTCCGTGCCCTGGACGCTGGCAGGATTACCCTCAAGTATCGTCATCTCGCCGAGGCGGCCCTCGAGCTTCTCGAAGCACCCCCGGATTTGCAGGAAATCAGGAAGCTTGAAGAGACGATTCGAGGTTTGGATCTCGTGGGATCTAACCGAAACCGCGCTGTCGCAACCGAACACGTCCTTGAGGCCATCCATACGCCACCCGAGACTCAAGCGGTGGCGCCACTTCAGACCCTGATCGAACAGTGGACGGCTGGGGCCAGGTCACACGAGCTCTGTTCTGCCAGAGGAGGAATCCTGGAGCGCTTGCAGGAACCACCGGACCGCCACCATCTTCGGCCTCTGGAGGAGCTCCTGGCTGCTTTGCACGAGATGGAAAGGCGCATTCGGGGGACGCACAGCCTTACCGCGGTCCTTGCGGAATTGAATCCTTGCTCGGAACCGGCGCCGATTGCCGGCGGCGATGAAATCCTGGGACGGATGTCCCTCCTGCACCGTCAGCTCGAGGCCAATACCCGACTTCAGGAGAATTTGGCCTCTACCATCGTCTCCAAGCGCCAGGAAATTGAGAAGGTAATTCGAGATCTGGGATTGTGTCCAGTGTGTGGACATACGCTCGATATGGACCATTTCCTGGAGGAAGCGCATGGCTGAGGCGGTCCTGGAGTCCACGGCAGATCTCAAGGAATATGCGGGCATCCTGTTTATCGGGGATCCTCATCTTGCCGCTTCACCACCGGGTTTTCGGCTGGATGATTACGCTGAGACGGTCCTCGGCAAACTTGCCTTCAGCCTTGAGGTTTCGGCAACGCACCGCTATCTCCCGATCATTCTGGGCGACCTCTTCCATGTGCCGAGGGACAACCCCAATTCACTCCTTGTGGCACTGATTGAAATGTTTCGCCGTCATGTACCGTGGGTGTTGGTCGGCAACCACGACAAGTATGAGGCACGGCTCACCCGCGATGTCTCTTTGGCAGTTTTGGACGCTGCCGGGGTCATTCGACTCCTCGACTGTGAGGGTCCAGTAGCTTCGGTGACCGTATCGGGCCGCAAGGTGCTCATCGGGGCATCTCCCGATTGGGCTCCTATTCCTGACGCCGTCAATCCTGACGACAATGATTATGTGATCTGGCTGACGCATCATGACCTGGCTTTTCCCGGCTATGAATCCGCCAGAACAAACCTGAGAGAAATCCCGGGAGTCGACCTGGTGGTCAATGGTCATATCCATACCCCTAAACCTCCCCAGCGTTTCGGCCAGACTCTCTGGTTGAATCCCGGCAGTCTTACCCGCATCAGCCGCAGCCCGTATACGCGAGACCTCAAACCCGTGATCACCGCATGGGTTCCGACGAAATCCGATTTCGAAGTGTTCGATGCGCCTCATCAGCCCTTCGACGAAATTTTCCCGGCCTTCGACACCGCCGATACGAGTGATTATGCTCCGTTGGATGAATCCATGTTCATTCGCGGGCTGGAGAATCTGGCGTTGCGCAAGACCAGCGAAGGGGTGGGACTGAGAGCCTTTCTGGAAGCGAATCTTACGAGTGAAAATCCTGTCGATACAATCATCTGGGGATTATACGAGGAGATCATGCAGCATGGTAAAGAAGGAGATCAAGACTGAGACGCAGGCAGGCAAGGCATCACCCCGCGACCAGCAGGTGGAGAATAAACTCCTTGGGCTCCGCGAGGAGTACCGCAAACTTCACGAAAAGAAAATTGCCACCGAACGCGATCGGCAGAACCTGGAAGAACGTCTCCGGGAATTGCGGGAACAGGCTGAGCAGGATTATGGCACGAGCGATATTGAGCAGTTGCGCCAACTCCTGGAGCAGCGACGCCAGGAGAATGAGCGGATGGTAGCGGAGTATGAACAGCACGTCCGCACGATCAACGAGCGGCTTGAGGAAATTGAAAGCACCGTGAAGGAAGGGTTGTGATCGCAAAGGCATCCACGAATAGACACGAATGGACATGGAGGGAATACATGCACCGTGACGAAAGGACCTCTGATCATTGGCTGATGTAAGTTTAGCACCCCAGAGTGTTCCCGAACCGGCGCCGTTGCGCAAGCGGTTCGACGCCCTCCGCTGGAGGCAGAAGACGTTGCAGCAACGGCTGAAGAAGGACCGGGAGATCCTCCAGGAACTGGAAGAATTCCTGGAAATTCAGCCGCGCGTCGCAGAACGTCTGGAGGAGCTTTCCCGGCAGCTCTTTGGCAACATCTTGGAGGAAATCGAGCGAAATTTGACGTATGCTCTGAGAGAAATCCTGGGGCAAGACCTTCGGGTAGTGTCCCAAAAAGAAATGAAGAACAGAAAGATGCACGTCACCTTCGGGATTGAGCGGGAGGGAAAACCCGAAGATATCCTTACCGGCCAGGGTGGGTCCGTCTGCAACATCATCTCGGTAGGATTGCGCTTCATTGCCCTGTCGCAGTTGGATGAGCGTGAGCATCGTCGCTTCCTGGTGTTGGACGAGCAGGATTGCTGGCTGCGCCCGGACCTGGTGCCCCACCTCATGGCGATCATCCATACGATTGCCCGGAAACTTCAATTTCAGGTGCTGGTAATCAGTCACCACAGTGTGGATCTCTTCCGGGAGCATGCCGACCGAATTTACCGGATCGTGCCCTCTGCAAAAGAAGATTCAGGAGTGCGAGTCGAATTGCTGAAGGAGTGATTTTGTGACCGAAGGAAGCCTATGCCTAACCTGATCATTGATGATCTTCCCATAGAGGTTCCAGCCGGGACCAAGGTCATCGAGGCTGCGGAACAGCTTGGTATCATCATCCCGCGTTTTTGTTACCACAAGGCTCTGGGATCGGTTGGTGCGTGCCGCATGTGTGCGGTGAAGTTTTTGCAAGGCCCGTTTAAGGGTGTCCAGATGAGTTGTCTGATAGACGCTCAGGATGGGATGGTGGTTTCCACCACGGATGAAGAGGCTGTCGCGTTCCGAAAGTTCATCATCGAACTGCTGATGCTGAACCACCCTCATGATTGCCCGGTCTGTGATGAGGGCGGGCAGTGCCTTCTCCAGGATATGACGGTCGCGGGTGGCCACAGTCTAAGGCGTTACCTCGGTCGGAAGCGAACGTATCGTGATCAAAATCTCGGGGTTTTCATCGCTCATGAAATGAACCGCTGCATTCATTGCTATCGGTGTTCCAGGTTCTATCAGGAGTTTGCAGGGTATCGCGATCTGGGGCCAACACAGATTGCCAACCGGGTGTATTTCGGCCGTTTTGAGGACGGTCAACTGGAAAGCCCGTTTTCCGGAAATCTGGTCGATCTCTGCCCAACCGGCGTCTATACAGACAAGCCGGCGCGCTTCCAGGGGCGAAGATGGGATTTTGAACGGCTTCCATCCCTTTGCATTCATTGCTCACTCGGCTGCAACACCATTGCCAATGCCCGCTACCGCGCCGTAGTGAGAGTCGAAGCCCGGTTCAATGACGCGGTCAATGGTTTCTTTATCTGCGACCGAGGTCGGTTCGGCTTTCCCTATACTAACCAGCCCGAACGCCCCAGGCAGGCCAGGATTGACGGCAATGAATCTTCCCTCGAGGATGCCGTTGCAGGCGCAGGAAGGAAGCTCGCGGATATTGCCCACCGGGCGGGCCCCAATGCCATTGCCTGCCTCGGTTCCCGGCGCAGCAGCCTGGAAACGCAGGGCCTGCTCAACCACTTGTGTCAATTGATGCAATGGGCCGAACCCGATTACTTTTTGGACCCTCTGCTCAAGAAAAAGGTGAAGAGCGCCATTTCGCAGCTTGACAGCCGGGTAGCGGTGAGTCTCAGACAGGTCGAAACGGCGGACTTTATCCTGGCGGTCGGGGTCGATCCGCTTGGTGAAGCGCCGATGCTGGCCCTCGCCATGAGGCAGGCCCAGCGTAAGGAAGCGACCGTTGCTGTGATCGATCCGCGACCGGTTCCCCTGCCTTTCTCTTTTGAACACCTGGCCGTGCCAACTTGGGAGATGAATGGTTGTCTTAAGCTTCTCATGGAAGAAGCAATGCGCAAAGAAGATGAGAAGAGTGCCGCCCGCGACCGGATGGCGGCCGAGGAAGGGTGGCTGAGAAACAATCCCGCTAGCGCGGAAATCCGGCGGCAGATCGCCCAATTGGCAGCTTTGTTCCAGGCCAGCCGTAATCCTGTGCTGATCTGCGGCACGGATATTGTCCCTGAGGCCACCCCCGCTGTGGTCGGCGCTTGGGCCCGATCTCTGCTTGAGGAAAAAGGGAAGTGCGGCCTTTTCTATGTGCTTCCAGACGCCAACGCTTTCGGCGCCGGGCTCCTCGGTGCCGCCAACGATCATGCCTTCCTGGAGACCGTCGGAGCCATTGAACGGGGCGAAGTAAGAGCATTGATCGCTGTTGAATCCGACCCCTTCGAGCGGTTCCCCGATCGGTCAAGACTGGAGCAGGCCCTGGCCAAGCTGGAGCTCCTGCTGGTTCTGGATTATGTGCCGTCACCAATGGTCCAACAAGCCCACATTTTCCTGCCGACCTCGACCCTGTTTGAAACCGGTTCGACTTTCATTAACCAGGAAGGGAGGATACAGATAGCGCAGCCGGTTTATCATGGGGGGACGCCGCTGTCCCAGATGAACGGCGGCGGTCACCCACCTCGGGTTTATGCTGGTGGTCTTCCCGGAGGGGAACCAAAGCCCGCCTGGCAACTCCTTATTGATCTGGCCGGTGCGCTGTCGTTGGCGATCGAAACGGGAGCGGTGGAAAACCCACTCTCCCTGGTCGCAAGCGCGCATCCCCTTCTCGCTGGATTGAAGAATACGAGCTCCCTCCTTGACGGCGTTCGGTGCCTTCCCGACGTTGCTGATGCGGAACCGGTCCCCGCAGACATGGACCCGGCCGTGGGACCGGGCACTGAAAATGAACTGCAGCTCCTCTTTGTCGATTCGATCTTTGGCGCCGAAGAGCTGTCCCAGTATGCCGATGTCATTCGCCAGGTCGAAGGTGAACCTTGCCTTTACATGCACACTCAAGACGCGGAAAGGCTCGGGCTTGTGGAGGGCGACCGGGTCCTGCTGACGCTCGATGCCGGCGCCATCGAAGCACGAGTCTGCCCTTCCCAAAGCATGGCGCCAGGGACCCTGGTGCTGCCACGCCGGCGGAAGCTCGAGTGGCAAAAGGCCAAGAGTTTTTCAACGAGGGTGACTCCTGACAGGATCGAAAAACTTAAATGAGCCCTATCTATTATGAGACTATCTCAAAATGGCCCAGACGCCCTTGATCGTCATTCCGGCGAAAGCCGGAATCCAGGTCTTTCGATGGGTTCTGGACCCCGGCTTTCGCCGGGGTGACGGTGTAAGTGATTTTTGAGATAGTCTCTAAGCCCTTGTGGAAAGGCAAAAAGGGAGAAGAAGGAGCCCACTCGAGCAAAGCTTGAACCACGGGCTTGTTGGCTCCTGCATTACGAACTTCGATAAAGTGAAGAGGGCCGTCATTCGCACCGTTTGCCATGCAAAGAGCGATTTCATCGCCATATTTGGCCTCAGCGACGAATGAAATCGTCAATGAGCGCATCTGCTGTTTTTGGTGATGTTCCTCCCGGTAACAATCCATCAGATATTGAGATCTCTCGGAAATCTAACCTATTGAATTAAAGTAATATTTAGACCAGAGCAGAAGCCGTTCAATCACTTTTGGGGGTCGATTGCACAGCTCTCGGAAATTCCTTCGAGGCGGACGGGCGGCCTTTCGGTCCCCCGGTCACGCCGCCACGGAACCCTGCAAACATGCCCAGCCCCTCTTTATTCTGGCGCCGCTGCATTTTGGACGGGACAGCGGCGCTTGTGAAGGTTATAGTGACAATGAGCTCATGCCCAGCTTCCGAGGTGGGGCCATGGAACGTTGGACAACACTCATCGGGCGACCGCCACGGCGGGTTAGAAACCGTGACCCGCCTGCGGTGGAAGCGTTTTAGGCCGGTTTGGCGGAGGCTAATCCGGAGGGCGGATTCTCTTCTTTGCTCTTGGCGCTCAAACCTGCTGCATTCTCCGTTGCCATCGCTCAACCCACGGTCTCCATCGCACCATCGAGCACGTCTCCATATCCCTTTTTGCGATGTCAAAACGGCGCTCTCATGTGCATGCATGAAGCTGGACGCCGCTCCTTACCACTGGCGACTGCACACTCACCACCGACCACGATCCCAAACGAGCCCCCCAAAGCAACTGGGGGATTGCCCTCCGCGATTAAGAACAAATCCCTCTACCACTCATTCTTAACAGAAAGGAGGTGAATCCCCCATGCTGCATGAGACCTATCTGCAGCACCTACAATCCTATTTTCTCTCATCCTGTGACGATCGTCAATTCTGGAAAACCCTGGAAACTTACGCCAGGGAGCTCATGATCATGG
>JADGQM010000003.1 GCA_017881795.1 Syntrophobacteraceae bacterium
CATAGCCATCCATGCTGCCGTCTTCCGAGATTAAGCCAATGACCATCAGCCAGTTCCGGGTGGATTTACTGACCTTGACCCCCTGGCGCTGAATCGCGTTCGGCAGGCTCGCCATGGCGAGCTGGAGCTTGTTCTGCACCTGGGCCCAGGCAAGGTCAGGGTCGGTCCCCGGGGCAAAGGTGAGCTGGGTGCGGGAGGCGCCGGCGGAGTCACTGGTGGCGGACAGGTACAGCATCTTGTCGAAGCCGGTCATCTTCTGCTCGATGATCTGCGTGACGCTGTTTTCGACGGTTTCCGCCGAGGCCCCGGGGTAGAAGGCGTCAATGGCGATCGACGGGGGGGCGATGGGGGGATACTGGGAGATGGGCAGATTGTAGATCGCCAGACCACCCGCCACCATCATGATGATAGCGATGACCCAGGCGAAGACCGGACGATCCAGAAAGAATCTTGATAGCATCATGCGCCTCCGTCAATTCGATTTCGCGGCTGGTTGGGACGTATTCCCGGGTTCGGCGCCATCTTTCCGACCGGCATCAACAGGAACGGCCTTCACGGAAGCGCCGGGCCGCACTTTTTGCATCCCCTCGACGATCACCCGCTCGCCGGATGCAAGACCTGATGAGACAAGCCATTGGTCGCCAATGGCACGATCGAGAGTGAGCATCCGCTGCTGGACCTTCCCTTCGGCGTCCACGATCAACACCGCGGGGTTGCCCTTTGGATCGCGTGACACGGTCTGCTGCGGAATGAGGATGGCCTGCTCATTGATGCCTTCCTTCACTACCGCCCGGACGAACATGCCCGGCAGGAGAACTCCTTCCGGATTGGGAACGACAACCCTCAGGATGACTGACCCCGTAGTCGGGTCCACCGTAATGTCGCGAAACTGTAGTGTCCCTTCCAATGGATAGAGGGTATTGTCTTCCAGGATGAGCTTGACCTTCTGCTGGTTTCTTCCGTTTTGATTGAGGCTGCCGTCCTCCAGGCGGCGCCTCAAGCGCAGCAGTTCGGTGGTGGATTGGGGCACATCCGCGTAAATGGGGTCCAGTTGTTGAATGGTTGACAGGGCTACCGGCTGATGCGCCGTCACGAGAGCGCCATCGGTCACGCTGGATCTGCCGATACGCCCGGAAATGGGCGCGGTAACCCGGGTATACCCCAGATTGATGCGGGCGGACTCCACCGCCGCCTTCCACACTTCAACGTCCGCCTCGGCCTGTTTCAGAGCGGCGTCGGCGTCGTCGTAGTCCTGCCGGCTCACCGCTTTGTCGGCAAGCAATTCCTGATAGCGCTGCATTCTCAACCGGATCGCCGGCCGATTCGCTTCGGCCCTGGCAAGGGAGGCCTTGGCATTGTCGAGAGCTGCCTGAAAGGGGGCCGGATCGATTTGATAGAGAACCTGGCCGGCCTTGACCTCAGAACCTTCCTTAAACAGGCGCTTCTGGATGAGGCCATTGACCTGGGGTCGGATTTCCGCGACGAGGTAGGCAGAGGTACGTCCAGGCAATTCGGTGGTCAGCTCGACCTGCTGCGGCTGCGTCGTCACCACAGCTACTTCCGGGACCGGGGGCGGAGGCGCAGATTGCGGCTGACGTTCGCAGCTTCCCAGCAAAACGCCGCCTGACAGAATGATCAAAAGCACAATGAGTTTAAGCGGTTTATTAACGGTTTTATGCAGTTGCATCCGAGACCTCCAGAATATCCGGTTGGGATTGACGCATTCGGTTAGCAGAAACTCGATCCGGGTCACTGATCGAGCAGTCCTTTGAAGAGAATATTCAAAATGGTGTCCGGATCTTCCGGGTAGGGATGGCGTTCGGGTTCGTCGAGCCAGAGGAAAAGAAAGGCGTTGGTGATGCTATCGAGGGTAACGGCCAGGTGGTAAGGGTCGGCGATCTTTCTGAACCTTTTTCGCTTCATCCCGGTCTCAAAGATCGAGGCAAGGGTTTGCATGAATTCGCTGCGTCGTTCCCGGATCTCGGAATCGAATCCGGCCATGACGTTGTAGCGCGCTCCATGGGTCTCGGCGAAATAGAGACGGATCATGGAGACGTTGGCACGAAAAACCTCGCCCTTGGCCTGGATGTAATTTCGCAGTCTTTGAATCTCATCACCCGGTTCTTCAATAGCCTTGGTGAGCGCTTGGTGGAACTTGTAGAACTGCTCCAGGATCAGGGCCTTGTAAAGGTCCTCCTTGTTGGTGAAGAACTTGTAGAGCGTGCCAATGGCAAACTCGGCCTTCTCCGCGATCTCGTGCATGGAAACGTTGCGATACCCCTTCTTCGAAAAGAGCTCGAGCGCGGCGGCCAGCATCTCTTGACGTTGCGCTAACTTCTCTCGTTCCCGCCTTGGGAGCTTCTTCTCTTCCATCCTTTTACCTCTCGACCTGCAATATCAATCCAATATGTGAATATGACGTCACATTATATAACAGGACTTCGCATTGTAAAGAGGAATCTAAAGAAATTGTCGATCCGTGGCGGCGGTCTTTTGCCGATCGTTCGCGTTTTCAGTAAAGCCCTTGGCGTGACGGCCTGGAGACATCCTTTTTGAAGAACTGATGGAAGGAGATCTTTGTGTCGCGTTTGAGAGGGTTAATTCTTGGCAAATCCTTATCGTCGCCAGTTGCTGAACGAGGAATCGGTGCACAGAGACTGTGTGCGCTGGTGCCAGGATTTCAGCTAAAAGGCCTGTCCGATGCTGAAATAAAACTGGTATGGATTGAAGAAGTTCTGGTTTGGAGGGTTGAGCTCATAACCGAAATCCAACCTCAAGGGACCAACCAGCGTAAGGTATCGGAGTCCGCAGCCCGCGGTGTAGCGAAGATTGCTCCAGACGACCTCAAAGCTTCGTTCATACACGTTTCCAAAATCCGTAAAGAGCACTCCCTCAAATGCTTTCGGGAGAGGAAAACGCCATTCCAGGCTGCCCTCAATCAGAGTCATGCCGCCAATGGGATTACCGGACTGGTCCAGAGGACCAAGCTTCTGATAGGGATACCCCCGGACACTGTCCGCCCCTCCCGCAAAAAACCGTTTGAATATGGGAATATATGCCGTACTTTCAAGGGGTTGAATTCCACCCCATTTAAACTTTGCGGCCAGAACACCATATTTGCTGAGGGGCAAGTACCCCCTGCCTTCCAAAATCAGCTTGACATAGTCGACTTGGGAGCCCAGAGCACTCGAGGCCCACTCAACCGTGTGAAAAAAGCGCAATCCCTGGCGAGGATTAGCCGGCACATCCACATGCTCCCATGCGTTTCCCTGCAGGAGCGCCGACACAAAATAATTCTCGCGCTCCTGATTCTGCGGACCTTGAACGACCGGTTGCACAATCACGTTGGACAGGCGGTTCGCTTCGAGATCATACCCAATGGTGGATGCCAGCCTTTCGTTCCACTTGTAATTGAAAACAGGGTCCAAATATACCTTTTGATTCTCGAACGAAACCTGGTTCTCATGTTCTATCCCGCCATCCACGGTAAGATGGTCACGCGGTGTCAAAAAATAGGGCTGAAGGAGTCTTGCTTGCACCAACTGAACAATGGAGCTCGCCTTTGCATTGATCTGGAAGCGCCTGCCATCACCGAGGAAATTTCGAATTTCCCACTGCAGCTGGCCGCGAAACTCATCCTCAGTGCCGTAACCAACCCCCACGCGGACCGTCTGTTTCTTGGCCTCCTTCACGAGAATCCGGACCGGCAGAGTGGTCGCGTTTCCTTCCGTGTTATCGACAGTTAAATCGACAACCTGAAAGAGCTCCAGGCCAAAAAGGCGCTGCTGGGTATCCTGGATTTTCGAACCATTGAAGCGATCTCCGGGATGAAAAGTCACTTCGCGATAGATGACCTGATCCGCAACCTTCTCATTCCCTTCCAGAATGATCGGGCCGAAGGTGCATACCGGCCCCGTTTGAACCTCCACGGAGATCTCAGCCCGGTTGGTGCTCTTGTCGAGGCGCGCCTTCATGTCAACACGAGCCTTTGGATGACCCCAGTCCGAAAGATATCGCACCACGGCTTTCTCAATGTCCTGGTAAGCGGGAGTCGTGAATCGGCTGTCGACGTGTAACGGCATGACCCGGAGCAACTCACTGTGCCAGGGACCCGCCGGTTCGCCATCCACCAGGAGAGTCACTTCGGAAACCTGCATAGGAGGTCCTTCATTAACTTGAATTTCAACCAGGACCTCGTTTCCGAAGAAAGGAGTAACCTTGGGTGACTCAACGCTTGCATGATAGAACCCCTGACTGCGACAATATGTCTGGATCCGTTCCAGATCGTCGCTTAGGATTTTTTCATCGAGCGGAGCTTTGATGAACAGTCCGAAAGACTTTTCCTTGGTGGCAAGAAGCTTTTTTAGATCGCTGGATGAGACCGATTCGATTCCCTTGAACTTTATGAAACGCACCTCATAGGCGGGAGATTGCGAGGGCTCTTCCTGCGTCCCTTGAGCCGGCGAAGTTGGTAAAACCAGGAGAAAAAGGGCCAGCCCAAACCGCAAGAGCAGATGGAGGCTGGGGTGTCCCTCTTTTGTCACCGACGTTATGGCGCACACTTCGTTCTACATTCTGTTACTGAAGCTGCTTCAATTTCTTCTGTGCAGCTTGGGCCTGAGGACTGTCGGGATACTTTTCCACCAACCGTTCGTAAAGAATCCGCGCTGCGGTGGCATCGCCCATCTGCTGGAATGCTGTCCCCTGCTTAAACAGCGCCTGCGGCACTTTGCTGCCCTTCGGGTAGCGTTCGATTACCTGCTGGTAGACCTCAACCGCATCTTGATAACGCTTTTCCGAGAGATAGCACTCCCCGATCGAATAGAGGGCGTTATCGGCCAACTGAGACTTGGGATACTTAGCGATGAAACTCTGATAATCTTTCCGCGCAGCATCAAACTGTCCCTGCTGGAACGACTGAGTTGCTTTGTCAAAAAGCGCTTTTTCCGGGTCCTCCTTTTCCGGGATGGCGATATTCGGCTGTGGCGCGGGAGTCGTCTTGGCCACCGGGGGCGGCGTTGGACTGGTAACTGTGGCCAGACCGGGGGGGGCGGTCGGCGGGGCCGTCGTTATTGTAGGCGTCGCCGACGGCGAGGGCGCTGCCGGTGATTGGGGTGCTGATGCGGCAACGCGGGCCAATTGCTCGATTTTGCGATCTTCTTCCTCGACGCGGCCATTGAGGGCCCCCACCTTAAGCTGCAACTCGTCCAGGCGGGAATACAAGTCGGCTCTTTTCTGCGACTGGCCATCCATACCGTCGACGCGCCGTTCCAGTGCTTGAACCCGCTCGTACAGCATGGAAATATTCTGCTGGAGGGCGTTCATTTCATGGACTGAGGTTGAGGCACACCCTGTAAGCAAGCCCAAGACAGCCAGTGTGACTAATAGTAATTTGACTTCAATCCGCCTCAATTTATTCCCCACTTTCATAAACTCTCCCTTCCTCATCCCGAGTATTGGATGTCGGATGTCGGATGTCGGATGTCGAGGGTCGGACTGGGAATTCCAAACAGGGTTATCCTGGATTCTATGGTGCTCCTCATCCTTTGGCGTCTCTTCCTCAACCGGTTTCTCTTAATGATTCAAAACAAAGTGATCTCTTCGATTCTTTGCCCAGGCGGCTTCATCATGGCCTGTGGCAGCCGGGCGCTCTTTACCGTAGCTGATGGTCGTGAGATTCGTACGGTTGACTCCCGAATTGCTGATGTATTGCAGCGCGCTGTTCGCCCGGCGCTCCCCGAGCGCCAAATTATATTCCGTCGTTCCGCGTTCATCGCAATGACCTTCGATCGTCACTTTGGCCTTTGGGTAACGTTTGATGAAAGCAACCTTTTCATCCAGAATTCGCTTTGCCGGTTCGCTCAACACATAAGCATCATAGTCAAAATAGATGTCTTCATTTTCAAACTTTTGAGATTTGGCAAGGAACTCCTGTTTTTCCTGTTCTGAGCCAATCCCAAGTTCCCGCCACCTGGCGTCATCCAATCCTGCGCCCCCCGCTCCCCCAGGTCCCCCCGTTCCTAAACCTTCCGACGGTCCGCCAGTCCCAGCACCAAAACCAGGTTGAGGGGGCACGGTCTGCTTTGCGCAAGCAAACCCTCCAACCATAAGAGCGAGAATCAAGAACATTCGAACAAGCGAATCACACCTCATTTTCATCCTCCTCAATGTCACGTGGGTTAATCTGGAAACACAACCTTTAGGATCTTTGGATTTTTCACAACAAAACGGCTCTTCGACATGTTGCGGCCGATTACTCTCAGCGAAGAACCGAGAACGAGTAACCAGGATTATTTTCAACGTCCACTCGCTCTTGGTGACCAATCGGGAAGCTCCTGCCCACTGCCGCTTCGAGTGAGGCGTCTAGCTCCGGTCCCATTGGTCTGCAGAATCCAGATGGCAGAACCGCCTTCCCGGGTTGAACTGAAAGCCAGCATGCGGCCGTCCGGGGACCACGTGGGATCTTCATTACTTCCCTCACCGTGCGTGAGTTGGCGCGCATCGCTTCCATCCGGTCGGATGATGGCGATGTTGTGGCGTCCCCCAACTAGGCTGGTATAGGCGATCCAATCCCCTTTGGGGCTCCACGATGGCGCAGTATTGTAATTTCCGCTGAAAGTGACGCGCCGCTTCTGACCGCTGGCGACGTCAAAGACGTAAACCTGAGGATTCCCGGTTTCATCCGATACGTAGGCCAGGCGTTTACCGTCAGGCGACCAGCCGGGGGAAACATTAATCGAAAAGCCTTGAACCAACTTCTGGATGATCTCGCCCGACGACGATATCAGATAAATATTGGGATTTCCATCCTTGGAGAGAGTAACCGCCAGTTCATTGCTGCCGGGCCTCCAGGCCGGGGAGATGTTCAGGCCCGGATATCCGCATATGAGGCGCTGCGCCCCGTCCATAAGATTGACGGCGTACACTTTGGTGCCGCCTTCCTTGTAACTGACATAGGCCAACTGCGTTCCATTCGAGTTCCAGGCCGGCGACAAATTGAGGCTGTTGTCGCGAGTGACCTGAACCGGATTGCTACCATCGAAATCCACAACATAGATCTCTTTCCCTTTGCCCTGAGCCTGTACATATGCAATTTTGGTGTCAAATACGCCCCTCTCTCCCGTGAGAGCGTAGAGAATTTCATCCGCAAAACGATGGATCATCAACCGCCAGTTCCGTGTCTCTCCTTCATACACTTTCCCAAAAACCATGCGGGAACCCACGACATCGAAAAGGCGCCCCTCGATCTTCAAAGTCGGACCTTGGACTTGATATGCTCCGCGCGCCAGGAAGTCAGCACCCAGTCTCCGCCAGTCCGGAAACTTGATATCCGCTGCGGTCAATCCCATCGCCTGAGGATCTTCCAAGAAGCCTTTCGGATCGAGCGGACGAAAGAGCCCCGAGTAATCGAGATCGTTTGCCAGGGTCTCGCCCATGTCCCGGGCCAGTTGCGTCTGTTCCGCTGTCTGACGCTTAAAATCAGGGATGGCGATGGGTATTCTTTCAAAACTAGGTTGGGTAATATCGATGTACACCCGCTGCGCCGAGACGGTTTCACCCCATACCAAAGTAATCGCGCCAACGATAAGGAGGCAATTCCACCAGACAATCAACCGCTTCTTCAGCAACATTTTCTTGACAATCCTCCGTCACAATGATGGTCATGAAAGGTCTTCAGGGCGGAATCGGAGCCCGATTTCTTCTTGAGCAGGGCTGTAAATCGCTGGAAAAGGCGGGAGCGGTTCGGCTTTCCGAACCGCTCTCCTGGCCGATTCATCGTAAACCTCATTGCCGGAGCTCTTCTCCACCCGCATGTCCAACACCTTCCCATCGCGTCTGAGCACGATAATGAGCACCGTCTCCAAGCGCTGAGCCTTGAGAAACTCAGGAAGAGCCCACTGTCTACGAATCGCATTCCAGATTTCCGTATAGTAAAGCCGACGAGCCAGTCCAACCTGCGCTCCGTCAGCCCCTCCTGGCGGCCCCCCCTGCTGAACTCCCTTTTCTCCAGCCCCCTTGGCAGCACCGTCACGAGATCCCGTAGCGCCCTTCTCCCCGCTCTGCCCACCCCCGGGTGCACTCTGCCCTTCTTTCTTCTCTGTAGGTGCACCCTGCCCTTCCTTTTTCTCTGTATTTGAGGGCGCGGGTGAGCCCTTTTCGCCTCCCTCTTTGGCGCCTTGAGCGACTTGCACCCGTTCGGGCGTTTTCGGTTTGGGAATGAGCTTCTCCACGCTCTTCTCGACGGCAGCCGCGCTCTGCGAGTTGGTCGAGAATTTCGGGACTTCAGGCGCCTCCATCTTTTTTATTTCAGCCTCGGGCCTGGCATTCGGTTCATCCAATTGCAGCCTTTTAACCGGGACCATTGGACCAGACTTGGCGCGATTCGCGGAAGATGTCTTTTGATCATCCTGGCTTTTCGGCTCCGTGGCCCCTTTGACCGTGGTTCCTTTAGGAGCAGTGTCCTTCCCCAGACCGATGTCCTGCGTGGTGACCAGGTTAACCGTCCAGAAGGGATTGGCCAGCACTGTCTTGGAAGGGCTGAAGGGGCCCACGATCGCAAGGACCACGATGAGGGAGTGAACCAGAAATGAACCCCCAACTCCCGTCCAAACATCCTCTTTCGACAATTTTCGTGATGAAAAGTCTAAGGATTCCAAGAAAATAACCCTCTAAACCTGATTCCTCAAAACGTTCCTGGAAGCATCATGGCGATGGGGTCTTTGATGAGCTTTTCAGTGGTTCTGTAACCATTCCGATCTGATCGATTCCGGCCTCGCGTATCACCCCCATCACTTGCACGACAAAGCCATAAGGGATCTTCTCGTCAGCCCGCAAGAAAACACCCTGACGGCGGTTCTGATTCTGGTAGATCGATAACAACTTGGATCCGAGCGCGTCCAGGTCAACGGGATATTCATTGATGAAAATTTTTCGATCCTGGTTGACAGTCACCATCAAGCGCTCTTCCTCCGTGGGGATTGCCGGCGCCGAAGCTTGAGGAAGGTTCACATCAATTCCTTGCGTCATCATCGGAGCAGTTACCATAAAGATAATCAACAATACAAGCATGACGTCTACAAACGGAGTCACATTGATCTCCGAGACCATCTTCCCATTTTGATTTCTTCCGCCTGCTTGCATCCCCATCGACGATCTCCAACATTGGCTCTTGGCGTTTGGCTCTTGGCTCTTGGTTCTTGGCGTTTGGCCTATGAAGAGCTCTCCTAATCCTGCATCGCCACCCGTGGTGGTTCCACCGGGAATTCATCTTGCCGGCCCCGACGCATCAGATCGCGCTTGAGCATATTCAGAAAATCCGCAGAGAAGTGGCTCATTTCATTTTCAATCATGCGGATTTGGTTAGCAAAATGGTTATAGGCGACGACCGCCGGGATCGCCGCGGCCAAACCCATCGCGGTGGCCACCAGGGCTTCGGAAATGCCGGGAGCCACTACGGCCAGGTTGGCCGCTCCCTTGAGGCCAATATCCTGGAAGCTTGTCATGATACCCCAGACCGTCCCAAAGAGGCCGATAAAGGGAGCCGTGCTACCCGTGGTGGCAAGAAGCGGCAAAAAGCGCTCAAACCGCTGGCGCTCGGCCATCATTCCACCCTGTATGGCACGGTCCACATTTTCGAGCAGCACTTCGGGATTCACCTTCAGTTCCTGAATGTTCTTAGTCTCTAAAGATTTGCTGAGGCGATTCAGTTCCAGATAACCCACTCGGAAGAGTTGCGCCAAATGACTTTCTTCCAGGACCTGGCTATCCCGGTACAAGGCGGCGTAGTTCTTGCGCTGTCGAAAGAGATCAATGAACTGAACGGATTCCTTCTTCGCTCTTCTGAGCAGCCGTGCTTTCAGCAGAATCACAAACCAGCAGGCGAGTGACAGGACGAGTAACACCGCCAGTACGAATTTTACCATGGGGCCGGCGTGCCCAACCATCTCCCAGATCCCGTTTCCGCCCCGCTGATAGGGGGCGTTCACGGGTTCAGAAGCCGCATAAGCAAATGCCGTAAGGAACGAAATATTGCATGTCATCTTTTCGAATCCCTAAGAATTATAACTCTCATCTAATGCTGCCAGGATGCCGGGCAAGGCGATGCCCGCAGGCTCGGCAATGCGGAAGTCCGTCAGGTGATGGGATAGTTCTGATGCCTTGGGATTGATTTCAAGCAGGAACGCACCATTTTGCTTCGCAAGCCGTGGAATCTGCGATGCCGGGGCAACTGAAGCTGAAGTCCCGACAATCAGCATGAAGTCGCACTTGCCCGCCGCCGCCATGGCCTGGTGATAGGCATCACCAGAGATCGGCTCACCAAAGAACACCAAATCAGGTCGTAGCGCGGTGCCGCAAGGGCACCGTGGGGGCAGACTCGCCAACGAAACGCTCTCGCGAGGGAACCTCTGGCCGCACGAATCACACCGCAGCGTCCGGTTGTTCCCATGAAATTCGACCACTTTCGTGGTTCCGGCACGTTGATGCAGGCTGTCCACATTCTGGGTAATGACGAGCCTGAGTATACCCCGCTTTTCGAGCTCGGCCAGGGTCCGATGGGCAGGATTGGGATCGGCGCTCGCAAGGACTTGGTCGAGTTCCGCCAGCATCTTCCATACCTTTGCCGGATTGGCTCGAAAAGACTCGATGGTGCCAAATTCACTCGGATCATATTTCGACCACAGCCCTCCGGCACTCCGAAAATCAGGGACGCCACTCTCAACCGAGATTCCCGCTCCGGTCAAAGCAACCGCATAACTACTTCGAGAAATTCGCTCGGCCATCCGTCGGTAATCATCCATCTCTCACCAAAAAATATTGAATTTTTAATGCGTTATGGAGTCGGTATCGTAAATCTCCCAACCGGACTTGTCAAGCACTTCGTTTTTTCCGGTCCGGGCTTGATCCTGACTGCAAAGCGTCACCTGATAATCTTGAGCACCTGGCCGAGGCGGACTTTATCTCCCTTGAGACCATTCCACTCCTGCAAACTCGAAGTGCTGACTCCGTAATTCGCAGCAATCCCGCTCAGAGTCTCCCCTTTTCCAACTTTATGCAAGACGGCATTGGGCTGTTTGCCGGCTTTGAAAGCTTCGAAGCGGTTGCTGAATTCCTTGCCTTTTTCCCCAGGTACCTTAAGCGTATGGGAGCCCTCCGGCAGGATATCCGAAACCAATGCAGGATTCAGGATTTTAAAATCCCGATAGGTGATCCCAGCCAACTCGGCCAACGTTTGAACCGGAAGGGCACAAGGCGCCACAACATTAACCCGCTCGGCGACAACGCCAGGATAACCGGCTCCCTCGGGAAGAAAATAGCCGTATTTTTCGGGATGACTCAGAACCTCTTTGATCGCCAGAATTCTGAATACGTAGCGTTCCGTCTCTGCCGGCAGTTTGAGTAAATAATAACTGCTCACCTTTTGCCTCTTCATTTCGTCCTGAACGCGCTTTTCTCCACAATTATAGCCGGCGACGGCAAGGGTCCAGTTCTGGAATAATTCGCGCAGATCCCGCAAGTAGCAAAAAGCGCTTTGGGTGGACATTTCAAAGTCTCGCCGCTGGTCTACCCCTTCCGACTGCGCCAGGCCGTAGTTGGCGCCGGTGCTGCGCATGAACTGCCAGGGACCAACGGCGCCTGCGGGAGAAGCCGCCGAAACCTGGAGATCACTTTCTGCTACAGCGACGTACTTGAGATCATTCGGCAGACCATTGCGCGTCATCTCCTTCTCCAGCCAGGGGAAATAGCGCTGCATACGCTTCAGCCACAGGTAAACCTGGGCATGGCTGTAGACCACGATCGTAAACTCCCGATCCAGTCTCTCTCTCACGTCCGGGACCTCCAGCGGAACCGGTTCCCCGCAGAACTCAAGTTGTTCCGGAGGAGCAAAGTAGGGCACGACATATGGGATCGTCGGTGTTGGCCCGGGACTTTGGCCCCAGATAGCTTCGCCGAGATAGCCGGCACCCAATAACAAGGTTACCCCTACGACGATGATCAGACGTCTGTCCCTGGAAGTCATTCTTTTTCCCTTTCTTTGCTTTGGCCTTCATGCCTCTGGCCAGCACCTCTTCGTAAGTATCCAGGCACCGTTTGAAGCAAACCTATTCTCTGCAGCGACAATTGCTTTTGAAAATCTCTGTCGAACAACTATAATGAAATCGGGGCCGAGCAGAGACGCCATTTCTTATCGTATTTGGAGGCACATTCCTATGGTAAGGAGATGCCCAAAGATAAACTTCTTCTCTTGCCACGAAGAGCACGAAGAAAACGAAGGACACGAAGTGATTTCTTCGTGCTCTTCGTGTCCTTCGTGGTTTCAAATACGGTCAACATGAGAGCAAGTTATTCTTGGACAGACCCTAAGTTGGAAGAATTCTCCACCAACCACGCTTCTGCACCATCCATTTGTATCCCTTGGTGCACCCCGAAGGCAACGCAGACGTTAACGGTTTTTTTGAGGCGGCGACTTTACCCTCCAAACATGAGCCTTTGCAGAAGGAAGAGCTTCCCATGATTACCAGTTACTGGGCGGACGATTACGTCAAGAAGCGACGCTCTGCCAAACAGGCGATTGAGGCCATCAAGCCCGGTCAAAGGATTTTTATAGGAACTGGGTGTGGCGAGCCGCAGCATCTGATACAGGAACTGGCTTCTCAGGCAACCAACTTCACCGACATTGAGGTCGTCCGGCTCTTGAGCCTCGAAACGGCGCCGCTCACCCTGATTGCCAGTGAAACTTCCCAGAACAGCTTTACGATCAGGTCCTTCTATTCGGGATCAACCATTTCTGAGCCTCTTGCCAGGAACCGCCGCTTTTTTACCCCGGTTAACCTCTCCGCTGTGCCGCATCTCTTTCACAGCAGGCAGATTCCCATTCACGTGGCACTCATCCAGGTTTCTCCATCAGACGATTTCGGGTGGATGAGCCTCGGGATCTCTGTGGATATTACCATGGCGGCAGCATTCTCGGCAGATCTGGTCGTCGCTCAGGTGAATCCAAAGATGCCCAGAGTTCTGGGCCGCAGTTTCATCCATGTCAATGATGTGGACATCATTGTTGAGCATGAAGAAGAACTGCTGACCATCGAAGCTCACGCTATCTTTGAGTCAGCCCGGTTGATTGCCAGACATATCACCAAACTCATTGATGACGGTTCCACGCTCCATCTGGGTTTGGGAGCAACGGCTGGGGCGATATTGCACGCGCTTTCCGACAAGAACGACCTCGGTGTGCATTCAAGGTTCATCACTGACGGGATGATGCAACTTGTGGCCAAAGGAGTAATAACCAATCGTAAGAAAGGCTTAAATGAGGGGAAGTGCGTGGCGAGCAGCGCCATCGGCACGACTAATCTTTATGAGTTTCTGCACGACAATCCGAGCATCGAATTCCACCCTTCGGATTACGTGAATAACCCCACCGTTATTGCCAGCCACAATAAAATGATCTCCATTCACGTTGCCACGATCATGGACTTAACCGGCCAGGTCGCTGCCGACGCTCGGCCGCAGAACCATTTTTCGGGGGTGACCGGAATGCTTGACTTTGTGAGGGGCGCAACTCGATCCCCTCAAGGAAAATCCATTATCTTGCTTCCGTCCACGTCGCGGGATGGCAAGACCAGCAGGATTATGCCAACGCTCGACAGCACTGCTGTGGTCATCCCTCGAAGCGACGTGTACTATGTCGTGAGTGAATTTGGAGCAGTCAATCTCTTTGGCAAAAGTCTTCAGGAACGGGCCGTGGCCATGATCAGTCTCGCCCATCCTGATTTTAGGGACGAGCTTTTCTTTAATGCCAAGAAACTGGGCCTGATCGGCGCCGAGCGCAGTCTCAAGGAGTCCATCCACGCGGTCTATCCTCTCAAATACGAAGAGATCATAAAAGTCAGCGGGCAGGAGGTCACGATCCGGCCGGCAAAGTCGGTGGATGAGCGCCGGATCCAGGAACACTTCTATAACCTCGATGCCGACGACATTGTCTCAAGGTTCTTCCACCGCAAGACCAGCTTCATTCGGAACGATGTCGTATCCATGTATCAAATCGATTATGTGCATGAGATGACCATCGTGGCGGTGGTCGGCGAATTCGGTTTTGGCAAGATCATCGCTTTGGGAGGGTATGCTCTCGATCCATCCACGAATATCGCAGAGGTCGCTTTCTCGGTCTCAAGAGAATGGCAAGGCAAAGGTTTATCTAAGATCATTTTAAAAAAACTAACAGAAGCCGCCCGCGACAGTGGGATTGCCGGCTTTACCGCCTACACCTCCATGCAAAACCGAGGCATGGCTAAGCTTTTTAACAGCTTGCCCTATAAAATTCAGACCATCTTCGAAGATGGCATATTGACGATGACCTGCCGGTTTGATGATCCCGATGCTCAGCCAACAGCACCAGCCGTCAAAGACTAAGGGCCGTCTGGAAATAACTTGCTCTCATTTTGATCTTATTTCAAACCACGAAGGGCACGAAGATCTCGAAGGGACCACTTCGCGTCCTTCGAGATCTTCGTGCCCTTCGTGGTGAAAGGTGATGAGCTGAGCCCGGGCGCTCACCCAGAGCTCTCTCCCGATTTCTTCGGCAACTGGTCCAGGCTCCATTGCATGGGATTGAGTAAGGTAAACCCGAGACCTTCAAGCTTCGCTTTGACGCGGGCTACATTGCCGGTGAGCAGGTAGGGGAAAACGGCGCGCTTGCCCTCTTCCCAATAACGCGCAACGAGGATCGAGCCAAAGGGTATGCGCTCCTCGGTGATCGCATCGACAATCCTTTTCATCTGCCCGACCTTGTCATCGGCCAGAATGCACAGCAAGGTTCCCGGTTCTTCAATTCCCAACACGTTAATGAAGGCCCGCATGAGGTCGCGGACTGAGATGATGCCGATGAGTCTATGCTGCTGGTCGAGCACGGGAAAGGCTCCCACCTTTGTTCTTTGCATCAGTAACAGGGCATCCTCAAGGGTATTCATGGGAGAAATGGCCACCACATTCCTGGTCATAATATCCTTCACTTTGATCTGGGCAATCCGCTCTGTTTCCTTCGCCACGGCCTCTTCACTCGATAGAACTGAAGGCATGGCACTGCGAATATCCCGATCCGTGACGATCCCGACCAGTCTGCGGTCCTGTTCAGTAACCGGAAGATGGCGGATATGGTGCTGGCGCATTAACGCCGACGCCTCGGCAATGTTGGTCTCGGGGTCGATGGTGAGAACATCCCTCGTCATGGATTTGTCAATGAACATCTGGCCCTCCTTTGGTCCAGTGGGGTGAGATTTTCACTTACCAAGCAGGATTTCCACGTGGTTTTTGATCAACTCGGGTAAGCGTTTCAATGAATAGCCACCTTCGAGTATCGAGATCAAGCGGCCGTTGGCATGCTCATCGGCAAGTTCGACCAGGCTTTGCATGATCCAGGAGTAGCCCTCGGTGGACAGATTGATGCTTGACATATCATCGTCCGCGTGAGCGTCAAAACCGGCCGAAAGCAATATCACTTCGGGTTTGAAGGAAGCAAATGCCGGGACCAAGTCCCTTGGCAACAGCTCCTGGTAGGCTTCATCCCCCTGTCCGGGAAGCACCGGGGAATTGAGCGTGAAACCATACCCCTCGTCGATGCCTCGCTCGAACTCACGGCCCGTGCCAGGGAAAGAGAAGGATGGGTGTTCATGGATGGAATAGTAGAACACCGTGGGGTCACCGATAAAAACCTGCTGCGTTCCATTGCCGTGATGCGCGTCAAAGTCAACAATGCCGACGCGCTGAATTCCCCACTGCTCTTGCAGGTATTTTGCCGCAATCGCCACGTTGTTGAAATAACAGAAACCCAGGGCGCGGTTTGCTTCGGCGTGATGCCCCGGGGGTCTCACTGCACAGAAAGCATTGTCGAGCTGACCCTCCATGAGGAGATCGATGGTTTTGAGGATGCCTCCGACCGCCAGGAGCGCAATGTCATAACTGTCTTTGCAGATCTGATTGTCAGGATGGTCAAATTCGCCGAGTTCAAGCATGCAGGCCTCTTCGAAACGAAAGATGTGCCTGGGAGAATGGACCCGTTCAATCCATTTCAACCGCGCTGGGGTCGCTTGAATCAAGGTGAGTTGAGCCAGTAGTCCGGCTTCCTCCAGAGCGCGGTAGGCGAACGTAAGCCGGTCAGAATGCTCGGGATGTCCCGGGCTTGTGCAGTGGTTAGAAAACCGTTCGTCATACAAAAAACCTGTTCTTCGCATTAGCTGGTTCCTCATTCTAAACTCTTAATACAAACGCTCCCTGGTAAGAGTAACTTGAAACGAAAGCTGTTTCCATGTCTGCTTCGTCTGCAGGCAATAGCCAAGTGCTTGTCTGCTCGTTTGCTCGACATCTCCAGCGTGAACGATAACTTAATTGAATATCGAACAAGGAACCGCAGAATGTCGAAGGACAGAACAATTTTTATCTTGAAGAGCGGTTGCTTGGTTTTTCAGGTCGAGTAATCGGGCAGCAGAATCCTTATCGCCCGGCAAGACAAGAGAAGACTTCGTAATTCGAAATTCCTTGTTCAGTATTCGATGTTCCTCTTTTTCGTTAAACGGGGGACCAGTTAGCTTGATGCATAGGCGCATTCCCCCAATGCCGGTGAATTGAGAATCAGTAAAGTTCGTAGGAGCCGCTTCAGCGGCAAGGAAAAGCACTGAAGCGCTCACTACGAACAGACTCAGCGGCTATTTCACCGACATTGGGGTATTCTCCCTCGGTTGTAGTTAGCGGTTTATCCCTTGACGGCGGCCAGGCGATTCTTGATGAGGTCCTCAACCACCGCGGGTTCCGCGAGGGTGCTGGTATCGCCGAGATCAGAGATCTCATTGGCAGCGATTTTGCGGAGAATCCGGCGCATGATTTTTCCCGACCGCGTCTTGGGCAAGCTGGGCGCCCACTGGATAAAGTCGGGTGAGGCGATGGCTCCAATTTCCTTCCTCACCCACTGAATGAGCTCTTTTCGCAGCTCATCCGAAGGCTGTCGATCAGCATTCAAGGTGACATAAGCATAAATGCCCTGGCCCTTGATCTCGTGCGGAAATCCGACGACGGCCGCTTCCGCCACGGTGGCATGAGCAACCAAAGCGCTCTCGACCTCTGCAGTCCCGAGGCGATGTCCGGATACGTTGATGACGTCATCGACCCGACCCGTGATCCAGTAATAGCCGTCTTCATCCCGGCGCGCGCCGTCACCGGTAAAGTAAAGCCCCTTGTAAGCACTGAAATAGGTTTGTTTAAAACGTTCATGATCGCCATATATCGTCCGCAGCATTGCCGGCCAGGAATCGGTGATAACCAGATTGCCCTTTCCTGGCCCCTCGAGGAGGTTGCCCTCGGCATCCATGATAGCCGGCTTCAAACCAAAATAAGGCCTGGTCGCGGAACCGGGTTTGAGCGCGGTGGCGCCGGGGAGAGGAGTGATCAGAATACCACCGGTTTCCGTCTGCCACCAGGTATCGACAATGGGACAACGCTTTTCGCCGACGACATTGTAGTACCAGAGCCAGGCTTCCGGGTTAATGGGCTCCCCCACGGTGCCGAGGAGTCGCAACGACTTGCGCGAGGTCTTCTTGACCGGCTCGTCGCCCTGGCGCATGAGAGCTCTAATGGCTGTCGGAGCGGTGTAGATGATGTTGACCTTGTGTTTGTCAACCACGTTCCAGAAGCGAGACCAATCCGGGTAATTGGGCACGCCTTCGAACATGATCGAAGTCGCTCCATTGGCCAGAGGGCCGTAGACGATATAGCTGTGTCCCGTTACCCAGCCGATGTCGGCGGTGCACCAATAGATATCTCCGTCGTGATAGTCGAAAACGTGCTGGTGGCTCATTGCAGTGTAAACCAAATAACCCCCGGTGGTATGCAGCACCCCCTTAGGTTTTCCAGTGGAACCGGAGGTATAGAGGATATAGAGCGGGTCCTCGGCATCCATCTCTTCCGGCGGACAGTCGGCGGATGCATCCTGCATAAGTTTACCCCATTCGAGATCTCGCCCCTCCTTCCACGGAACCTGGCCGCCCGTATGCTTCACCACGACCACCTTTTCGACAAAGGGGCACTTTTCAACGGCTTCGTCGGTATTCGCTTTCAAGGGGATCGGCTTACCCCCGCGCAACCCTTCATCGGCGGTGATCACCACCTTGCCCTGGCAGTCCTGGATGCGCCCCGCGAGAGAATCGGGTGAGAAGCCGCCGAACACGATCGAGTGGACCACGCCGATGCGGGTACAGGCAAGCATGGCCACGGCCAACTCCGGAATCATCGGTAGATAGATCGTGACCCGGTCACCCCGCTTCAGCCCCAATGACTTGAGGACGTTGGCAAACTTGCTCACATCTTCATGCAACTGGCGATAGGTAATGGACTTGCTCACCGCGGGGTCGTCCCCTTCCCAGATGATGGCAATCTGATCGGCGCGCTTGGCGAGATGACGATCCAGGCAATTGTAACTGACGTTCAGCTTGCCGTCGGTGAACCACTTGATTCGCACATCATCCTCGAAGGAACCCTCTTTCACCTTCGTCCAGGGCTTGAACCAATCGAGGCGTTTAGCCTGTTCTCCCCAGAAGCCTTCGGGGTCTTTGACCGACTGCTCATACATCTGCAGGTATTTGTCGTTGTCTACCCAAGCTGACTTTGCCCAGGATTCCGGGACGGGAAACAATTGATTTGACATAGCTTCCTCCTTCATAGGTTATTGGAATAACTAAGCACCTACCGCCCATCGAGGGCGGTCGACCAAGATTGCGTGAAGGAAGTAGAGGTGTTGAGAAAAGAAGGCGCCCAACGTGCAGCCCCCAGCTTGAGGCAATCTTAAGCTTCAGAGGGGATTGGAAAAAGAAATGTAGCAGGCGATTGAGAGGTTAGATTCATCCCTACAAGAAGTTATGTAGCAACTCAGGAAATCCTTGTCAACTGAGAATAATGCCCTCGATCTGCTCCACAGCTTCAAAATGTCTGTCCCGCGTGAGCAGTGTCCCACCAACCTCCATGCAACACGCAGCCATCCAGACGTCGTTGATCGGGATCTTCCTTCCTTTTTTGACCAAAAAAGTGTAAATGACTACATACTTTCGAGCCACGTCTTCATCGACTGGGATAATTACCATTCCGAGCCGACCGACGATCTGCCTGAGCTTCTTTTCATTTCCCGCTGTGAGGATTGCGAGTGGTCTCCTGCAGCAATTTGCGAATACATTGAGCGATCTGATCGAGAAACCACTCGAAATCGCGCTATGCGGCTTCAGTGAATTGGACGTTCATAGATCCTCGGCAGGAAACTCAACTAACTCCCCTTGCACCACCTGCCGCAAGGCTTCTGCAAGGTGAGCCCGATTTGCCGGAGAACGAAGCAAATATGCTGTCTCTTCAAGCTCTCGAAAATCTTCGAGGGATATTAAAACAGCCCGCTCGCTGGATTCTTTGTTCACGATGATGGCAGGCTCGGAGTCTTCACAAACCTCGCGAATGACAGACGCCAGATTCTTCCTCGCCTGAGAAATTGTAATAGTTTTCAAAGCATACCTCATTATATGGAATGTATCAGCACTCTATAGCATGCTCGTGGGAGGGTCAAGGTGGGCAAGAAAGATGAAATAGGATAATCCTCAGAATAGTAGGCAAGAAACACTCTCGAGGACAGGATTTCTTCTTCTGCATAGATTTTGCGGCTATTTTTCTGGAAATCCCCAGCACAACCACGGCGGCAAAGGGCACCAGGCACGCACCATCTCCGCTCCATTTCGTGGGCATCGTAACCATGGGCCTTTTTTGCCGCTTAGCTCAGCATGCCTTGTCCTGGCTGCTGAAGTGCACTAAGATGGCTCAAGGGATGTGGATAAAACTTGCGGCCTTGAGAGAGAAGGAGATCTCTAAATGCAAACCCCAAGCGTTAAAGAGCAAGCCTACCAGCTATTGGATAATTTGCCGGATTCGACAACCTGGGAGGATCTAATGTATCGAATCTATGTCCGCCAAGCCATTGAAGCAGGTCTACAAGACAGTGATGCAGGGCAGACGCTGGATGTGAAAGAAGTCCGAAAAAGGTTCGGATTAACCTGATGAAGGTCCATTGGACTCACAACGCTATTGAGCACCTGGCCAACATCTACGCATACGTTGCCCTCAATTCACCGGTTTATGCACGAGGGATGGTGGACAGAATCACCCGACGTTCAGAGCAGCTTGCGGACCATCCGTTTTCAGGTCGTAGAGTGCGGGAATATGATACTGAAGATATCCGCGAGATCATCGAAAAACCATATCGCATCATATACAAGATCAAGGCCAACCAAATAAACGTGCTGGCCATCATCCATGGCGCACACTTACTGCCTGATAAGATCTGAGGTCGGAAAAGGAGAAGAAGGCCAAGGACTACCTTCGCGCGTGCAGTGCGCAGCTTGACAGCACCCGGAATGTGTGACCATAACGAAATTGCCTCTACGGACCGACCCCCCAAGCGAGCAAGTAGAAATATCAGCGAGTCGAATAGCCACCTTTACCAGGAGATGGTGTTATTCGGCATGGTCTCAAGATCCTGGATTCTGCGCCGTTGCGGTGATAAAGGAGAGCATAGGGGACAACAGGCTCGGCAAAAAACCAGGGGAGGAGAATCATGGCGCAAGGATGGGGACGGTTTCTTTTTGCAGTAATGTTCACGGTGGGTTAGAGGAGGGTGATGAAAGGACAAATCCTGCATGGCCGAAGGCAAAGGACTCACCAAACTCTGCGGCGAGCCGGGCCATCGCCGCCTGTCCGGTGCAATGACTCGTGGCAACGAGCTTCGGGTCATAGCCTTTGAGCGCCTGGATGGTGCGGTCCAGTTGCGCCGGCGATGAAAATCCCAGGTGCGTACCGCCGAGGATCGCATGAATGCGCTGCTCTCCTGTTTGGGCAATGGCATGATCGAGGATGTTGATCAGCCCGGCATGGGCACATCCGAGCACGATCACCAGCCCCTCCGGCGTTTTCAACACCAGCGAACAATCATCCAGGAACGGTTCCGGAGCCCAACGGTTGTCCCGGCGGACGGCAAATTTGGGATCACCCGTTTCAAAACCTGATACTCGGGGGACCTCGCCGGTGATGAACACATTCGGGGCAATCTCGGCAAAATCTTTCTGCCAGCGGAAACGTGCATCCCTGGTCGTGAGATATGCTTCGCGCCAGGGGATGCCAATGGACAGCGGTTTTTCTTCCCTGCCCACAGACTTCCACCGAAATCTTTCGCTCAACACATCCGGATGGGCCACAATATCGCACGCTCCGTGCAAATCGAGAAAAGCCAGGAGTCCTCCGGTGTGGTCGTAATGGCCATGACTCAGGACTACCTGCGTCACCTGGCGAAGATCCTTCTCCAGCCTGAGAGCATTCTGAATCAAAGTGAAGCCCTGTCCGGTATCAAACAGGATCTTGCCGGCCGAGGTTTCGAGGTAAGCGGCAAAGCCATGCTCACCCAATAGTCCCGGCTCCTTCACCGTGTTTTCACATAGTATCGTGATCTTCCAATCCATATCCCATCCAAGAAATAGTGTTCAGCGGCTAGTGATAAGTCTTCCAGAATTCCAGACAACACAGCGCATGAAAATCCGGGCTGCCGTTTTCAGATCAGTCCGACCATACCCAAAACGAGAGCAGGCGTCCAATCTTATCCTCCGCGGGTGTGCTATCGGGATGGCAATTACCACTCGAAAGCATCCTCCATCCAGATGGCCTCCCAACAGACCATCTTAAGGAAAGAATATTACCTTGAATTCTCAATACCATTGGAAAGCCGGCGGTTATTCCGTTTCGATTTTGGATGGACACTCAAAGATTAGTGATGTAAAGGAAGGGTCGATCACGGAGAACGCTTTACCTCTGTAAGGAAAATTCTCAATGGAACGAACCTTGTCCATGATTAAGCCTGATGGTGTCGAGAGGAGCCTTGCCGGCGAGATCATAAGACGCTTCGAAAGCGCCGGCCTGCGCATCGTCGCCATGAAGATGATGCGGATGACCAAAGAGATCGCTTGCTCCTTTTACACAGAGCACCAGGGAAAACCATTTTATGAAAACCTTACCGATTTCATGTCGTCGGGACCGATTGTGGCAATGGTGCTCCAAGGAGAAAATGCAGTCTTAAGGAACCGTGCGCTTATGGGCGCAACCGACTTCCGCGAGGCCGCCCCCGGAACCATTCGCCATGACTTTGCGAGGGACGTGACGAAAAATATCGTCCATGGTTCTGATTCCACCGAATCAGCGGCCCGGGAAATTTCTTTCTTGTTCAGCGAGTTAGAGATCCATTGCGATTGAGAGGAAGTTGAAGTCATGAAGCAAGACGACTTTTCACGATCATTTTGTATTTTTTTGTTTGCACTGTTGGTCGTTGGAGCACTGCTCGGCTGCGCCACCACCCAAACCCCTTCACCAACCACGTCTCCATCCTCTCCTCCCGCAGCCACTCTTTCAACGAAAGAAGCTACGCCCCCTGCTCTGGCTTCCGTCCCCTGCTGTATGGCCCCCTATTACCCGCCCCCGGACAGAATCGACCTCTGCGGGGAACCGGTGCCGCTCGAGGTGCAAGATGTCCAGGAGCGGTTTGACCGCGAGTTTACTTTGATTGTCTATAACCATGCCCAGGTTTATCTCTGGCTGAAGCGGATGGAACGTTATTTCCCCTGGATCGAGGAGCGGTTGCGCTATTACGGCCTCCCGGAAGACCTGAAGTATGTCGCTATTGTGGAAAGCGATCTTCAGCCGAACGCCTGTTCCCCGAAAGGGGCAGCCGGGCCATGGCAGTTTATGCCGAGCACCGGCGCCGCATATGGACTCGACCAGCAAGGGTCCTGTGATCGGCGGTATGATTTTGAACGCTCAACCGAAAGCGCCTTCCGCCTGCTGCGCGATCTTTATGCGCGGCACAAGAACTGGGCGCTGGCGCTGGCCGCATACAACTGCGGCGACCGGCGCATCTACGATGAGATGCGAACCCAGCACGTTACCGATTATTATCACCTCAGGCTGCCCCTGGAAACCGAACGCTATGTCATAAGAATTCTTGCCGTTAAGGCTGTCTTGGGAAATCCCGGACAGTACGGGTACTTTCTACCGAAAGGATCGGGATACGCTGAACTCAAACTGGATCGCGTGAAGGTGACCCTTTCTCGTCCGGTTGCTATCCAGGGTATTGCCGCTGCGGCCGGAATTACCTATCGCGAGTTCAAGCGGCTCAATCCTGAGTTTCGGGCGGATGATGTTCCCGCAGGGACCCAGGAGCTAAAGTTCCCTGCCGGGACAGGGAAAACCTTCGAACAGAATTTTAACCCAGCGAAGGCCGCAGCAAGCTCTTCGGCTCCAAACGACCAGGAGGGAACCGAGAAGATCACTGAAGGGCCACCGCCGGTCCCCACCGCGACGCCGTCGGCGAGGCCTCAACCAAAACCCGCCGCTCCTGCCGCCACCTACCATACGGTGAAGAAGGGAGAAACCCTGTTCAGTATCGCTCAACAGCACAAAATGAGCGTTCAAGAACTGCGTGAGGCAAATAACCTCAAGGGCAATACGGTCGCCCCCGGCCAAAAGCTCAGGATTCCGTAATTCTTGATTGTCAACGGTCACGCCATCGGGGCTTGCGCTTCTCCAGGAAAGCGTTCATGCCTTCGGCCGCGTCCTCGGCCCTGCAGTTCATGGCGATCACTTCGCCGGCATAGGCGTAGGCTGACTTTTCATCCAGGTCGATCTGCTCGTAGAAGGCCCGCTTCCCGAGAGCCAGAGTGAAACGACTGAACTGGGCAAGTTCCAGGGCCCACTTCCGGGTCTCATCTGACAATTGATCTGGCTGAACGATGCGATTGACCAGACCGAAATTCAGTGCCTCCTCTGCCGAAATGAAACGGCCGCTCAAGAGCATCTCCATGGCTCGCCTCCGGCCCACTACCCGAACCAGAGGAACCATCGGGGTGGTACAGAAAAGGCCAATGTTCACTCCTGGCGTGGCAAAGCGAGCACCGGACTCAGCAATGGCCAGGTCGCATGCGGCGACCAACTGACAGCCGGCGGCGGTGGCAATCCCATGCACTTGGGCGATAACCGGCTGCGGCAACTCGTGCAGTCGCAGCATCATGCGATTGCAGGCGGCAAAAATGCCGCGAACATAGTGCAGATCGTCCTTGTGGTCGGCCACCTCTTTGAGGTCGTGGCCGGCACTGAAGATTGGCCCATTTCCCCGAATAACCAGCACGCGGATGGTCGGATCTTCGGCCGCCACATCCAGCTTTTTCAGGACTTCCGACATCATTTCGCAAGAGAGGGCATTGCGCTTTTCCGGGCGATTGAAGATCAGCCATCCGAGGGGACCGTCCCTTTCCAGTAAAACGGCGTCCATGTTAATCTTCTCCTTTGTCCTCTCCAGTGTCGAGCCCATCCAACCAAAACAGCAGGGCGTCTCTAATTTCCGTTATGCGCTCCGGATCAGTAACCTTTTTTCCCTGGTTGGTCCGGATATAGAATACGTCAGCCACCTGATCCACTTTTGTCGTAATTTTGGCGACAAAGATCCGGATCTGCAGTTCAAATAGAGTGCGCGTGATGGTATAGAGCAACCCCACACGATCAAGAGTGTACACTTCGAGGATGGTGTATCGGGCGTTTGACTCGTTATCAATGAGGATCTGACTTGGGGTCTTCCGCAAGGGCGGCTGAGCGAATCTGTGGCTGGCAGCGTGGGCAGCAATCCGGTAGCTCAGGGCGACCTTCCCCTCCAGCAGCCGTTTCAGGTCTGCTCTCACAGCATCCCAATCCGGCTCCCTGCCTGGCCCATCTTCAAAGCGACACTGAAAAATCAGAATCAGCACCCCGTCGTTCATGGCAAAGACCTGAGCCCCGCGAATGTCCATATTGTGGAGGGTGAGGATGCCGGCAGAGCGAGACACCAGACCGGTCATCTCCCGGCTCAAAAGGGTGATCTCAGCTGAGCCCTCTGCGGTTGCAACCTCCATGACCAACGGTTCCTCAGAATGGCGCAACTGCCATTCCATTCGCAGATGTTTGGCGATCGTCCCCGGAAGCATGGAAAGCAAGTACCGAGGCGCAAGGTTGGCAAAATAACTTTCGAGCTCTACCGGCATCATCAAATCCGAGACTTCTCCGGCAACCTGGCTTCTGATATGAGCAATGCGCTCGCTGATGGCCTGGTGGCTGGGCTCGCCTTTTTCCAAAAGATGGCGGATGCGCTCGTAAAGCGGAATTACCGGTGTGTCTCGCCACTTTTGATAGCCCTTGGGGCCGGTGGCAACCATGTCGGCAAGGCTCAGCAGAGCGAGAAGGTCGAGGCGCTCGGGGGTCCCAATTATGGAGGCACAGTTAGCCACCATCTCGTCATCGCCCAAGTCCCTCATCGAGGCGTTATCCATGAGGAGAAGGTGCTGAGCAACCAAAAACTGGAGCAAATCGGACTCATCGGCGTTCAGCCCCAGACGTCGGGCAACAGCAGGAATCATTTCTCCCCCGTGAGCGGCATGGCCTCGGCCCGAGCTCTTCCCGATATCGTGCAGCAGTCCGGCAAGATAAAGCGAGGTGGGATCTTCGACGCCCTGCGCAATGTGCGTCAGTTCAGGTTCTGCCTGGGCGTAATCTCCCCGGAAGATCTTCTTTAATTCGGCAAGCGTGCGAAAATGATGTTCCTGGACCGGATAGAGATGAAAAGCATCGTGCTGAACCAGGCCATGGATTGCGGAAAGCTCGGGGACGAGGGAAAGCATGAGTCCCTGATTGTAAAAGCCGCGGACAAATTGCAGGCCCTCCGAATCCATTCGGATGAGCGCCAAAAGTTCTTCTCGTACGGCCTGATCGCCTGCGGCCGTGTCCAGGGCATTACGATGATGCCGGATCCACTGTCTGGTGACATTAGCCAGACCCATGTTATTTTTTGCCGCCAAGGCAAAAAGGTGAACGATTTGGCCAGCTTTGGGCGAATAACGATCGGTCTGGATGTGGATTCTCTCAGCACGCGCCAGGATTCCGGCCTCCAGGACCTGTGATGCGGCTCCCTCTCCTTCCCCATGGTCTTCACGACTTTCACGCAAACGTTCCCAGAATTCCTGCGCAACAGATAGGACCCCGTGAAACAATTGATAAATGTATTGCATGAAGGTTTCTACCGGCAAAAATCCGGAACGCGCTTGATACCCCAGCTTATCGGCAAAGATTTCCTGTTCTTTGAAGCCGAGGGTGGTCGTTGAGCCACCGGCCAAGGTGCGGACGAGATTCAAGAGGCGGGCATAGGTTTTTTCTGCCTGTTGCAGCAAGTCAACCTCCTGGCGTGTCAGATATCCGCCAAAAATGGCATCCTCAAGGTTGCGGACATTCGAAGCAACCCGACAGGCAGCGCGAATGGCTGTGATTTCGGAAAGCCCACCGGGATTTCGATCAAGGTCCGGCTCCATCCAACTTTTAGGATCTTCGAGGCGCGCCTGGCGAGCTTCGACCGACTCGAAAAGAGCGCCCAAAAGATCGTTCTGGCGTCTCTCGAGGTAGGCTTCGAGGGCCCTTTCCAGTTGCTCTGCCAGGTGGCGGTTTCCGGAAATATAGCGAGTCTCCAAAAGATCGAGGAAAAAACCGGAATCTTTATCGGCTCGATCCAGCAGGATGTCCATAGTGCCTTGTTGAACGTCGACGACCCAACCCGCTTCCACCAAAGGGGAAGCAATCTCGTCCATCCATTCCTCTTGCCAGGGGGAGGACTCCGCCCTCAGCAAAAGCACGGGGACGGCCTGATTGGGGCCAAGCAAGCCGCGTCCCAGAGCGCCTGCAGCCAGGACCGCGCCGCTCGAGCGGACCTGTTCCGCGTCCAGGTTCAGGCGGTTTATCATACGGTTATAGAGTGAAATAATCGCGATCTCGATCAGGCTGGTGTGGCGACTCAGCATCTCCTCGCTGCTATCGGTCAGGATCTGTTCGCGCTGTCTTTTCAAGGATTCAGAGATATTTTGCATCACACTTTCCTCACATTAATTCAGGCGCTATGAGTGCATTATCAACTGTTACACGGCTGCGCTCGCTGGAAAGCCACCGGAGCTTCAGGCCAACGGGCTTTCTGCTCACAATACCAAGCGCAAGTAAGGCTTTGCACTGTATCTAAGCTTCATCTTGCACACCCGATGAAGCCATGTCAAAAGATTTATCACTGGCTTTTGAACGAAAAACCTCTCCCCTTTATTTCCTTGACCCAGATTAATGATATTGCATATTAAGTGATCGTTCGAGCACAATTGAAAACCATGGTTAAGGAGTTTCATGTGATTGCAATTTTGGATTATCGAGCTGGCAATTTAACGAGCGTAGAAAGAGCCTTGCGCTTTCTCGGGTTTCCTTGTGAAATCACGGATTCAGCGGAGCGCATCAGGGCGGCGGAACGGATTATTTTTCCGGGCGTCGGTGCAGCGGGCAAGTCCATGCAGGATCTGAGTGAACTGGGCTTGGACTCGCTTCTTCATGAGCGGCTGGAAGCCGGAGTCCCGATTCTGGGCATTTGCGTGGGCTTACAAGTGCTTTTTGACTACAGTGAAGAAAACGACACGAAATGCCTCGGCATCCTCCCTGGAAAAGTGCGGCTGTTCCCCGCAGAACTTCGCGATGAAGATGGCAATCTCTTAAAAATTCCTCACATGGGCTGGAACGAGGTGATCTTCACCCGGGAGCATCCCGTATTCCGAAAGGTGCCTCCTGGGAGTGAGTTCTATTTTGTCCATAGCTATTATCCCGAAGCGAGTGATCTAGCGTGTGTTGTGGGAAGGACCGATTACGGAATTGCTTTTGGTTCGGCTGTGGCCCGCCGCAATCTGGTGGCCGTCCAGTTTCATCCGGAAAAAAGCGGCCCTCCTGGGCTCCAGATCCTGAGCAATTTTTGTCAATGGGATGGGCTCGATTCCTGAAAGCAATTACCGCCCGCGCCCGGATCGAAGAGCCCCTCGAACGGGCCTTCTTTTTGACATAAACAAAGGAGATTACATGCTCAGTAAACGGATTATTCCCTGTCTGGACGTCCGGGATGGACGGACCACCAAGGGGATTAAGTTTAGAAATAATATTGACATTGGTGATCCGGTTGATATGGGCCGGTACTATTATGAAGAAGGCGCTGATGAAATCGTCTTCTATGACATCACGGCATCGAGCGACCGGCGCCCCATCATGCTAGAGGTCGTAAGAAGGGTTGCGGAAACCATTTTCATCCCGTTTTCCGTTGGCGGCGGCATTCGCACTCTTGAGGACATGCGCGATGTCCTGCTTGCGGGCGCCGAGAAAGTGAGCGTCAACTCGGCCGCAGTGCTCAATCCGGGAATTATCCAGCACGGAGCGAAAGCTTTTGGAAGTCAATGCATCGTCCTAGGCATGGATGTGAAGCGGGTCCCGCCATCGGCGAAAATTCCGTCGGGATACGAGATGGTCATCAACGGCGGGCGCTCTCCCATGGGGATTGATGCCCTCTGGTGGGCACAGGAAGCCGAGCGGCTCGGGGCCGGAGAAATCTGCCTCAACTCCATTGATGCCGACGGCACGCAAAATGGTTATGAGCTAAGTCTCACTCACCTGATTTCAACAAAGGTGCGCATTCCAGTCATCGCTTCCGGGGGAGCAGGCGGACCGCACCACCTCCTCGATGTGCTTTCGGAAGGACGCGCCGATGCGGCTCTGATAGCTTCGATGGTTCACTACGGAACTTATACGATAAGGGAGATCAAGGAGTTCCTTCAAGGACAAGGCGTTAGAGTGCGACAAACCTGGTGAAAACAGTAAGTTATGGCTGAGAACTCGCTTCTTGGGATGCTCTGGCCCACGCGATGGTCTTTCTTAGCCCCTCGAGGAGTGACACCCGGGGCTCCCACCCGGCAACTTTGTGAAATGCGTCCACAGACGCCTCAGAAAAACGAATATCTCCGGGTCGCTCCGGGCAAATAGCTAATCCTGCGTGATTTTCCACCAGCCCATTTATCGTCTCGGCCAGTTCCAGAATGGTGGTGCTCTTGCCCATCCCGATATTGTACGGGTTCTTCCCTCCCCCTGTTGCCTTCCCGCACAGGCTCGCAGCGCGGAGATAGGCTTCCACCACATCCGACACGTAGATGAAATCACGCGTTTGCAGACCGTCTCCGAAAATGGTGAGAGGCTGCTGTTGCAGAGCCAAAGCGACAAACCGTGAGATCACTCCACTGTAGGGACTTGTCGGGTCCTGTCTCGGTCCGTAAATGTTGAAACAGCGTAACGCAACGCCACAGCGCCTCTCGGCAACCTCCCGCGAAGCCAGATATTTTGAGCGGCCATAAGCACTCAAATGCCTGGTGTGCTCCGTGGCATATTCTTCCTTGAGCGGCAACCGCTGCTCTCCGCCATATTCCGCCGAGGACCCGGCAAACACAAAAGCCCCGAAGCCCAAGTGGTCGGCCTCACCCAGCAGGTTCACGGCAGCTTGGCAGTTCACCTCCATGGTCGTTTCAGGATGATCCACTGAATAGGGCACGCTGACGATAGCTGCCAAATGAAAGCAGCATTCCAGATCGGGGTATTGCGCCTTGAGATCTCCTAAAAGACCAGCCTCGGTGACGGAGCGCTCGTGGAAAGAAAAGTCCGGATGCTTCCATAACGCGGTCAGGTTTTCCTTGCGCCCGGAGAAGAAGTTGTCTACGCCGATAACACGATAGTTTTCAGACAGCAGTCGTTCGGCGAGATGACTTCCGACAAAACCGGCCGCACCGGTCACTACACAGCCGATTTTACGATCGCGATTTTTCAATTGCGTTCCTTACGAGAAAAATGTGCTCATAATAGCTCATTGCAGGAGGAAGATCCCACGTATTGAGTGAACTTGACGTCCTGTGGGCGAATTCTAATCAATAACTCACCACGAAGAATGCAAAGGAATACTTGCTCAATAATCTCCGTGGTCTTCTTCGTGCTCTTCGTGTCCTTCGTGGTTTAGTGGTCTTAAAAAATGCAAATCCCTGCACAGTTAAATTATCTTGCAGCGACTTCCTTTTTTGCCTCTTCGAGGGTGCCCTCCACCAGATTCCGGATCTCGTCAAGGCGCTCGGGGGTGTTGGCTTCATAACGCAGCACCAGGACCGGCTGGGTATTGGAGGCTCGCGCCAGGCCCCAGCCATCTTCAAAAACGATGCGCGCGCCATCGACCTCGATGATTTCCAAATTTTTGGATCGAAACAGAAGCTTGGCCCTTTCCACGACATCAAACTTGATCGGGTCAGGGCATGGGACTCTGATCTCAGGCGTGGTATAGGTGGCGGGCACTCCATCCAGAAGTTCGGGTATGGTCTTGCCGGTATTGGTGAGGATTTCAAGCAGCCGACAGGAGGCGTAAAGTCCGTCGTCAAAGCCAAAATACCGATCTTTGAAGAACATGTGCCCGCTCATCTCTCCAGCAAGCGCTGCATCCTCCTCCTTCAGCTTGGCTTTCATCAAGGAGTGGCCCGTGCGCCACATGATGGCCTTACCGCCATGTTTCCTTATGTCATCGTAGAGGGTCTGCGAACACTTCACCTCCGAAATGAAGGTCACTCCAGGGCGTCGCGAAAGGATCTCACGGGCGAAGATAATCATCAACTTGTCGCCAAAAACAGGCTCTCCGCAATGGTCTACCACTCCTAGACGGTCACTGTCCCCATCGTAGGCGACGCCCACGTCCAGCTTCTCGTTCTTAACCAGAGCGCATAAGTCTCTGAGGTTATCAAGCACCGTCGGGTCCGGTTCGTGATTGGGAAAGGTGCCATCGACCTCACAGTAAAGCGGGAACACGTCGCAGCCCAATTTCTTAAGAATAGGCAGGATCACCGGTCCGGCGGTTGCGTTGCCGGCATCAACGCCCACTCGAAGACGGCGGTTCAGGGTGATATTGTCAACGACAAAGTCGATATAGGGGGTGACGATGTCGTACTCCACGACCCGACCGACGCCGGTCTCAAACGAGCCCTGATCCATGAGGGTGCGAAATTTCTGAATTTCGCTTCCGGAGATGGTATCGAACCCGTTGCAGATTTTGAAACCGTTGTACTCAGGAGGGTTATGGCTTGCAGTAATCATCATTCCTCCCTCACGGTCCAGACGCCGCAGGGCGAAATAGAATACGGGCGTCGGGCATACGCCCACATCCACCACATCCAACCCGGTTGCCAGCATTCCCTCAAGCAGCAGGTCCCGATAGCGATGCGAACTGAGCCGGCAGTCCCGGCCCACGACCACATATTTCTTCTGCTGCCGGACCATGTAGGCGCCAAAAGCCTTACCCAGGAGTACAACATCCTCGTCCTGGATTTCTTCGTTCACGATACCGCGGATGTCATATTCTCGGAATACGTTTGGGTCCACTTGGCATCTCCTTGTGGCAGATGGTGGTGATCATGGGGCAACACGGGTTATAAGCAGGCATGGAAATACTACAAGAGCGTGATCGGCGGGCGCCCCCTGGTACTCGACGCTTCCGGCTCACCATAACCCGGGGAGCTCCACAATGTTGTTGAATTAACAATTCAGGATTAAGGAATTCAGGGATTGGATTTGCCAAACCAGGACAATCTCTACCTTGCGCCGTAAGAATTCCTCAATTCCTAAATCCCTCAATCCAACAGCATTGGGGGAACTCCACCCCCGTTGGAGCGTCCAGCACCAGAGGTCCACTATACAGCATAGATGAAAACGAACATCACCGGAAGGGAGATGATGCAGGCGACGATAAAGCTAGTGGTGTCCCCCTTCGTCCCCGTGTTTCAAGCGTTTAAACGTTAATATGGCCGCCGCCAGGAGGCCAAATCCGATCACCCCCACGGCGCCGTAAAGTGCTGCAAAGAAGACCGTATGGCTGGGATCATACCACGGAATGTCCTGAGGCAACGCGCTGGCAACGCTACGTTTGAGCTCCACACATAAAAATTCGCCGAATGGTGACATAGCACAACTCCTCATTGAAAAAGACGGTTACCGGCAGCTCTTCAAATTCGTGAAACCTTTAGCAAAGATTTCCGGATGGGTCAATCTCAAAAGTCATGCCTGCAGGTCCATTCACTCTTTGTTCAGCCGGAGCGCGAGTTTATTTTACAACGCAACGCCTGGATCGAGGAAAGGCTTTGACACCGAGCCACGGGACTGCCTATAAAGTACGGGTTGGCTGAGGTTGCTTTACGAGGTACAATTCTGAAGCAGGAAATGTGCTCACCATGAAAAACGTTTTCTCCAATGTTTTGGAAGCCATCGGCAATACCCCGCTGATTCGTATCAACCGCATGAATCCCAACCCGAAAGTTACCCTTTTCGTCAAATGGGAAGCGAAGAATCCCGGAGGATCGGTCAAAGACCGACCGGCCCTCTCCCTTATCGAGGCCGCAGAGCGAGAGGGGCTGCTCACTCCTAACAAAATTATTATCGAGGCCACCAGTGGCAACACGGGTATCGGCCTGGCGATGGTAGCCGCGGTCAAGGGGTACCGAATCGTTTTGGTGATGCCCGAGACGGCCAGCCTGGAGCGTCAAAAGATCCTCAAGGCCTTCGGCGCTGAATTGCTGCTGACACCAGGAAACAAGGGAACGGATGGCGCCATCGAAGAAGTCTACAACCTCGTGCGGGAAAATCCGGATCTTTATTTCATGCCGGATCAATTCAACAACCCAGCCAATCCTGCGGCGCACCATGAGCATACGGGACCGGAAATCTACGAGCAAACTGACGGGAAAGTCAACGTCGTCGTCGTCACCCTGGGTACGACGGGAACCGCCATGGGTATCCTTCAGGCCATGAAGGAACGGGACCCGGCCATCCAGGTCATCGGCGTCGAGCCCTATCCCGGGCACAAGGTCCAGGGTTTGAAAAATATGAAGGAATCCTACGTACCCGGGCTTTTTGACCGCCATGCTCTGGACGGCGTGGTGAATGTCAAGGACGAGGAAGCCTTCGAAATGGCCCGGCGGCTCGCGAAGGAAGAAGGGATCTTTGCCGGGATGAGCTCCGGGGCGGCAATGGCTGCCGCAGTCCGCATCGCCGCAGAGCGCGAAGACGGCATGGTCGTAACCATCCTCCCGGACGGCGGCGACCGTTACCTGAGCACTAACCTCTTCACGACCTTGCTCGAACCCGATTTCCGCTTCTATGACCTGATGCGTCGAGAGAAAGTTGACTTCAAACCAGTCCAGGAGGGCAAAGTGCGCATTTTCGTGACTGGCCCTCCGTTGGACAAACTCCTTTCCTTGCAGGAATTGCGTCGTTTCCTCCTGGCTGATCTCCTGACCCGCTTTCTCCGTTCCAAATCATTTTCGGTGAACCAGGTGGTGCTGGCTCCGGATCTTGACGGCCGTGCCATTCTGGGCTCGATCGCGGCAAACATGGAACACGCCGCCTATACGCAGCAGCAACTGGAACAATTCCTGAGCGACCTGGACCAGATTGGAATCCAGAGGGCTTACAATTGTCCTCGCACAACTGAGCACATCGATACCATCATCGAGTTCACCAAGTCTCTCATCAAGAAAGGCATGGCCTACGAGAAGCTGCGCTCCGTTTATTTTGATCTTTCGAAGAGCAGTAATTATGGAGTCCTCTCCCGGATCGATCCCAAGAAGATCCGCTTAGGGAAGACGGTGGATTTGGAGGCCTACGAAAAGCTCAATCCAAGGGATTTCACCCTGCTTAAGCGATCTACTCTGGCGGAACTGAAGCGGGGGGTCTATTTGAAAACCGACTGGGGCAACGTGCTTCCGACCTGGCATATTGCTGCCGCCGCGGTGGCAATCCACGATCTGGGAGCTCCCATCGACATCCACGTGAGCAGCGTAGATTTCCTTTTCCCTCATCTGGAGAATCTCCGCGAGATCGGCGAGACGGTCACCGGCAGACCCTTTGCCAATATTTGGATGCTCTGCGAACGGATCTGGTCTTCACAGCAGGAAAAGGACGAAAGACATCTCGATGAAAACGTCTCCGTCAGAGAATTTATCGCCGCCGGTTATAGTGCTATGGAGATTCGCTACTGGCTGCTAAATACTCATTACCGCAAACCCATCCACATCACTTCCGAGAATATTCTCAATGCCAAACGCGGCTACGAACGCCTGAAGGAATTCATCAGTCGCGTCCACCATGCGCAAAGCAACAAACAGGAAAACAGGGTTATCCCCGAAATGACTTACGCCCTCGAACAGAGCTTCCTCGATGCCATGGCCGATGATCTGAATATGCCTCTCGCCCTGGCTGCACTCTTTAAATTCGTCCGGCAAGCCAATCCCATCCTTGATCGGGGAGACTTTAATGAGGCTCAGCGCAAGCAGGTTCTGGATGTTCTGAAGAAGTTAAACGCTCTTATGGGAGTTTTCGATATGGAGCTCCAGCCCCTGACGGTGGAGGAAAGGGATTTGATTCAAAGGCGCGAGGAAGCAAGAAAGGCAAAAAAGTGGGCGGAAGCGGACCGCATCAGAAAAGACTTACAGGAGCGTGGGCTGAGGGTGTTCGACACCGCGACGGGCACCCGGTGGGAGCACCTGTGTGACCCGCACCCCGGGTAAGATGGTCAGGAAGAGCGAGCGGGCGTACTGGGAATGACAGACTATTTACTGCCATTCCCAGCATCTTCATTGTTGCTGTGAGGTTTGAGCTCTTTATGTGATGATTCGGTTAGGAAAAACTCCACACGCTCTCGGCCAACCCGATGGAATGGGTGGCCTCAAACAAGCGTAGAGCTTCCTCATAAGCGTGATCGGTGATCCGCTTTTTGTATTGCAGGGGAATGGCATTCATTTTTGCGGCAAAAGCCTGATTGGCGCTTTTGATGTTGCCGCCGGTATTCTTGGTCTCCACCGCCCAGGACCACATCTCCTGCCACAGTTCATCCGGAATCCCACGATACGGGCGTTTGATGTACTCGCGATTTTCAGTGGTAAGCGCATTGCCGCTTTCGTTCATGGCCATACCAAAGGAGATGTTCTGCCACAACGTTCCCACATTCCCTTTGCGGATCCCGTATTCAATGAAAGAGGAAATCTTTTCCAGTGAAGTTCCCGTGATCCCATGCTGAGCGATGTCCACGGACCAGGACTGGATGGACTGCCAGATCTTTGCGGTCAGATCGAGTTGAATGCCCTCATGGGCTGCGCCGAAGTAGGTTCCATGGATGGACCCGTTATTGATGGCGAGTAGATTCGGGCGAATCTTCTTCTTGTCCAACTCGCCAACAAACCATGCTGCTTCCTCTGGCTGGGTAAAGCCCTCAGTGCTGCCACTTTTCGCCCCAATTTCCCCCAACTCAACTTCGAGGGCCAAGCCTGCCTGTACGATGGGCAGCGCTAATTGAGACGTGGCAGCGAGGTTATTGTCGTTCTCCATGTGCGAAGCATCGATGGCAAACGAAGTGAAACCTGCTTCAAGCTGCTTGGCAATCAGAGCCGCGACACTTTCCACTTCCTCTGGCTTCTTAACCGTGATGTGGTCCCCATGAACGCCAAAGGGCACGTCGGTGTTGCCCAGTCGCTCGTTTTCTTGAATGATGAATTCCACGAACGTCGCTGGAGTAAATTCGGTGTATCCCAACTCTGACTTGGCAATCTCATACATGACCGGGGCCTCGGCCGCCATGGAAGCAAGCACAATGCCCTCCACCGGCAACCGGCACCGGATGTTACAGGCCATGATCATGGCCTTGTGCTTCCTGGCAGCTTCCAGCAAGGCTCTGCCGTTGAGCAGGGGAACGACACTGTTGGGAAACCGTTTCTTAACATTTGCCGGACGTGGATCTATCCTTGGTTTGGTCATTCTATTCACCTCCAAAAGTCACTTAAAAAACGCAAATTGCCACCCATTTTTAGACCCTTTGGTCCGAATCAGTCAAGAGCGGTTTTACCATGACCGATACTCGGGACTTGTCCGAGAACTCCTTTTCTGTCATTTCGAACGAAGCGTGGCGCACTGAGAAATCTGAAAACTTCGCCACTTGCGCCAACCAAGTTTCTCGGCTCCGGCTCGAAATGACAATTCTCGGGGAGCCTCCTGGAGAACTGATTGTGGCTAAAGACAAAGGGTAATTTCGATTTGGCCCATATTCCATCCTGGCTGAGAAATGGCGGAAGGAATTCCGCAAATCGGCAGACGACCAAGCTCTGCGCCTTGGTCTGGAGCCTTTGGCCATGTCATCGGCATCCCCCAAAGAGGTTTCCTCATATGATCGTGCCTTCCGGTCCCCCGGGCTTGACGACCACGTGTTGATGCAAACTTCAAGAGAGCTTATCAGACTTCTAAAAATCATTCTCTTTTGAAAAAAACCTTGATCTACACCAATAGAACCTTTATCTTACCATGCACTATGGCTATATCACTCGTTTACAGTTGCAGAACATGGATGGGAAGATTGATTTATGAAGCTAAGAATCCTGGCGATTTTTGCTGTACTTTTGATTGTTAGTTCATTCGTCGGGTCCCAAGCCCGCGGTGATGACGAGGAATTCAACACTACTGTTCAGCGCTATCCATATCGGATCCCTGAATTAACGGTCATCGGGACGCCGATCTGGTATAAGATCGGCGCCAAAGAAACCATGCTCGATATCGCCAGGAAGCACGGGTTGGGGTACAATGATATTGATCTTCTATTCCCCCGTATGGATGCGTGGATTCCCCCAACCGGCAAGAAAATTTCTATCCCGACCTTTTGGGTCCTGCCTCCCACTCAGCATCAGCAACTCGTGATCAATGTGCCCGAGCTCAGGCTGTACTTTTTTGACAAAACCTCGTCCACGGTTCAAACCTATCCCATCGGCATCGGCGACGAAGGCTGGGAAAGCCCGCTCGGCACTTTTTTTATCAATGATAAGAGAGCCAATCCAACGTGGTATATCCCTGCTTCACTGCAAGAGAAATATGGCATGGCTTCAATGCCTCCCGGGCCGGAGAACCCCCTCGGGGAATATGTTATGAAATTCTCGGCCGGGGCCTATGGCGTTCATGGTACGGCGATGCCCTGGGGAGTCGGGCGACTGGTCAGCCATGGGTGCATCCGATGTTATCCGGAACACATTAAGCTCCTCTATCCGCAGGTGCCGACGGGAACCAAGTTGGAGATCATCTATGAACCCATTAAATTCGGGCAAAAGAACGGGCAGGTGTTTGTTGAAGCCCATCCTGATGTCTACAGAAGGATTCCCGACTACGTCCAGTATGCGCTTAATAAGCTGGCTCAGCACCCTTCGGCAAAATTCATCGATCAAAAGAAATACCTCATGACGGTGAAGCTCCAAAACGGGGTGCCCACCAATGTTTCCCGGTTTGCAGCCGATGATGTCTCTTTAAAACTGGTTGAAATCATGCAAGAGCAGTGATATGCGTTGCTGTGGAAGGCGTAATATGGTGCTCGTGCAGTCCAAAAAACTTCTTGATTTTATGAATTTTCTAGGGTAGCCTGTTGACGTCTTTCCTAACGGTGCGGGATAGCGAAGGCAATTCCCAAAGGCTTTTGCAGTGAATTGATTGAAAAGGAGAGGAGGTGGGAAGCAGGTATATCTAACGGATTTTGTCAGCAAATGGGTAGGTTTTATCAACACTGGTATTGGGTTAAGTTTAACAAGGAGGAAAGAGTAATGAAGAGAATAATGTCAATTCTGTTAGTGGTCGCTTTCGCTTTCACGATGGTTGGTTGTGCTTGCACACAAGATGCCAAGAAGTGTACAGAGCTTTGTCAGGCAGCCCTGGATAAGGCTCAGCAGGTAGAGCAGTCCTGTGCAAATTACGCCAAGCAAGCTGAAGCAGCCGCTATGAAAGCTGAAGCAGCCGCCCGCCGGGCTGAGGCAGCAGCTCAAAAATGCGAAGACATTTTCATGAAGAAGATGAAGAAGTAGTTACGCTACGCATTAATATTCTGGTTGCATGGAAAAGCCGCTAAAGTCTCGTTTAGCGGCTTTTCCTTTTCAGGCTACTGCTTTGACTTTTCAACATTTCCAAAGACGAACTTGCTCACCAGGTTTTCCAGATCCAGAGGCGGTTGCGTATCCCTTATCATGCCTCCCGGCTTGATGTACTCTTCGGAAGCTCCAGGACTGACATAAACATACTTGTCTCCAATGATGCCCATGGTCTTGATGCTGGCAATAACGTCTTCTTCGAGACGAACGTCCTTATGGATGCCCATTGTCAGGAGAGCCTGCCCATCGTCCAACCTGATGTTTTTCACCTGACCGATCGTCACTCCCGCCATGGTCACTGCTGCCTTGTCCTTCAGTCCTGCGACATTTGAGAACCTGGCATGTACTTCATAGTCGGAACTGCCCCAAGGATGGATATCGCCCAGTTTGAAAGACAGGTACCCCAAACATGAGAGTCCAATTACCAAGAACAGCCCAACGCCTAACTCAAGTCTCCTTCGTTCCATATGGTCATCCCCTGCCTGTTGAGAAAATGGCGCCGAGTACTGGATGTCGCGAAAAATCAATGATCTTAGACCGCTAGAGCAGAATGGAGGTGACCACATAATCCGCCGCGAGAATGGACACCGATGAGAGCACCACGGCATTGGTTGTGGCCCGGCCCACCTGTTCGGGGCCGAAGTTGCCGTCGTCAACGCCGGCGTAGAAGCCCTTGTAGGTGCAGATCCAAATCATCAGAACAGCAAAACCCAGTGATTTTACCATACCCATATAAACATCTTTCCAGACCACACTGTTTTCAACCCCTGAGAGGTATGCTCCCGGGCTCACACCCAGGAGGTCGACACCGACCAGATAGCCGCCAAAGATCCCCACGACATCACAATAGGCGGTGAGGAGCGGAAGGCAGACCAGACCGGCAAGGAGTTTTGGGGTGATCAGGTAAGAGTAAGGGTCGATAGCCATGCATTCCAGCGCATCGATTTGTTCGTCAATCCGCATTATCCCGATCTCGGCGCATATGGCTGAGCCGGCTCGGCCGGTGACCATCAGCGCCGAGAGCACAGGTCCCAGTTCGCGGATCAGGCTGAGGGCCACTCCCGATCCCAGCAGTCCCTCAGAACCGAATTTAGAGAGCGTGTAATAACCCTGCAAACCAAGCACCATGCCCGTGAACGCGGCGGTAAATCCAATGACAAAGAACGACTTGGTGCCGATGAAGTGGATTTGCTTTATTACTGACCAAAACTTGCCCGGCGGCTTGACTATCCCTCTAATCATATAAACCAAAAAGAGCCCCATCCGGCCGAGGTGTGCGAGCTGATCCAGAGTGGCAGCGCCCAGTGATTGGACCAAGCGAGTCATCGGCCACTCCTGGTTATTTCGTTTCCCATAATGCGAGATAAATAGCCGGCGGTGTTAATCTCTGCAGTATCGGCCTTTCTTTCCAGAAACTGCAGCACCCGTTCGTTTTGGCTCGCTCGGATTTCATCGGGACTTCCCGCAGCAAGAATGCAACCGCGATCCATAACGATCAACCGATCAGCTATGCGAAAAGCACTCTCCAGTTCGTGCGTCACCACAATGATCGTCATGCCAAGCGTGTCGCGCAGTTCTAGAATCAACCGATCCAACCCGGCAGCGGTGATCGGATCCAGGCCCGAAGAAGGCTCATCGACAAAGAGAATTTCGGGATCCATGGCCAGCGCCCGCGCCAAACCCGCCCGCTTGCGCATCCCGCCGCTCAACTGGGAGGGCATGAAGGCGCCAAACTCCGCTAACCCTAACAGGTTGAGCTTGATCAGCGCCATGATCCGGATGGTCTCATCGGATAGACGAGTGTGGACTTTAAGGGGAACGGCGATATTTTGCGATACGGTCATCGAGTTGAAGAGCGCACCGCTCTGGAACAGCACCCCGAGGCGACGCCGATAGTTTCGCATTTCCTCTTCATTAAATTTCCCCAGATCCTGTCCATCAACCATTATCTGTTCTGGCCGAGTGCGTTTCAAACCGATCAGATGCCTGAGGAGGGTGGTTTTTCCACAACCGCTCACACCCATAATCACGGTAATGTTCGTGTCAGGAATCCCAAAACGAATGTCGAAAAGCACCTGTCTTCCGCTATAGTGACTGTTCAGACCACACACGTCGATCAAATCCCTATGACCCATACTCAATCCTGCTTCCCGCTTCATCCCGGATCTCAAAGATCTGATCAAGCCTTGCCAGCTGAATCAGCCGCTTGGCATTTTCGCTGAGACCAGACAATCGAAGCGCTCCGCCCCTGCGCGCAAGGCCTCTCCAGGTTTCCACCAGCATGGCGACCCCCGAGGTATCAAGTTTCGATACCCGTGAAAAATCGATGCGTATTTCCTTAACTGCTCTCTTCTTTGCAGCGCCCAGGAGCACCTTGCGGATCTCCGGGACCGTCGTCATGGCCACCGGGCCGTGCAATGGGATGGAGAATATGCCTTCCCGGAGCGAACCATTTTCTGGGGACGATTGGACCATCATAAAGGTTCTCCACTCGGACCATCCTGAGGATGGGCAACAAGCAAGAAACAAGAACTCCCCACCCATAATCGGGAGCCACAGGCGCCCCAGACAGGGGGGCAGAATTTGCTCACGGACTGAAAGGTTAACCATATTAACGGCAAAATTCCAAACGACAAGATGATTTTTTGTTAAAGGTGAAACAGATTCTGTTATAAATCATCATGCGATGTGCTTGATATCACAGATCCGAACCTGAACGACATGAGGTGATGATGTTCGTCTGTCGTTTGGAGGTTGGTTAAGAGTGAGGGAGGAATTGCAGGCTTTCATTTTCGAGGTGATGCAAAGGAGCGTTAATGAATCCAGAAAGAGCTGATTCGGAGGTGATCAAGGCCATCGCCGAGCGGCGCAGTGTGAGAAACTTTACCGACGCACCTGTGGACCGTCACGTGATACGGGAAATTGTGCGAGCGGCCTCTTGGGCTCCTTCAGGGTTGAACAACCAGCCCTGGCGCTTTGCCATTGTTTGGGACCAAAGCCTGAAAGAAGAGCTCGGGCGCTTGACCCGGTACTCTGCCGTCCTGAAGAATGCGGCGGTTCTGATTCCCGTCTTTTTGGACAGGGATAGTTCCTACGATCGCGTCAAGGACTGCCAGGCCATCGGCGCCTGTATGCAGAATCTCTTGCTGGCGGTGCATTCCCATGGCCTCGGAGCAACCTGGATCGGGGAAATTTTGAAAAATAAGGAGCGAGTTCTCAATCTGCTCGAGTTGCCGGATCGCCTTGAGCTCATGGGCGTCGTGGCCATCGGCCACCCTCTCCATCGGAATCAGACTTCACATCGCAAACCGATAGAAGAGCTCGTGGTGCTTGAAAAATAGGGTATTCAAACAGGGAAGGTAGGCAATGATCCTTGAAACTTTTGTCGTCGGCATGCTCCAAACCAACTGCTACCTCCTGGGCGACAACCAAACACATGTGGCAGTGGTAATCGATCCGGGAGGTGACAGCGAGCGGATCGCAAAGAGAATCCAGCAACTGGGACTGAACCTTGTGGCGATTCTCAATACCCATGGTCATTTCGATCACATCATGGATGCCTGGGCCTTGAAGCAGCGGTCGGGAGGT
>JADGQM010000196.1 GCA_017881795.1 Syntrophobacteraceae bacterium
AAGGCACTCTGGTCAAGGCCATTCCGGTCCGCATCGGCATGGGCGATGGTACGCTGACGGAAGTGCAGAGCGACGAGCTCAAGGATGGGACCCCGGTCGTGGTGGGTGAACAACCCAAGGAGGCATCAGCACCTGCAGCCACCACCAATCCGTTTGCTCCTCAATTCGGCAGAGGTACGGGAGGCGGCGGCGGACGGCGTCCATAGCCGTCGGATTCGTCAATGGGAAGACCGGCAGTCCAATAAACTGGGCGCTTGGCAATAAATAATCGTCCAAGACTGGGAGACCGACTCGGTTTCAGAAACCGAGTCGGTCTGGATGTCACGGATAAATATTTCTTGCCTGACGCCTTGGAAGAAAATTCATGGCACTCATCGAGTTGCAAGATATTTACAAAACCTATGAAATTGGGGAGATCAGCATCCCGGTGCTGCGAGGTATTTCGCTGAACATCCATGAGGGTGACTTTGTCGCCCTTATGGGCACCTCGGGATCGGGAAAGACGACGCTCATGAATATCCTGGGGTGCCTCGATCATCCCACTTCCGGACACTTCTGGTTCGACGGGCAGGACGTCGTGGAACTGTCGGCTGATGACCGGGCCGTATTGCGCAATCAGAAGATCGGCTTCGTCTTCCAGAACTTCAATTTATTGCCTCGCACAAGCGCCCTCGAAAATGTGATGATGCCGCTGTCGTATACCATGGAACATACGTCCGACCGAGAAGCGCACAAGCGGGCTGAAGAATTGTTGCAGCGAGTAGGTTTGGGAGAACACCTCGACCATGAACCTTCGCAGCTCTCCGGTGGACAACAGCAGCGTGTGGCTATCGCCCGCGCCCTGATCAATCATCCTCCCCTCCTGTTCGCTGATGAACCCACCGGCAACCTCGATTCGAAAACCAGCGAGGAAGTCCTGGGCATCTTTGCACAACTCAATGAGAAGGAGGGGGTTACCATCATTTTGGTAACCCACGACCCAAACGTCGCCCAACACGCCAAACGCATTATCCGGATAAGTGACGGTGTCATCGAACCCGAACCCATGGGCCACCAAAGCACCGCTGCCGAACCCGGCAAAGCGCTGAGGTCGGAGCGGCCGAGTGCCGAAAAGTATGGCTCGGGAGGTTTTGTGGCGCGCTTCCGCCGGATGCTACGCACGGTTTTGAACAGTCTCCGCCGTAACGTCCTGCGGGCTGCTCTCACGACTCTCGGGATCGTCATCGGCGTGGCGGCGGTGATTGCCATGATGGAGATCGGGCGCGGATCGTCGAGCTCCATCCAGCGCTCGATCGCCAGCATGGGGGCAAACAACGTGGTGATTCTGCCGGGTACGGCGTCCAGTGGCGGCGTAAGCTTCGGGGCAGGGAGCGTCATGACCCTGACCCCTCAGGACAGCGACGCCATCGTGAATGAGGCTCCCGCCGTGCGCGCCGCGGCGCCGATCGTGCGCGCCCGCACCCAGGTCATCTATGGGGGCAAGAACTGGGTGCCTTCCGCTATCTATGGCACGACTCCCGCTTACCTTGACGTACGTGAATGGCCCATGGCCGATGGAGAAACCTTCACCGAGCGCGATGTGCGCAATGCCAGCAAGGTCTGTGTTATCGGCCAGAGGCTGGTTCGGGAGCTGTTCGAAGGGGAGAATCCCATCGGCAAGGAGCTCCGGGTGCAGAACGTCTCCTTTAAAGTGATCGGAGTGCTCAGCTCCAAAGGCGCCAACATGATGGGCATGGACCAGGATGATATCCTGCTCGCGCCATGGACCACCATCAAATATCGCGTAACGGGAAACTCCGTTGCCAACGTCAACCAGAGCGCTGCCTCATCCTCGGGGTCCGGGACCTCACAGGCGGTGAACTCGCTGAACCAGATTTACCCAACCACTCAAAACAGCCTCTATCCTGCGCAATCAGCAACCCAGGCTGCCGACACCCCGCTTCCGGTGCGCTTCACCAATGTCGATCAGATCCTGGCTGCAGCGCGAACCACGCCGGAGATTCCTGCCGCCATCAACCAGATCACCCAGATTCTTCGAGAACGACACCGCATCCGCCCGGGTGAAGCGGAGGATTTCAACCTGAGGGACATGACGGAAATGACGAAGACCCTGTCGTCCACGACCACGATGATGACCAAGCTGTTGCTGGCTGTTGCGCTGATTTCCCTGGTCGTGGGCGGAGTGGGAATCATGAACATCATGCTCGTGTCCGTGACGGAGAGGACGCGCGAAATCGGATTGCGGATGGCGGTTGGCGCCCGTGGCCGGAATATCCTTCAGCAGTTTCTCGTCGAGTCCGTGGTCTTGTGCTTTTGCGGAGGGGCAGCGGGCATTCTCCTGGGGCGCGGCATCTCCTACCTGGTGACGATTTTGTTACACTGGCCGACGGAGCTATCCATTGACGCCGTGCTGGCGGCTTTCCTCGTTTCCGCCACCGTCGGCATCACCTTTGGCTACTATCCCGCGTGGAAGGCGTCACGCCTGGACCCGATAATGGCGCTAAGGTATGAATAGTGGTTAGTGGTCAGTGGTTAGTAGCTAGTGGCTAGTGGCTAGTGGTTAGCGGTTAGTGATCGGGAGTTAGTTATTAATGGAGGATGTGCCCAGCCTTTGTGAATGTCTCACTGATAACTGATAACCGATAACCAATAACTGACTGATCACTAACCACCGTTTTTCCATGAAAGTACAAAGCAGGGAGTTACTGCATGACAGTTGGGGGAGATCGGAGTCAATTCGGCCGCAATATGAAACGGCTTTTGGCGATATCTATACCTTTGGTTCTGTTGCTTGCGGGCTGTGCCGTCGGGCCTGACTTTCATCGTCCTAAAACGCCGGTCCCTGGCGCCTGGAGTGGTCTGGACGCTACTACCGCTCAGCAGGCCAGCATCGCGACAGCGCAGCCGGCAGAATTGGTTGAGTGGTGGAAAGCTTTCGACGATCCAATACTCACCTCTCTGGTAGAGAGAGCAATCGCCTCGAACCTTGACTTGCGACAGGCTGAGGCGCGCATTCGGCAGGCAAGAGCGCAGCGCGGCATCGTGGCCTCTGGGCTGTGGCCCCAGATTGACGCCGGCGCCAGCTATAATCGTAGTCTCAATAGCAGTGCCTCGTTTGGCTCTTCCGGGACGAGCCTTCAAAGCACCATCTTGCCCACTGTTCATGAGCTCTTCCAGGCCGGCCTGGATGCCGCCTGGGAACTGGATATCTTCGGAGGAGTCCGGCGCGGCATCGAAGCCGCTCAGGCCGATCTTCAAGCCGCCGTGGAAGATCGCCGCGATGTCCTGGTGTCTCTTGTGGCCGAGGTTGGCTTGAACTATGTCAGCCTCCGAGGGTTTCAACAACAAATCCTCATCGCCCGGGAAAACCTGGGGACGCAAAAGCATACCGCTGAGATCACCCGCAAACGGTTCGAGGCGGGCTTTGTCAGCGCCTTGGATACGGCTAACGCCAATGCCGAGGTAGCCACTACGGAGTCCCAGATTCCGCTGCTGGAATCAGCGGCGCAGGCGGCGATTTATAGCCTGAGCGTGTTGCTTGGCCGCCAGCCGGCTGCCCTGGCGGAGGAATTGAGCAGCGACGAGCCGATTCCCACCACCCCTCCTGAAGTACCGGTTGGTCTGCCTTCCGATCTCATTCGCCGCCGTCCCGACATCCGCCGGGCGGAAGCCCAACTCCACGCCGCCACCGCCCGGATTGGAGTGGCCACCGCCGATTTGTTCCCGAAATTCTCCCTCACGGGATCGTTCGGTTATTTGACCTCCGACATCAGCTCCTTTGCTAACTGGAGCAGCCACTTCTATTCATATGGCCCGAGTGTCACCTGGCCGATTTTTACCGCCGGTCGCATCCGGTGGAACATCGAACTTCAGAAAGCCTTTACGGAGCAGGACCTGGCGGCCTATGAGCAGAGCATCCTTACCGCTTTGAAAGATGTTGAAACAGCGCTGGTGACTTATGCCAATGAACAGCAGCGCATCAATTCGCTCACTGTAGCCGTAGAAAACAACCTGAAGGCGGTTGATCTGTCAACGAAGCTCTACGTTGCAGGAAGAAGTGACTTTTTGAATGTTCTGGTGGCGCAGCGGTCGCTCAACAGTTCCCAAGATGCCCTGGTGCAGAGCACGCGCAGCCTGGCCACCGACTTGATTGCCCTCTACAAGGCCCTGGGTGGCGGCTGGGAGAAGGAACCCCAGGGGACGGAATCGAATTAAAGGTGCACTGCGGACAGCCTATCTCCATCAACTTGTTCTGCAAACTCAATGTATTATCTTGCCCCGACCCCGTGCGCCATGCGCCGTGCGCGGCGTGCAGACCCGTGCGGGTGCGACCGTGCGCAACCGCGCGCCTCACGACTGCAATCAACCACGCGGAACCAACCTGCTTAATGTTATCAAACTTGCCGCGTGGTTGTTCGTCAGCTTCATTGGTTTATTGTGCGCTCCCGGTGCCCTTGCACTTTGCATAAACAAACTCAGGGTCAAGATCAACTCCGCAGTCCCATTCAATGGTGTCGAAGGCGACTCGGACTCGCTTGAAAACCTCATAGTCCTTGATTCGCTGAAAAACGCCGAAGTCCAGAACATCCTTCATGTCCAGGACGCCGTGCTCGCCATTGTCGAAAACGATAGAAAGCACGTAGTCAGCACCGACCACAACTTCCTTTACTGATGGATACATAGCGTCGCTCCTTATTGAACAACGTCACTGTGTTGCCTTGGCCCGGCCCCGCCTGTGATTTTCTGCCCTCGCTAAACTCGGCCTTTCCAGTAATCAGGGTCTCGATGCAGATGCATCACGGCAAGGATGAAGATGACGCCTGTATCTTGGGAATAGACAATCCCATATGGAAAACGACGGATCTGGCACCGACGTATGTCGTCTTCAAGAATGTTCCAGGCGTTTGGAAAGCTGAGGATATTCTCAATCGTGGAATGAACTTCCATGGCGAAGTCATAACCGAGACCCGGCTCAAAAGCTTCATAATAGTCTATGGCGTCACGAAATTCCGACTCAGCTTCGGGATGAAAAGCGTACTTCATTTGGCAAGCCGCTTAAGAACTCTGTCAAATACCTCGTCGCCTGGAACCGGCTTCACTTTTCCCGAACGAAGCTCTTGGAGCCGTTTCTTTGCCACCTCCGTCCACCTGGCATCTATGACAGTGTTTGGCATATTGAGACTGCGCAAAAGCGAATCGGCTATGAACGCCCGTTCCTCAATAGGGAGAGACAGGACCTCTTCGATAATCTTCTTGGTTGTCATCGTCATCTAACTCCTATGTTGATGAACTCGTTTTGGATCCCACCAATTCATGGTAGCAATCTGCCAAAGGTTTGCCAATGGTTTTGGCAGAACGCGGCACGATATGAGCGGCACCTCCTTCCGCGCCCTAACCGGGTCTTTTTGCAGTTCGCGTGACAATGCGGGCGAAACCGCAAAGCGGTGCTGCTCCATTGAGTGGTCAGCCAATTTGCCAGATCCTTGCTCTCTCTCATCTATGGCTTAGAAGGCCCATTTTCATACCAAAATGATCAGCCTAAGCTCAAGAAGCGCCGCTTCCATAACTGATTACTCGATGCATTCAATATGTTGGCTTGGTCCGAACGCGCCCGCCAGGGAATTTGTTTGAACAACGGATTGGGACGACACCGATAGAGCGTAGTGTCGTCTTGTTGTTTAGATTCGTCAATCATAGCCGCCCTCTACTTCACAGCCACAACCAATGTGAAACGGCGGAATTTTCGACGGCTTTCTCTTGTATTTCTTGCCATGAAACGGTGCGCAGTGCGCACAGCAACCCTCTGCGCAAATCTCCCAATAATCAAAGTCTGCGCCCTTTGCCTCGTTCAAGGTTTTTAGGGTACGAATGCCACTCACGTAGGTATCGCGCAGAATGGTAGCCACGGCATTCGCGTGCTTATAGCATCTTTGGATTTCTTGAACATCGACACCTTCCGGCTTGCGAATTTGGAACATTTCTCGAAAAGCTACGTGTTTTCCAAGCCTGTCCTTAATATCCGGAACGGTCAACGCGAATTCGATTGCTTTCGCCTTTCGCCCGAACGGTTTTTCGATCAGACCTTGGATAGCTTGATTTATGTCCTTGAGTCGCAAGCCGCTGAGAATCTCTTCTAACGCGATATCCTGGCCTCTTCGAGCAAGGCCTTTTTGCACCAGTGCTTCATATCGCTTTCGATAGTAATCATCAGCAGGGACATTCCGAACTTGTCCAGCACTCCAAAGTTGGGAGACGTAAAAGCGGTATAACTCCGTGTCTTGATCAAACATTTCGATGAGCTTGTCATCGGCTGTGACGTCGGAAGGGGCGTCTTCGAACAATGCATCTAAGACTTCAGGGTTGGAAGGTTTTACTGGTAATACATTCAATGCCTCTTGCCTAAATTCAGAAAGCAAATCTTCCTTATCTTTCTCCGGAGCAACATTCCATTCTGGTGATTCGGCCTTCAGGCGTTCTATAGAGGCAAGATACTGCGGTCGATACTTCTCAACGTACTCGTCGACTTCCTTGCATTTACCGTTTGACTGGGCAAGGATGTAAGCAATCTCCCGAATCTTTCGTCCCCAATTCACCTCTTCATCGAGATAACCCTTCAGCGCAACAGCCTCGGCTCGTGTGAGATCGGTAATAGTGAGGGGACACGGGGATTTTGGATTTAGGATAAATCCGTCGATTGTTTCAGTGATGGCTCCGGAGTCAACCTTATCAGGAGAGAATGAACTATCAGGAGACGAAGATACAGTTATCTTGATCGGAAGTTCAATTTTCGGACTTCCGTCATGATGCTCTGGTTTCTTGGCCTTGAAGTAATACCAGATCCCAGCTGCAATCAGAGCCAATATTAGATATTCCACACTGTTCCTCCCATTTGCTCTCTTGACTTGTCCGCTTTCGCCCTAGGAATCTCGCGTACGCTTGAGCGGCAAGCAATCACGCGGCCAATGAGCCACACAAAACGCAAAAAATAGACACCCCGAGTTGCCCATCCGAACCCAGGCGCTTATTAGAACATCTTTTTCTCTCATTAAGACAAGTGCTGAGCTAAGAATGTTTTGATGCCTGAAATCATTCGCCCGACCTGTTGCTTGTCGAACTGGTCAAACTGACCATGGGCAGCGTGGTTGCGAATATCAGCCCAACTTCGCAACTCCTTTGCTACCAATTCGTTGAAGACTTTTCTCTTTTTCAAAGCATCAGTGAGCGCATTCAATTGAAGGCATTTTCCAATATCATTTACGGTGGGCTCGGGAGGAACCAGCTTAGCACAAAGGGTTCTTAACGATTTTTCGAGTACTGCCCCAGCGAGAACGGCTGCAGGAATGTGATCGAAATTACCTGCTCTGCCTTCACCAAGGAGCAACTCTGCCTGGCTCATATAGTCGGCGGATACTTCGGCCTCGATCTCGATGGCCAAGTTATCCAAAAAGCCATTCTCGAAGTCGTCCTGTATTGATTTCAAGAATGATATAAGATATTCAAGCTCGTCTTTTGAATTTCTCAGTTTCTTTAGTGCTTCGAAAGTGTCTCTATGCGCACAAGCTCTCGGAATAACTTGATCTAATATCGAGATGCAATTTGTCCTCCATTCAATAAAACTAGGCCAATCAACTTTGTAAACCTGGTTGTATATTAGAGAACGATTGATATAGCTAGTGTGGCTGGTAGTCTTTGACCGGACTGGTACGAATTGACCTTTTTGTATGAGCTGATCTAAGCGCTCCAAATACTTTTGCTTTATATTAGATGCTACCATCACCGAATGTTTCCTCCAGTGGCG
>JADGQM010000197.1 GCA_017881795.1 Syntrophobacteraceae bacterium
CAATGGCGCAACGTTATCACGAACGAGGTGCTTTCTGCTGGCAAGGCACTGCCTGTTGGAGAAGTATTAATCAGTTTTCCAGTGGCACTGCTGATGGGCGAAGGAAAATAAGTAAGGTGTTGAGTAGACGCGCAACCATATAGCAATATTTCAATAAGCTTGAGAGGGTGAGATGACTGCAAATGCCAAGGTTGAATCCTTTGCCGTAAAAGACTGTTCACTGCTGACCATAGCAACCGGGAAGAAGGCCCAGAACTTAAAAGAAATGAGAGATCATTTACTTAACATCCATATCGGAAGCATATACCATCATTTTTGGGGCGGGCTCTTGAGACCCGGATTCGATGAGCCTGAATACAACAACGACTTTGCAGGATGGGTTCACGATGCCCTTCAAGACCACATTCTTGCTGAGCGATTATCCGTTGTCAATCCCGCTGCTTTTGCAGATCTGGAATCCTTACGCGAAGCCCTGCTCGAAGTCATTGAACAGAGGTTGGACGAAATCGGAACGGTTCCCTGGGCCGCGCTCGACATGCAATTTCATTTTGTCCGCTCTCAAATAATCGTTTTCGATACCCGAGAAAAAATTGAAGACCCGGAGCATTTGGTGGAGGCTCTGTCCAAATTGTCTGTGGGAAGCGTATTCTATCACTTTATTGATGCGAGACGCCGCAGCCCTGAAATGATGGATGACTTCCGCTCGTGGTTGAGGTCTTACGGCGACGGTTATGAGGACCTTTGCTCACAACTGGCTTCAGTGGATCCCTATTTTGGATCCCTCGTGGAACTGCGTACGCAACTGACAAATCTGTTTACGAATTATTTTCGGAGGGTGTCCCTATGACGTCTATTAAAGATTATGTGGCAGTGACCGGAGAAGACGTGATAGATCGACTCCATCAGCTCGCAAGACCATTAAGAGGAATGAAAGTCGTGCACGTCAACTCCACTTATGTGGGTGGGGGTGTGGCGGAGATTCTGAGCAAGCTCGTTCCCCTTCAGAAAGATCTGGGCCTCGATGTTCGGTGGGAAGTGATTCGAGGTGAAGAGCGGTTTTTCCAGGTTACGAAGAGCTTCCACAATGGGCTGCAAGGCATACCCGTCCCCCTGGGGGAGACGTTGCTCAAGGGTTACGAGGAAACCGGCGCTCAAAACGCTGAAGAGCTCCGTTCAATCCTTGAGGAAGCAGACATCGTCATTATACACGATCCGCAGCCGCTGCCGTTGTTGAGGTCATGCCCGAACCGAAAAGGCAAGTGGATCTGGCGATGCCATATCGACCTGAGCCATCCTTATCGTCCGGTGTGGAAATACTTGCGTAACTTCGTGCAGGAATACGATGCAAGTATATTTTCCCTGGCGGATTTTGCGCAACCCTTGCCGCACACCCAGTATCTGATGCAGCCCAGCATCGATCCCCTCAGCGAAAAAAACATGGATTTGACCCAGGAGGAAGTCCATGCCGCCAAACTTCAATTCGGTCTGGACCCCGATAGACCAATCATGCTCCAGGTCTCACGCTTTGATCGTTTCAAGGATCCTCTGGGCGTGGTCAAAGCCTATCGATTGGTCAAGTCTTTCGCCCCCTCACTTCAGTTGATCCTGGCAGGCGGTGGAGCCACCGACGACCCCGAAGGCGAAGCGGTCCTTACCGAGGTTCGCAATGAGGCCGGCACGGACAAAGACATCCACGTGCTTCTGTTGCCTCCCGATGCCCATGTCACCATCAATGCCTTGCAGCGAGGCGCGGACGTAGTGGTTCAAAAGTCTCTTAAAGAAGGCTTCGGCCTGACCGTGACCGAGGCTCTGTGGAAAGGAAAACCTGTGATAGGAGGCGATGCGGGGGGAATTCGTCTTCAGGTCGTGAACCACCAAACGGGTTTCCTGGTTAAGACTCCGGAGGGGGCCGCTTTGCGCGCTCGATACATCTTGCGCCACCCCGATATAGCCCTTGAAATGGGGCTCAGAGCGAAAGAACTGGTCCGTCAGAATTTCTTGCTGACCAGAAATCTGCGAGAGTACTTGAGCATTATGCTGACCAGTTTGTATGGAGACCAGGAGAGGATAGAACTGCAAATGGAATCAGCACCGTGATGGCCCCCCGGGACCTTCAAGGCTTGTACTGTTTCCTTTAATCAGATCACTCCCAGCTCTCTTCCCACCTTTTCGAAAGCGACCAGGACCTTATCCAACTGGTCCTCGGTATGGGTGGCCATATAACTTGTCCTGAGCAGTTCTCTTCCAGGAGGCACTCCAGGGCTGGCGACCGGATTGACAAAGACCCCATTCTCGAAGAGGAGCTTGCACATCTGGTAAGTTTTGGGGGTGTCTCTAATAATGATGGGAATGATCGGCGTTTCACTCGTTCCGGTATCATATCCGAGCGATTTGAATCCTTTCAGCATCTTGTGCGTATTTTTCCAAAGCCGGGTTCTTAATTCGGGCTGTTCTTCGATGATGTCCAAAGCGGTGCTCACCGCCGCCACCTGAGGGGGTGGCAGGCTGGCGCTGAACATCAGCGAGCGAGCAACGTGCTTGACCCAACTGATCACCTCTGACGAACCTGCGATAAAGCCGCCGACTGCGGCCAGAGACTTACTATAGGTTCCCATGATAAGATCTACTTCGTTTTCCAGGCCAAAATGCTCGGGTGTTCCCCGTCCTCCATTTCCGAGAACGCCGATCGCGTGGGCGTCGTCCACCATGATCCTCGCGCCATAGGCCTTCGCCAGTCTCACAATCGCGGGGAGATCGGTAATATCGCCTTCCATGCTGAAAACGCCATCGACGATGATCAATTGAGCTTTTCCCCTGGTTCCATCGAGAGCTCTTTCGAGGTCTCCCATATCGTTATGGTGGAACTTTTGAACCTTGCCGAAAGAGAGGCGACAGCCGTCAATGATGCTTGCATGGTCGTACCTGTCGATAATGGCGACATCGTTCCGGTCCACAAGAGCAGAGATTGTTCCCACATTGGTTTGGTAGCCGGTTGCGAAGACTAGAGCAGCTTCCTTCCGAAAGAACCTGGCCAACTTCTCCTCCAGTTCTTCGTGGATCTCGAGGTTCCCATTTAGAAATCGTGAACCCGCAAGGCCGCTGCCGTATTTTTCAATGGCATGGATCGCTGCTTCCTTCACCCGGGGGTGGTTGGCGAGGCCAAGATAATTGTTGGAACCGATCATGATCACTCGTTTCCCGTTGACCACCACCTCGGAATCCTGCGGAGATTCGAGTTTCCGGAAGAAGAAATAGTGGCCACTTTCCCTCAATCCGGATTCATACTCTATAGCCCTTACGCACTTTTCAAAGATATCCACGAACAACCTCGTCTTCGATTATAATTGGTTTTCTTTCCTGTATTCGACGAATGAGCTCTTATGCTGGTATAAGTATTTTCCTTTTGCCGGCTTTTTCACAGATGATATCTATTGCTTTCCTATTGAGTTGACGGTCCCTGCAAAGGGTTGTAGATTCTCCAGGCCTTTGAAATAGCGTTTACGGGTCGCGAGATTGACCCCAACGTAGGATTGGCAACCGAGCAGAGTCCGTTTCCATGGGCTCATGCCAAGGAATCGTTTCATCATTGCGCTAAGAGAATAAGCTTGTCTGTTCAGGCGGGCGTAGCCGTTAACGAGTTCGTCAGCAGTCATGCCCTTTGGTTGAAACAAGAGGGTATCAGGAGGATATCCCCTTAGCCACCAGTCATGCACAAGCAACCGGTCTTCGCTTAAGAGACGCTTATATAACCGTGTTCCCGGATAGGGAGTGAGGATCCTCATCTGAACAACATCCATGCGACATTTCATGATGAACTCGAGGGTCTGATCGAACACATCCTTGTTTTCGTAGTCAAATCCAAAAACAAAGGAGCCGAGTATTCCGAAGCCTTCACCATGGAATCGACGCATTGCCTCATGAAAATCGACCCTCAGGTTCTTTATTTTCTTCACCTCATTCTGTGTTCCTTTCTGTACCGATTCGAACCCGATCAGTAGCCCCAGGCAGCCCGAACGTTGCATCAATCTGAGCAGCTCCAGATCCTCGGCTAACGAAACGGTTCCTTGCGCCAGCCATCGTCGCCGAAGAGGAATCATTTCGGTAAAGAGCTCCTTTGCAACCTTCCGGTTCAGTCCCAGGGCGTCATCGCAGAAGAAGAGGTGAGGGGAGTCAATAGACTCGATCTCAGCAATCACCTCTTGAACCGGCCTGACTCGATATTGTTGCCCCAAGGTCTGACCAATGCAACAGAATTCGCAGTCGTACGGACACCCTCGAGAGGTCTCGACACCGACGGGGATCCGAGTCCAACCCTGATATTTGGATCCGGATAAGAGATCTCGCCGTGGTTTCGGGAGGCCTTTGAGGTCCGTCATTTTACCGGAACGATATATTCTTTGCATCTCTCCCGACGCGGCATCAGATACAAGTCGTGGCCAGACCCCCTCCGCTTCCCCCACTACGACCGCGTCTGCGTGCTCTAAAGCTTCCTCAGGCAACACCGTGGGATGTATTCCTCCCATCACCACCTTCACGGCCTTCCGGCGATACGTGTCGGCGATACGATAGGCTCTCAGCGCCAGTTCAGTCAAAACGGTAATGCCCACCAAATCCACATCTTGATTGATGTCATCGGGAGCAAAAGCTTCCTCGACAATGGTCACCGTGTGGCCAGGCGGGGTAAGGGCCGCCAGCAGAGGAAGGTTTACCCGCTGGAGCTTGAACGGGCTGGATATGGTGTCTTCACGTTGTTCATGGGGTGCGATAAGTTTTATCTTCACATCTTGACCTCCCCAATATCTCTTTCCTGCTCATGGTTGTCGAAGGGACGGTTGCAACAGCAATTATCAAGATACACTTTCATGCTGTCCTCTGCACGCAGAAACTGGTACATCGCGGCAAAAGTTCCACACTTTTCCACATGTTGCGTTTCGCAAGCGCAACGCAACCTACGATGGTCGTGTTTGGACGGATGCTCGATGTAGGTTGCGTTGAATGAACATGAAACGCAACGGCAAGAGGAACAGTAACATACCCGCCCTTAGTGGGTTAAGACTTATGCAGCGGTCTATTGGAAACGCAGAAACCTTAGGGCTATGGGTTTGCCTGAGCTCTGTCGCTGCCGCACGGTTCCCTTCAGCGGCGGGCGGAGAGCCTCTGTTGAACCGGAAAGTTCATTTTTCGGGCAGGCACGGAGAGAGTCCTCGCTCACTTTCTCCATAAGGTTCAGGAGAAGTGCCAAACACAGTCACAACAACGGGCGTCACGGACACCCTTTTTGATGTAGGTTTGTCAGAGACCAAGCCACATGCGGACGGCTGTTTCAGCAGCGGCCATTTGGGAAGGTTTGAGGTTGCCAAGCTTCCTGAGCAACTTTACTCGTGGTGTCCATCTCAGTTGGTTGAGAAGCAGATGCGAGATTCCATAACAGGGGAAGTCCGATATACATCGATAGGATTGTGCCAACAGTTCGGAGCTTTAGGCAAGCATTTCCTTGCGTCGGTCTCTATAATTCATGCATTCTCGCGATGTCCGCGGCTAATTTGAAAGGAGAATGATCATGAACAAGGTATGGTTTATCACAGGCGCCGGCAGCGGGATCGGATCCGTGACCAAGTGGTGATCGCCACGAAATATGGCTTCGACCTTGCCGCATTCCCCGGCCTCAACAGCCGACCGGAGCACATCAAGCAGGTTGCCGAGGCGTCGCTCAAGCGACTCAAGACCGACGTGATCGATCTGTTCTACCAGCACCGTGTTGACCCAAAGGTGCCGATTGAAGACGTGGCCGGAGCGGTGAAGGACCTGATCCAGGAAGGCAAGGTCCGGCACTTCGGCCTTTCCGAAGGTAGTTCAAAGACGATCCGTCGCGCCCACGCCGTCCATCCGGTTACTGCCGTCCAGTCCGAATACTCGCTATGGACGAGAGATCCTGAAGCGGAAGTGTTGCCGACCGTTGAGGAGCTCGGAATCGGCTTTGTGCCTTGGAGTCCGCTGGGTCAGGGATTCCTCACGGGCAAGGTCGATTCGACGATGACCTTCGACAGCACCTCGGACCTCCGCGCCTCTTTCCCCCGCTTCACGCCGGAGGCACGGAAAGCCAATCAGCCGGTGGTCGATCTGCTCAGCGCCATCGCGAAACGGAAGAAGGCGACACCGACTCAGATCGCGCTCGCTTGGCTGCTCGCCCAGAAGCCGTGGATCGTTCCCATCCCGGGCACCCGGAAGCTGGAGCGCATGGTCGAGAACATCGGATCGGCTGAGGTCGAACTTACGTCCGCTGACCTTCGCGAGATCGAGAGCGCGTTCTCAAAGATCACCGTGCAAGGGGCTCGGCTTTCCGAAGAGCATATGAAATTGATAGACCGCTGAGCGGTGAGGACGAGCAATATGCGAGTTGATATTCCAGGCTCGGGATTGATGGGCGGCAGGCCCGGAACGATCTTTGCGCGAGCCGGACATGTGTATCCAATTTGTACAATCACCATTCACTATATTGTGTAGGACAGGAGTAGTGAGCATGAGCAGAGAACCTTCAGCAGCCGAGAAGCTGATCGGTGACTTCGCGCCCAAACTGGTTGAACTAACTGACCGCGTGCTTTTTGGCGATGTCTGGGAACGCCAGGACCTATCAAAGCGTGATCGTAGTCTGGTAACGGTGGCCGCGCTGATTGCTTTGAATCGCCCGGAACAGTTGCGGTTTCACCTTGACAAGGCGCTGGACAATGGGCTCAAAAAGGAAGAATTGATAGAGGTAATCACCCATCTGGCGTTTTATTCGGGTTGGCCCAACGCAATGAACGCCATCATGGTTGCAAAGGAGCTATTCTCCAAAAGGGATTCTTCCGAGTGACTGGAAGTCAACGGACGGCAGTTTCTGACAGAGCTTGCCGGGGAGGCATCGAACATTGAAATCTGTTGACAACAATTCGCATCCACCGCAAGCAGACACTGTCGTAGGGGCAAGCGAACCGGACGTGGTCAGGTTGGCCAGTTTGATTGGCGCTTATGCCCCCCATGATGGTTGCTTTGAGTTACGCATCCCAGGGGTGCACGCCATTCGCAGATCACGAACGAACACGGAGTTGGTGCATGGCATGCAGCAACCAGCCTTGTGCCTCGTCGCGCAAGGAGCAAAGAGCGTGATGCTGGGGCAGGAGGTTTATGAGTACGACGAATCGCGTATGATCGCTTTCTCCGTTGAACTGCCAGTGGCTGCCCAGATCACGCGAGCCAACTACTCCGAGCCTTTCCTCGCCTTCAGGCTGGATCTCGATCCGCACAAGGTCGCCGAGTTGGTCTTGAAGGTGTATCCGCAAGGTTTGCCTCGAGTTCCCGAGAGCCGCGCCGTGTACGTCGGTCAGGTCAACGTGAGCATCGTCAAGGCCGCAATAAGGTTGGTCGAGTTGATGGCGCAGCCCGGTGATGCTGAACTGCTCGGCCCACTGGTGATCGATGAAATTCTGATCCGTCTGCTACGCAGTCCTATCGGTGTCCGGGTGGCCCAGATCGGCCTTGCGGATTCCGGTGTGCACGGAATCGCGAAAGCAGTATCTTGGTTGCGCGCGAATTTCTCCCAGCCCATGAAAGTCGAAGAGCTTGCCGAGTTGGCGCACATGAGTGTTTCCTCTTTCCACCAGCACTTCAAAGCCGTCACCTCAATGAGCCCCCTGCAGTTCCAAAAGGCGCTGCGTCTTCAAGAGGCGAGGCGTCTCATGTTATCCACGATGACGGATGCGAGTACGGCGAGTTGGCAGGTGGGGTATCAAAGCGCTTCGCAGTTCAGCAG
>JADGQM010000198.1 GCA_017881795.1 Syntrophobacteraceae bacterium
CATGGGCAGGTGCCACCGGCAGACCTCAGAGAGATCAAGCTGCTCACGTTTGCCGGGCGTTTGTCCGAGGTAGGTCAGCATCAGGGTGCTCACCTCCGACGCACGGTGGGAAGCTTTCATAGCTTCGGCAAGGCTCGCCTGAACCTTCGAGCCGGAGGGCAGATCGATCATGGCCAGCTCCAGGTACCCACTCACCACTCCGAGCTGGTTGTTGAAGTGGTGGGCAATGGCCCCGGCCATGCGATTCAGACTCTCCGCCTTATTGACCTGTGAAAACCAATGTTGTAATCGCAAGTGTTCTTCCTCAGCCCGTTTGAGTTCAGTAAGGTCTCGGACCATTATGGAGTAGGTTTCATGGGCATTATAGGAAATTAGCGCGGCATTTATGTCAACATGAACTGTCAAACCATCTTTCTTGCAGAATATTCTTTCTCCCAACCTGCATACCCGTTCCCCTTGGAGGCAATTTATATCGAGTTCAAGCTGTTCCTTGTTTCGAAAAATGAGGTCAACTAAACTGAGCTGTGAGAGTTCATCACTGCTCCGACCCAAGAGCTTCTCCATGGCCGGATTCGTTTCCAAGATCTGCAGAGTGGCGGCATCCAACAGCAGGATTCCATCGGCAGCCTGAATCATCATTGCACGGTAGCGATTCTCACTCTCACTCAGTTGTCTATTCATCCGGTGCTTGTACAGGGCTATTTGGATGGTCGCATGGAGCTCTTTGTCGAGGAATGGCTTCAACAGATACCCATAAGGTTCCGTCGTCTTTGCCCTCGCAAGGAGTTCTTCGTCTGCATAGGCCGTAAGATAGATCACTGGGATGTCAGTTGATGCCCTGATATGGTGCGCAGCTTCCACTCCATCTATCTCACCCGCCAGGCGAATATCCATGAGAATGAGATCGGGGCGAACCACCCCAGCGCATTCGATGGCCTTTTCGCCTGAACTGACCAGAGAAGATACGGAGTAGCCACGATCGGTCAGAGCCATCTTGATGTTTTCCGCAATGACGGCGTTGTCTTCAACGACAAGAATACGCTCGTTTGCCATGTATCACCTCCTTTGTCTGCGCTTTGGAAAGCGGATGAGAAATTTCGCTCCTCTTTCGTTTTCAACCTTAATGGAGCCACTGAGCTGATGGGTTGACCACAGGTAGACCAGGTGCAGCCCCAGTGAGCCAACGGTGCTCAGATCAAGTCCTTGTGGGAGACCTATGCCGTTATCGTACACCTCAAGTGTAAATTCTTCCTCATGCTCTGCAAATCCTATGTGGACCTGGCAATGTGGAGGTTCGCCTTCCATTCGGTGCCCATGGATGTTTGGGAAGGCGTATTTTAGGGCATTCGTTATGAGCTCACAGGTAATGAGACCACAGGTAATAACGGTTTCAGTTTCGAGAAGAATGCTGTCCGCGCAGATTTCTAATTTAACCTCAGGGGAACCGAATGCCAGCAATAGATGATCAATCAGTTCCCTCAAATAGAAGCCAAAGTCGATTTCTGAAAAATGATCCGACCTATATAGCTTTTCATGCACAAGGGTCATGACCCTCACTCGCTCCTGGAGATCAGTGAGCATTTGGATCGTTTCACCGTGAGAAGAGGAGCGTGCTCCCATCTGAATGAGCGAGATGATTGTCTGAAGATTATTCTTGACCCGGTGGTGGATCTCCCGAAGGAGCATTTTGTTCTCCTCCAACGATTCCCGCAGGGTCTCCTCAGCCAGTTTGCGAGCGGTAATGTCCCGTGCTATGGCAACGACTCCCTCAACCTCGCCGGTTTCATTTTTGTACAGAGTTGCGTTATAAAGCACTTCTGTTACTGACCCGGACCTGTGGCGAACGGCCAACGGGTAGTCCCTTACTGACCCTTCCTCGAATACTTGTTGGTAGCCGGCTCTCGCCCGCTCCGGCTCTGTGAAATAGTCCGAAAAATCGCTCCCAATAAGGTGCATACGAGAGATGCCCGTCACAGTTTCGGTGGCCTCATTGACATCCATTATCTTTCCATCAGCGCTAATGGTGACCAATGGGTCGAGACTTGCTTCGATGAGACTGCGAGCGTATAGAGACATTGTCCTGAGTTCTCTTTCAGCCCGCACGCGGTCGGTGATGTCTATACCCACGCCACCAACATATCCTTTCCCAGACGCGTCGGTGAAGGGAAACTTGAAATTCCACCAATGGCAACGTGCGCCATCGGGATTAGGAATCTCCTCGATTACTTGCATCATTTGGCCACTAGCCAGAATGGCCTGGTCGTGACGCCAGAACTCCTCGGCAACCTCTTGCGCCCAGAGTTCGAAATCGGTTTTCCCGCGCCAGTCTTCAAATCGCACCCCGAAACGGCTTTCATAGCTTTTGCTCAGATACACGCACTGACCATGCTCATCCTTCATCCAGGCTATGGTTGGGCTATTGTCCACAAACGCTCTGAGCCGCTCTTCGCTCTCGCGAAGGGCCTCCTCCATGAGCTTATGCTTCGTTAAGCCTTCTTCCATTTGAGCAGTGTGCTTTCTCAGAAGCACCAATTCATTGATGAGTTGCTCTTTGGTTTTATCCTCATCTTTCATATTAGTTCTCCTCAGATGCACCAAGACTCTACTACAGACCTGAGTCTTAGCAGAACCATCATGCTTTGGAGTCCTATAAATGGTGTTCTCTGAGCCGAGCCGCAGATAAGACATTATGAGCTGCTAATTCGGTGACTTCAAGAATAAAATCGTTTGCGGAGATGGCTGGATTTCACCCTCATGGTGTCTTGGTCCAGAGCGGCGAAGGTGGCGATAGCTGAACAACATCAGATCATTACGGATGTAAGTCGTTCCTTCCCGCCCCTCTTTTACGGCGGTGACCCGCAGAGCTTTTGGTTTACATATGAGACACTGGTCAGCACCAATCCAATCGTAACACGCTTGATGTCTACCCTATTTTCCCCCTGGAGTCTTCGGATGCGTATCCGATATCTTGAGAATCCGGAACATTAAAAGGGAAAGTCTTTGGTTAGTGATATGATCTTGACCTTGCAGACGATCGTCCCACGGACTCCAGAGGTTAATTATCTGTTTTGGTTCCTACAGAAGGCGGGTGTCTAAAATGTTCCAGGCGCCCCTGGTGTTGGCTCGCCCGGAGCGTGCCTTTGGGCCAGTTTCGCCAGACAATCGCTATGCTTATATTGCAGATGAAGTGAGCGCGCACCTCGTCATACTGTGGCGTGGAATGACGTTGCGTCCGTGCAATTGGTGTGCAGCTCAGGCTTTATTCCCTGGCAAAATAACCCCAGGCTTTGGAGGGCAAAATGTTGAACGATGCTGATGTTGAAAAATTCAGGGTGAGTGTGCGCGGCGAGCTAATTGGACCAAATGATGAAAAATACGAGTCCGCCCGCGAAGTCTACAACGCCATGATTGACAAGCGTCCCCGCCTAATTTTGCGCTGCTCGGATGTGGCAGATGTCATTGCTGCGGTCAATTTTGCGAGAGAGAATGGTTTACTTCTTGCCATTCGAGGCGGCGGCCATAACGGAGCGGGGCTGGGTGTCTGCGATGATGGCCTGGTCATCGACCTTTCGCGCATGAAGGGTGTGCGCGTAGACCCCATGTCGCGCACGGTTCGCGTCGAGGGTGGCGCCAGTTGGGGAGATGTCGACCATGCCACCCACGCGTTCGGCCTGGCCGTGCCCAGTGGGATTATTTCGACCACCGGAGTCGGCGGCCTTACTCTGGGTGGGGGACACGGTTATCTGGCTCGAAAATATGGACTTACCATCGATAATCTGGTGGAAGCAGATGTCGTGCTGGCGGATGGACGTCTTGTCACCGCCAGTGATAAAAAAAACGAAGACTTGTTCTGGGCGATTCGCGGGGGTGGGGGCAACTTTGGCGTCGTGACCTCCTTCCTGTTCAGAGCTCACCCGGTAAAGACCGTCTATGCCGGCCCGGTGCTCTGGTCAGTGGACCGAAGCGCAGAGGTCATGCAGTGGTATCGAGAATTTATGCCCATGGCCTCGGAAGACCTCTTTGGATTCTTCGCGTTCATGAACGTTCCGCCTGGCCCACCGTTTCCAGAGCATCTCCACACGAAGACCATGTGTGGCGTAGTTTGGTGTTACACCGGCCCGCTGGAGAATGCCGACCAAGTGTTCCGGCCTATTCTTAACTTTGGTGCTCCGGATTTTGCCCTTGTCGGCCCGATGCCTTTTCCGGCGCTGCAAGGACTATTCGACGCCATCATGCCACCCGGGTTGCAGTGGTATTGGAAAGGTGACTTTGTGAGAGAACTGAGTGACGCAGCCATTGCAGAGCACCTTAAACATGGTTCGAAGCTTCCCACGCTGCTATCGACGATGCACCTCTATCCCGTCGATGGCGCTGTGAACCGGGTTGGGAAAAACGACACGGCCTTCAGCCACCGCGATTCAAAGTGGTCAATGGTCATCGCCGGCATCGATCCGGATCCGGTGAACAATGAACGCATTGCGACATGGGCGAGAGACTATTGGAGTGCCTTACATCCCTACTCAGCCGGTGGTGCATACGTGAATTTCATGATGGAAGAGGGGCAGGACCGCGTCAAGGCAACCTACAGGGACAACTATGAACGGCTGGTTGCTGCTAAAAGAAAATGGGATCCGGCAAATCTCTTTCGAGTGAATCAAAACATCAAGCCCACGCTAACATGAAAGGGCTACATGGTAGAGCTCAGGATGGAGTGATACCGGGGTGAGGGGAGGCGATTTTAGCTTTTATCACTTGCGCTCGCAGTGCAACTCCTCATTCCGGTCTCTAATCGAAAACTTGATCCCGTTCATGCGATCTCCAGCGGGATCTTTTCTTTTTGGGCGCTGAGAGTGATGAAGATTCCCGAGAGGATGACGAGCGCCGACCCGACGATCTGCCAGAATCCCGGGAAGCCGCCAAAAACGGGGATGGCGAAGATGTTCGTGAAGATGATTCCGAGGTAATTTAACGCGCTGATCCGCGCTGCACGATCAAGCGAGTAGGCGCGCGTCATGGCAACTTGTGCGAGCCCTCCGGACAATCCCGTGAGCACCAGGAACACCCCCGTAATCGGATCGGGCGTTTCCCACACGGGAATCGAAATGCAGAGCATCACGAGAGTTCCGAAAAGCGAGAAATACAGGACGACGGCCTCGCCTGACTCGCTCGGGCCGATCTGGCGCAGCGAGATCATCGCGAGTGAATAGAAGAAAGAGCCGACGACCGCGATCGCCGCAAAAGAGATCGCGACGTGAAATGACGGTTTCATCACGAGCACGATCCCGCTGAACGCGATGGGTACAGCGCCCCAGACGAGCCTTCCCACGCGCTCTTTCAGAAGAGGCCAGGACAGCAGGACCACGAACACCGGCCCAACCGACGTGAGCGTCACGGCGTCGCCGAGCGGGATTTCAGGCGAGGCCCATACATAAAAGACGCAAAGCGCCGAAAGCGTCCCCGTGATGCTTCGAATCCACATGAGCTTCTTGTTCGTGATGCCGAGGGGGGCGCCGCGCGTCCTCGCAATCACGTACGCGACCAGCGCCCCAACACCGAACCGCGAAAGCGCCGCCTCCTGCCACGGCACGTTTTGCGCCCCGAGGCGCGTGAACACTCCCATGGCCGAAAAGAGCACCTGCGCAAGCACCATCCACAGGATCCCGCGAAGAGCCGGGCTGGTAAGGATGCAAGGTCGTTGAGCCGATTCAAATTCCTTTGAAAATGTTGATTGCATGATGCCAATGAAAGATGGATTATAACCCGATGCGCCCTATGTCAGGCCCACGCGCTTTTGATGATATCCTCCTCATATTCTCCCTGCCGCACGGCAACCGCCAGCACGCGAACTCCCTTTGTAAAACTATTCCTGCTCATGGTTCGATATCTCACCGCGAACAAAAATGCAATACGCCAGGATGCAGAAATCTGTTGTTCGACTGATCGTTGAGCCTGAAACGACAAAGTTTCAGTAACAATAATGTTTTTGTGTTGTACCGCCCGTCCTTTTGCGATATAAGTTGTGGCAATATGTGGGCGAGTAACTCAGCGGTGAGAGTGCCATCCTCACACGGTGGAAGTCGGAGGTTCGAATCCTCTCTCGCCCACCACTCTAAACAATGTCGCTAGAAACCGCTCGATGTTTGTGGTCAAGGCGGTCGCCAGGGAGATCCTGCCTACGGGGGCGCCCGAATGCGTTCTCTAATTGTTAAGGCTTGAAATCGTCGCTTCTGAACATTTAAATCTTACCGCAGGCTGTTGCTTTAAGAACATCAGGTTTGGTAGGATTCTGCATGTTGTGGAGGTCTTGATTATCATGCGCAGCTTGGGGATGATACTATTTGCTTTCATCATGCTGGTCGGTCTCTGCGCTCAGGCAGAAGAAAAGCAGGCTATAGAGCCGCTGCTCTCCGCAGAGACTCGCCTGATGGTCTTCGCTCCCCATCCGGACGATGAAAGCCTTGGGGCCGCAGGGCTCATCCAGCGAGTTCTCAGTTTAGGCGGAAAAGTGAAGGTCGTCTTTATGACAAACGGGGACGGCTTTCCGGAAGGGGTGGAGAAGGAGGATCACATCGCTCATTCTACGGCAAAGGATTTTCGCGAGTATGGTCTTGAGCGCCGGGAGGAGGCACTGCGGGCGCTTGCGATTCTGGGAGTAAGGGAGCGTGATGCGATCTTTCTTGGCTTTCCTGACGGTGGACTGTGTTACCTTGTCGGGAAGTTTCCCGCCGACCCCCTCGCTTATACCTCTCCCTATACTCGAGAAAACCGTCCCCCGGCATTTGAGATGATCATTCCTCACACCGACTATAACGGCCGTGACCTCAGAAGGGAGATCGCGCGGGTGCTTGCTGATTTTCGGCCCACCCTGGTGGCGGTGACCTCTTCAGATGATCACCACCCTGACCATTGTGCGACCTACTATTTTGTTAGAGAAGCTTTGATGGAACTGGGAAAGAAAGGTCCAGCCATTAAACCCACGGTGCTTTCCTTCCTGATCCACTTCGGTCAGTGGCCGGTAGGCCAAGGCTCAGGCACCGGGTCACGCCTTGATCCTCCGGAAGGCTTTTCTGAAGAAGGGTCGAAATGGCTCTCCTTTTCCTTACGGGCTAAAGAAGCAGAGACGAAACGTAAAGCCATCATGAAGCACCATACTCAGATGCTCGTTATGGGTCGCTTTCTCTTGAGCTTTGCACGGGCTAACGAACTGTTTATCTTAGAAGAACCAGGGCAAGGCTTGGCAAAAGCTACGGAGAAGATGTCGTGCTGCGGCAAATAGCGTGTACTGGGAACGGAGAGCCGACAGTGCCCCAGGTTCACGAGCGGATAGTTTCCCTGGATGCCTTTCGTGGCGCTACGATTGCTGCGATGATTGTGGTGAATAATCCGGGGAGATGGGCATTGGTCTATTCACCCCTGAGGGAGACGGAATGGCATGGCTGGACGTTCGCTGACTGCATCTTTCCAGCCTTTCTTTTCATCATGGGAATTGCGATCGTATTTTCCTTTGAGAATCGAAGCGAGTCCGGCAGATTAGATAAAAAAACCGTCCTCAGAATTCTACGGCGCACCTATATCCTATTTCTGCTGGGGCTGTTGCTCAACGGTTTCCCCTACTATCACCTGTACGACCTTCGCATCCCGGGGGTGTTGCAGAGGATTGCCGTATGCTACCTGGCGGTTTCCCTGATTACGCTCAAAACCCGCATCAACAGCCAGGTTTGTGTCTTGGCCGGGTTGCTGATCTCCTATTGGATGGTGCTGGAGCTCATTCCCGTGCCCGGAGTCGG
>JADGQM010000199.1 GCA_017881795.1 Syntrophobacteraceae bacterium
TCAACATGGGCACGAGCGCAACGCCGGAGAGCAGAGTGGTCACGACTTCCCGCCGCGAGAGGTCAGGGGCGACGATTTCACCGGATGGCGACGACTGCGTGCTGAAGGTAATGAGATCGTGGGTGCACTCGTTCAGGCAGTTCATACAGAGCACGCATTCATTGGTGCGGATCGCGGCAGCAGGGTCACAGCCCCCTTCGCAGTTGGCTTCGCAGAGTTTGCAGTGGCGGCAGTCGTCGGTCTTCTTGCCGATCCTCCAGAGGGAAAAGCGCCCCAGCAATCCGAAAAGCGCGCCAAGCGGGCAGAGGAATCGACAATAAAACCTTGGCCGCTTGAGGTTGAGCAGGATCGCCGCAAGAAAAACGACCCCGATCACCCAGGCGCCCTGGTAATACCGCTGGGTGCTGAAGAGTTTCTGCGGATTGGCATCCGCCAGTGCCAGCAGCACCAAGTTCACCGACCGATGGACCAGGGGCAGAGGGTCCAGCAAACCGGTCTGGAGCGACGCACCAAGCATTTGACCCGCGCCGAGGAAATATCCCAACACCGCCCATGTGGCGATGAGAATGAGGCAAAGGGACGCGACTCGACGGCGTTCCGAAAAAGCTTTCACGACCGCGAAGGCGGCGGCGCAGACGGTGACTGCCAGGAGCAGCCAAAAGCTTACGGGGTTCATGAAGGCAAGGCGTGCGGCATCGGCGAGGAGTGCACCAGCGGCAGCCGATAACAGGAACAGAAGGAAAAAGTATTTTAGGGACTGGCGATGATGGTATTGATTGATCGCCACCTTGTGGGAGGCGCTCCTTCCCCGCTTGCCGAAAAAACCCGTCAGATGATGCAGGGTGCCAAAAGGACAAACCCAACCGCAAAAGAACCTTCCCAGGAGAATCGTCAGAACAATGGTGACCAGCCCCCACGCCAAGCCGGCATAGAGCGTCCCGGTGGTAAGCATGGTGCCAAGGGCGACCAGCGGGTCAAGCTGAAGAAACCAGTTTACCGGCCAGCCACGCAACTGCCACCATTCCATGCCGAAGGAACTGACGATGCAAAACCACAAAAAAAGCAGCAAAAAGAATGTCTGACTGATTCGTCTTACCGTTACGATGCTCATGCTGATTGTCGCCGCTTTATGGGTTAGGAGCCGTCCAAAAATAACGTGCTCTCATTCTGAGCCTATTTCAAACCACGAAACACTCGAAAAACACGAAAAAATCATTTCTGATCTTTCGGATGTTTCGTGTATTTCGTGGTGAGAGATGATGGCTTATTCTCGGACAACCCCTTAGCCAGCCTGGACCCGGAGGGGAGGGAGCGACTCAAAGTCCGCCGTACCCACACTCGCAGCTTCCGCTTTCTGAAGGTAGGGCAGATCCCGTGCCGTCTTGCCCAACAACGTAACGCCGAAGGCATCGGCGGCTACCTGGTCGGTGCTGGCGATCATGGTGTTGGTTGCCTTCAAATCGGAAAGCGAGCCGCCGGTCGGGCCGTTGGTCATCATGGTCATGGTGCCGTCGAGAATCACCAGGGTCGGCGTCACCATCAATCCCAGTTCTTTGATGAAATCGTTAATGTTCTGATGGAAGATGTTGCGTCTGCCACCGATCAGTCCGTACCAGTTCTTCATACTCATGGAAGCTCCGCTGCGATGGTGGTCCTTCACGGGAGCGACCCCAATGAGCTTGTTCACCCCTTCAAATGGGGCATAGAGCATCGGCCAATTCTTGATGAGCGATCCGCCGGGAACGGTTGTTGGCTTGAAAAAAGTATCCTTGGGCAGAATCACCATGGCTCCAGCGGAGCGGGCGGCCTCGCCCATCCCCGATAACGCGAAGCAGCTCTCCGGGTTGTTGATCGGGTTATCGGTGACACTCACCGAAGTGGCTCCCGCCTTGAAGCACAGACGGCAGACTTCGGCAAGCAGTTCGGGATTCGTCGTGGCGCAAAGAAACGGCGGGGAGGCAAACGCGGCATTGACCTTGATCAGCACCCGGTCTCCCGGCTTGATGAAGGTCTCGATGCCTCCCAGTGCCTTGAGCGCTAGGTTGACCGAGTTGACCCGGTCCGCACCCGCGGCGATGGCCATCCGTGGACGGCTTTCAGCCATCGCAAAGCTGGGCAGACGCACGAGTCCGTCACCGTCGCCCTCCGAGCTCACCGGTCCTTTGGGATCGTAGAGGGCATAACCAAGCAGGCCGGCCCCAGCGATGGCGATTCCGGCCTTGGCCGCACGCTTGAGGAACTCCCTGCGGTCGATCGCATGAGGATCTTCAGAATGGTTCACTTTGCTGCCTCGGCCAGTGCGTTTTTCAGATGCAAAGCCAGTTGTTCGGCTAGGTCCTTACTATCTGCCTCATGGACGCCAGCCAGAAAACTCCCCTGGACGAAGACCAGTTCAAACGCGTCGAAAAGCTTCACGAGTCGCGCATCGGGAATTGCCACATCCATGGGCACATCCGCGCCGCCATTTTCCACCAGGAACTGATGGTATGCCGAGGCGATATCCTGAGCTTCCTGCGCTGACTGCCGATGGGAAAGGAATGCCGTCAACTCGGTCTCTCCGAAGCGGTAGTGGGCAACGAAAGTATTATTGAGATCGCTGAACCCAAAAACGTTTTCCGCAAGCAGAGATACGCTTTCCGGAATCATGGAAGCTTTAGGGAAAATCGCGACCTCGTTTATCGCCTCAGCGCTGGTAGGGTTCTCCCGGATGAAATTCTGGCCAATGGCAAGCATGGCTTCGGCCATCTGCTCCGATGCGGCGATGATTTCAACGTAGTACTGACCCAGGAGGAAAAACAGGGCATTGGCCGAGCCGTAGGCAAATTGCGTTAAGGCAAGGTCCTCGGCATCCGCACGCCGCTGCGTGCTGTACACTGAGAAAGCGTTCCGCATGCTCCCCATGTCGTACACAAAAACTTCCAGCCATCGACCAGGCTTACCCGTCTCCACGAAGCGCTGACTGCGAAGGCTCAAAAACCCCGCTGAAAGATAAAGCTCGGCCTTCCCGTCGATCTTCTCCGAAAGGTTTCCCGGACCGAAGGTCTCGACGGGAGTCAGGATCACCATGCCCTCGGGGAGATACTCTTGTAAGTCGGATGCGCCAGCAGGTACAAGAGTTTCAGCGGAAGAGGCGTCTTTGGAGAGAGCAACGGTAAAGATGCTTTCATCATACCGGGATTGCTTGATCACGACCCCTCCGGCGATCCCCAGGAGGATCAACAGAATCAGAAAGCCAACGCCGGTTTCAACCCTTCCAGGTTTCACGAGCGTGTTCTCCAATGGATAAGGCAATGCCATCCCGCAGATTGTTTCAGATTTCGCACGTTACATCCGACCCCGGCGGAAGGGCCGTCAATGTGACAGGATGAGTAGACACGGCGAAAACGGTACACGAGGCTGCTCCCACAAGTTCCTTATTCAAACTGACATCGGTTTATCATGGTAACAAGGTATTGAAGGAAGAAGCAAGAGGGGACGCGCGAATGAGCAAGGGAATCTCGTCTAGGGTGAGACGCTTCAAGGATGCCTTCTCCGGAGGGTGGATTTTTTTGGAATTGCCGGTCTAGCTGCGTGGCGAGCCAAGGAGACGAGACGATTCAATGGGAACCTTCGCCGGGGAGACAGCTTCCTGAGGAGAATGGACCGCGTCGTGGTTGTTTGTCGAATGAAGAGGCTCGTAATACTGTGTGATGGCGATCGAGGCTTGCGGCTCTTGCGCTATCTTTTGCCTCTTTTTCAGCGAATTATGGAGAAAGTGAGCAAGTTTCTCTCTTCCCGAAGCATGGTACTCTTCAGTTTTGTGAGATAGCGAGCTAAACCCGATAGTCTACCGAAAACTTCTTGTCGACAGATAAACCTATAGTATATTGGGAAGACGAAACAATGCGAGAAGTCAGTGCACCACCGAGCAGGCAAAGAATGGAGTGCGCGTTGGGGTGCTTAATACTCGTGAGCCCTTTCTTACCATCATTGAGATATATAGAAATTGCAGAATTACTTAGGTGGCATCAACGAAGATCACGTCCTAGGACAGAAAAATGACCGCACCTTACGCATTTATCAGCTACTCACGACGCGATCACGTCTTTGTGGAGAGGCTAGTTGCTAATCTTCAGCAGGCGGGCATTCGCATATGGCGGGATACTGAACGGATACAGCCGGGACAGCAGTGGCAACGCGCCATCGAAGATGCGTTGGAGAACGCAGTGGCCCTTTTGTACGTCTCTAGTCAGCAGTCTCGTGGTTCCGATTGGATGGGACAGGAACTCTTAGCATTCTTTCGGGCTGGCAGACTGGTGATTCCAGTAATTGTCGATGACGCCGGAGAGGAAGCACTTCCAAGCGAACTGCAACAGTTCCAATGGGTTGACTTTCGCCAATCATACGCTGCTGGATTGAGCAAACTTCTATCGGTGTTTCCACCCTCCGTCAAATCGGGTTCGGCAATCACGACAGCCAAAGAGCAGTCGAAGGGATATGTATTTATCAGCTACGCTGAAGAAGATGTGGACTTTGTTGAGCAACTACGCGGTTTCTTGAGTAAAGGAGAATATGGCTATTGGGATTACGCTGAAAGTGATCGCAACTATCACACCCAGTTTGTCCGCGAACTTGAGAGTGTTATTGCCGATGCCGTTGCCACATTGAGTGTGTTGTCCGAAGCGTGGAAAGACTCGAAATGGACCGTAAGAGAGTACTTTTTTTCTGAAGAAGTTGGCACTCCGGTGTTCCTGCTTCGTGCCAGAAAGATGGGACCTTCGCTAGCAACCGCAGGTACGCCATTCATCGACTTTGTTTCAAATGTTGATAGCGGATTCCAGAAGCTCGACCAAGAGTTGAAGCGGAAGGGCTTGTGAGACCGCCCAACCAGAACAGTGGAGCGGACCGCTGGCTCACATGCGCTCGCTCACCGCGGACGTTCCGCGCGGCTGCGTCGCGATTAGGCATAGCGTTAGACACCAAAGGAGATTTGCACTGAGCACGGAAACGAAACGCATATTGCTTCTGGGATTCATCAGCAGCTTGGCAGCCTCTCTTGTGTTCGCTCTCTTCCCAGTATCTCAACCCGACAGCGGGACTCTGGCGAAGCTTCTCCTTTATCCAATTCCGGTAATTTCACTCTTTATGTTCGGCGTGCTTATGGTTCCTGCTTTGTGGTCCGTGAAACGATGGGTGGGAGATGCTCATGAGGCCCGGTTCAGGGACACCGAGCAGCGTCTCCGCAGCCTCATCAATGAGCGTGATGCAGTAGCGCTCGAAATGGCCCAGCTTCTGACGTCATTTTCTCCTCAACTCGCGTTGGTCCTCCGGATCGTGCTCGCGATTGCGGAGGGTAAGCCGCACGCCTGGGTAACCAGAGAACTCGTGGTCTCGAGGCTCCTAGGGGCGATGGGGAACGCAGCCACGGAAGTCGAGATTCTTGACGTCATGGCGGGGCTTTTTGCCAGGGACGTGATCTCCGCTGACGTCACGGGCGTGCGCCTTTCTGCCGACTGGAGGGTCAAACTGGAGATGATCGAGAGAGCGCCGAGCGAGCGTGGCGGTCATGGCCAGAGCAACGCCTGACCACGCGTTCTATCGGTCCGCTTACTCTCGCCCGGTAAAGGTGGAGTTGCGGTTGGATCAGGCTCCACGCGGCGGACCGTCTGATGGCGTGAACACCCCCGAAGACCGTCTCGAAGCCCTAAAAGGGGATCGCAAAGGCCAGTATAGTATCCGCCCATTATAATGATCAATGGCGAATCTGTTTTGAATGGCCGGAGGGTTCACCGGGGCCGCTTAACGTGGAAGTCGTCGATTATCACTAGGGGGCAAAGATGACACGAATTCTCATTCATCCGGGGGAACATCTGGCCGACGAGTTGAAGGCTCTCGGCATGAGCGCTAACGAGCTGGCAAAGGAACTGGGCGTTCCGACGAACCGGATTACGCAAATCATTCGCGGCGAGCGGGGCATTACCGGTGATACGGCTTTGCGCCTGGGCCGGTGGTTTGGGACAGGGCCGGACATCTGGATGAACCTGCAAAAAAATTACGAACTGCGGCTTGCGGCGCAAGAGATAGGCGAGGCTCTGAAAAAGATTCCCCAGCATCGCACAATTTCCATCAAGACCGGCGCCGAGCTGCACGCGTAAGAAATTCAAACTCACTGCGGATTGGCGTGATATTTTCAGAACGGTCTCCCGCGAAGACGCGAAGTGATCTTCTATTGCCTTTGTAGTTCCAGCAGCGGACGGCGGGGGGGCCGTCTTTTTTTCTTGCTTCCAGGCCGCCGCCGCTGATTCATGCCTTTAAATTCCCAGGAGGGAGTGTTCGTACATATGGCTAAACAAAAGGGAAAACTATCTCCTACTCAAAAGGCGGCAAAGAAGAAAAGACAAAAGGAATACATGACCATTTTTGTTAATGGTAAGCAAAAGCGAGTCAAAAAACCTGTCACAATCGATGGCATGGACGTAGATGAGCTCATAAGAAGAAATGCTGACCCAATATGGCTTCATCAGAATGAAATGTGGGAATATATGGATCTGGCCGAAGATGATGATCTTTTCCTGTTCGATGAATTCGATGCGAGACCGATGCCAAACATCAGGCGGCCAGGCCCTGGGTGACGACGGTCAACAACTGGGGAAAGCTGGGACGATCGGATTTCCTGGTCTGTCGCGACCCGCAGAAACTGGGTTCGATGCTGAAAGCTAAACTGACCTCTCCTGGTTAGGGCGATTGGCGAACTGACCCCGATCTATGGATCGAGCTCCGAGTCAGAAGGTAACATGAAGGAAAATTTCGGATGAAAGAGACAATGGTAGATAACAAAGTAACTTACACGCTGGAACATGGTGGTAAGTTTTTCATTGTTGAAAATGTGCCTGCACGTGTTTGCCGAGAGACGGGAGAGCAGCACTTCGCTCCTGAAACCGTCGAGCATATCCAAGGCATTATTAAAAGCAGGAAAAGGCCCGACAGAGTGATCGAAACTCCCGTTTACGGTTATGCATGAGAGCGCTTCCTCCAGCCAATCGCTCAACCAGACCACGGGTCCGTGGGGCACACCACAAAAACCAGTGCAAACCAATGTCCGTGGTTAAATGTTCCCGACTCACTGGTGCATGACGTTAGGTTTTGGGATTATGGGAGATTGGGCTGACAACGTGCTTTCCTCACAGACAAGCTGAATCAGCAGCTTGCATCCGAATCACATCGCCATCCCATGGTTCCTTTGTTCTCGGCGGTAGCACCGTTTATCACCGGCGGTTGGCAGGCATATACCGAACCCTACTCTGATCTACATAATACCCTACTTCGGAAATACTGTTTTACCCTCTTGAGAAATACTGCACACACCTACTTTTCAACGAAATGAGCGCCTGCTATTTATACGCCATACATGGCAGTCCTTACGGCGTGTTAAAATCTCTTCTCGGGAAGCCAGGCTCAGTTCACCGGCCTGGCTTTCTACTTTTCCAGAGGCGTTTCGGATTCCAAGGGTTCTTCTGCTGATTGTGGAAGCGGACGGAAAAGGCCTTGCTTCAGTAATGCCTCAACATGGTCTTGCATCTCCAGGAGGAGGGGCTCCAACGTCTTTGATGAAAGCGCAGAGATGGCAACCGCACCATAGCGCTTCGACTGAATGCTCAACCACTCGGGATCCACCAGGTCGGCCTTGTTGAACACCAAAATCCTCTCCTTCTCGTGCAGCTCCAATTTGCTCAGAATCCGGTCCACGGCCTGTATCTGATCTTCAAACTGGGGATTGCTGATATCCACGACATGGAG
>JADGQM010000200.1 GCA_017881795.1 Syntrophobacteraceae bacterium
GTTCGGGAGTAGCTTTTCCGGTGACGAAGGCTGGCCAGGATTCGGCCGTAGTGCCGCTCGCCGTGAGCAGAGAGTGGGCAGCCGATTGGAACATTTTGCGGCTCCATGATGCTAAACACGGCACCACCTTGGCTGACGCCACCCCGGTCGCCTGCCAGCGATGTCACTATTCACCAGCCCTGGATTTGGCTCAGCTTGGACCGGTCGGTCCGGACGCCACTGCCAACGGCAAAGATCAAACGATCCATCGCACCAATTCCAGAGTGATGCATGCTTTTCATGGAAATCTGGATCTTTTCGACTATCCCATGCCGAAGCCGAACAGCTCCGCCAGGACCAATCCCAAGACCGGCAAACCCGTCATCAACGTCTCCGTGACGAATGTTCTGAACCAGACCTGTTATCAGTGCCATCCGGGCCGGGATACCCATTGCCTTCGCGGAGCCATGTTCAGTGGTGGTTTGGTGTGCCAGGACTGCCATGGCAACATGAAGCAGGTGGGTGATGATTTCTCTTCAAACTTCCCGGTAGTGCCGTTTCCGGCCGGTGCTGATATGAATAAGCGCATCCCCTGGGCCAGCGAACCCGGGTGTCAGGCCTGTCACACGGGCGATGCTCTGACCACTCTTGCTCAGTCTGACCCCTATGTTATCCCGGCTAAAGACGGTATTCGTCTCCTACAGGCTTACCGAACCAGCGACGCTTCGGCCACCCCCATTTCTGCTCCAACTAGCCGGTTTGCTGAAAACCTGGTCGATAGCAAGCCAGTCCTGTATCGGCTCAGCAAGGACAACCATGCCGGGATCTTCTGTGAGGGCTGCCACGGCAGCACTCATGCCGAATGGCCGGTGAAGCCGTCGTCGGGAAATATAATCGCCAATGACAACCAACCAGCGATTCAGTTGCAGGGACATGCGGGCAAGATTATTGAGTGCACGGTGTGCCATCAGGCTGGCACCCTCCCGGTCTCCCTGGATGGCCCTCACGGTATGCACCCGGTCAACGACTCACGCTGGGTTGATGGGCACGAGGACTTCCTGGAAAATCGGTCACTCACCAGTTGCCAAACCTGCCATGGTAAGAAAGGCGAGGGGATTGTGCTGGCCAAAGCCGCTGCGGCTCGGAGTTTCTCCGTGGAAGGAACCACGGTGAAAATTTCCAACGGTCAGTTGGTGAGATGCAACCTTTGCCACAGTAACCCTATAAAATAAGCGTTTCAGGGAATCGCATCGAGGCAAGGGCGCGTGCAATGATTTACGCACGAGCCCTTGCTCCGCTTCAATCATGCAGTCTTGAGTCAGCAATAGCTTAGTTTCTTCCAAGGCTTCCAGCCAGACGCATTAATATTGCCCTCAGTCAGAAAATGTGTATTGTGCTGCCTTGAGCTCGAATGCTCCTTTTCAGATGTTCATGTTTCTGAGTATCCTCCAAAAATCAGCTTTCTCGTTCCGATCAGCCGGGCGCGATCAGTCTTGTCGGCCGTTTCCCGGAGGACTTTGAGATGATTGAAGACGATAAGACAACAGTCAAAGGCATCGAAGAGGTGAGGAGCCTCCGCAGGCAAATTGCAGAGCTCGAAGCTGCCAATAGAGCGCTCAGGCAGGAGATGGAAAGGCTGAAGCAAGCGCCCTCTTGTACTCGGTCGGGGGAATTGAAATGGCTCAGGGACCATTCTTTCCCATGGTGTGACGAGTCAGGAAAGGTGATCGGTTCAGTCGGGATCCTGAGCGATGTCACCGAGCGCAGGTTGACCGGGGATGCTCTTCGTGAGAGTGAAAAACGCTTCCGGACGCTTGCAGAAAAGGCTCCTATCGGGATTTCACTGATGAATAGCGATTTGACCTTTGAATACCTCAATCCGAGATTCACCGAGATTCTTGGTTACACGAAGGATGATCTCTCCGGAAAATCGCAATGGCTTGAGAGGGTCTATCCCGATCCCAGCTACAGAAGCGAGATCATTTCCTTCTGGGAAAAGGATTTCCTTGAGAATCCCGAGGTTGGGATGGTTAAGGATCGCACGGTCACGGTCTGCTGCAAAGAAGGTAAGTCAAAAACGATACATATCCGGTCAGTAGTAATGGATGACGGCACACATCTGCTCACCTATCAGGACATGACCGATCATCACAATCTTGAGGTCCACTTGCGGCAGAGCCACAAGATGGAAGCAATCGGCACTCTGGCTGGTGGCATCGCTCATGACTTCAACAACATTCTGGCGGCCATCATTGGCTACGCTGAGATGACCTTGACGAAGGTGGTCCAGGGAAGTATGACGGAGCGGAATCTTGCGCAGATTCTCAAGGCGGCTCATCGGGCAAAGGACTTGATCAAACAGATCCTGATCTTCACCCACGAGGGAGAGAAGGAGCATCGGCCTGTTCGCATTGCGCCTGTCGTGAAAGAGGCGTTGAAACTCCTTCGGGCATCAATCCCCAAGACCATTGCGATTCGTCAGAAGATCCGGCTGACATCAGAAGGCGTAATTCTGGCTGACCCAACCCAAATCCATCAGGTGCTGATCAACCTGTGCACCAATGCCGCTTATGCCATGCGGGAAAAAGGCGGAGTTCTGGAGGTTAGCCTGACTGATGGAGTTCCTGAGATCGAGGCGCTGAGTATGTATGATAAGCTTGGTGACACCCCTTGCCTGCAACTTACTGTCAGCGATACCGGGTGTGGAATTCAGCCGGCGATCATTGAACGGATTTTTGACCCCTTTTTTACCACCAAAGATCAGGGGCAGGGGACGGGGATGGGGCTTGCAGTGGTGCACGGCATTGTGAAAAGCCATGATGGCGCCATTAATGTCAACAGCAGGGTGGGGAAAGGGAGCACCTTTACCGTTTACCTTCCCAGACATGAAGACAAAGTGCTTGCCGAGACCAAGGCGCCCTATCCCATGCCAAGAGGCTCAGGGCGCATCCTGTTTGTCGATGATGAGGAGACTTTGGCTGACCTGGGGAAACAAATGCTGATCGACTTGGGATATGAGGTGGTTTCCATGACCAACAGCCGGGAAGCCCTGGCGGTTTTCCGCGCCCAACCCGGTTGGTTTGACCTGGTATTCACTGACTATACGATGCCCGAGATGACCGGTGCTGATCTTGCGCGGAAAATCATGAGTATGCGTCCGGACATTCCCGTGGTCCTCTGCACCGGCTACAGCGAAACGATTAATGAAGAGAAGGCCAGGGAGATAGGAATCCGTGCTTTTGTGATGAAGCCATTCACTCACCGTGATATTGCTGAGGTGGTATCCAAGGCTCTTGGTGAAATATAGATAGATCGGTTTGTGTAGGGTCAGGGGCACCCAAAAAGCTGGTGCCCTGCGCGCGGGAAGTTTACAAGTCATCAAAGGCTTCATTCTCAAAGGGTATTACCTGTCCGGGGAGCGTTCTCTGTTTGGGGTCAAGTCCTTGCCCCGGGCTTTGCCATTACCTTCGAAAAGAAGAGTCCTCGACAGGATGGATAACATGAGAGCTGGTGCCATATGAAGATTTTGATCGTAGAGGACGATTTGCTTCTGGGGGAATGCCTCCATGACTTCCTCCGGGACCTGTCCCACGAAAAGGTGCAAGTATGCCATACTGCCAGCGAAGCTCGTCGTGCCATTCACAACGAGCAATTTGACTGCGTGTTTGTCGACGTAAGGTTGCCCGATTTCGACGGCCTGCAATTGCTTGATACCATAAGGAGCATCAATCCGGTTCTGCCCGTGGTGATGATGAGCGGGTACGCGACCATGGAGAAAACCATTGCCGCGATGCGCAAGGGGGCTTGCGATTTTCTGACCAAGCCCTTTAGCTTTAACGACCTGGCTGTGACCATTGAGCGTGTGACTCGGGAACGCAAGCTGCTCTTGGAAAACGTCACCCTGCAATTGGAATCGAAGGCGCGGAGGCAGGCCGAAAAGCTAAACCGCGAACTGCAGGAAAAGATTCGAGAGCAAACCCAACTTTTTGAGATTTTCAGGGAAATTGAAGCGATTAGTTCGAGCGATAGTCTCTATCCATGTATTGTCAGTGTTGCGTCCCGATTGACCGCCGCGCAAAAGGCAGGTTTCTTCATCCTTTCCAACGAGCCGAATTCCCTCCTCCTCATTTCCCATCAGGGTTTTAACGAGGACCAACAGACGGAGAGGGTCTTTCACCTCCAGGATGAGTGGATGGAGAGGCTTCGCGAACCAGATCTGACTCACATCATTTTGGATGGAAGTCGGCTCAAGGATGCCCCCCGGCTAAGGGCTCTTATCGAGAATGACGATAAGCTCGCGTGCTGGCCTTTCCGGATTCGTGGGCAACTCTTCGGATTCCTGATGACCTGCCACAATGACGGGGCCAACCCCCTTTCCGAAAGCGATGCGAAGCTCATCGATCTGCTGGTGAAAAAAGCTGCTTTAACGTTCGAGAATAAGGCTCTTTATGAAAATCTGGTCAGCAATTTTAACGGCATCTTGAAATCTCTCGTGAGTGCTCTTGAAGCGAAGGATACTTATACGTGGAAGCACTCCGAGAGAGTAACCCAGTATGCCCTTGCCATTGCCGCACAAATGAATTGCTCGGAGACCCAAATTGAATCCCTGAAAACGGTCGGTTACCTCCATGACATCGGGAAAATCGGTATTGCCGACAGTATCCTTAACAAACCGTCGGCTCTTACTCCGGAAGAATGTGAATTGATCAAGAATCACCCGGTAATCGGCGAGTCAATTGTGTTGGAGCTGGGCCTGAATCAGGAACAAAGAGCCATCATCAGGCACCATCATGAGCGCTGGGACGGCGGGGGTTACCCCGATGGCCTGGCAGCGGAGGAAGTGCCGTTGTTGGCTAGGATCGTTGCGGTAGCAGACGCTTTTGATTCGATGACCTCGCTTCGGGCCTATCGGGCTAAGATGAGTCAAGCCGACGCTGTTCGAGAACTCCTTGCAAACGTAGGCAAACAGTTTGATCCGAAGGTCGTTGCGGCGTTCCTTGAAAGTCTGCCTGTCATGAAACAGGAAATAGGTCAGATCGGTGGTTCGCTATTGCCGGAATCAGACGCCTCTTTCAAGGGAGTTTTTCACGTAAGAGGAGGCTCTTTTCATGGAGACTTGCCTGTAAGGTCAGGATGAGGCAATCTGAAACGAATAACTTGTCCTGGTTTGCCGATTTGACCTACGGGTTTTCGATCCCACTTCATCTGGACTCCACTTGCATTTCCGAGAACGATTTCAACCTCTTGGACCGCTTCCCATGCTCTCGTTCTCCTGGCTGAAGAAGAGCCATTTCCGTCTTCTTTTCTTCAATCGTGACTTGAACCCAACATGGCTGAACCGCAAGCTCTTTCCGATGCGGTGTCGGCCTCATCGGAAAGAAGCGGGTATCGGTGTTGGCGTCGATTACCCTGTTCACACCTTTCGATCTCTGCTTTGGGCTCATCCGGTCGAAACCCCGACAACAGAAGCCAAATTCCAGCTGCGTCAACGCCTGACCATGAACACGGCTCAGATAAAGGAATTCAGGATCCGGCGAGAGAACAAACGGTCTTTTCTTTAAGCCAAAGAATTGAGTGTACATGCTCACCTAATCATTCACGAAGGGATCGCTGAGACCACAGAATTGATGAGAGTTGTTTCCTCCGTGCTTTCGGTGGCATCTGCGCTGAGATGCAAAGCTTCAGAAGCAAGTATCTCGCGCTTTAACAAGCATAAACCCGTGGTAATTTCACAACCCACAAGGAGGAATCAGTTTCAAAGAGGTGCAAAAGGCGTACAACCTGTCTCGGAAAAACAGAATATCCCCGTCTCCGTTTGATTTTTGAGCGGATTACTCGTTGATTATAGCTGTTCTTGCCATCTCTTTGCAAATCCATTTCTTAGCTTAAACATTTCATGCAAGATTTGGGTAACCAACAAGCTCTACACCCAAATCGAGCTCACTCAGCGGTTGACTCGTAGATCTCAGACCTCAAGAATGTTCGGATAATTCTCTCTGGTAAAGCAAATCGTCACGTTGACAGGGTTCAGCCTTTCCGGTAGCATTCCTTTACTGACCGATCAGCACCGGACGCTTGCTTTTGGAGGTCATCACTGGGGGAGCGGACCATCCACGGGATAGGTATTGTAATGAACGTGGGTTTCCGCTCTAATTGTTCCTGTGGACATACGTAGAGGAAAATCATGATCATCGGGCTTGATGTAGGTGGCACCAACACGGACGTTGTGCTCATTGGGAACGATCGTATTCTGCGCCAGACCAAGGTTCCCACGGATCATTCCAATTTATTTGAAAGTGTCTGGACCGGCCTGGAGGAGATCACCCGGGACGTTCCATCGGAAAGCATTGGCCGAGCGGTATTGAGCACCACGCTCACCACCAATGCCATTGTGGAAAAGAAACTCGCCGCAACGGGGATGATCGTTTGCAGTGGGCCGGGAATCGACCCGGAACTCTTCCGGACGAATGACCATTATTTTTGTGTGTCCGGCTCGATTGATCATCGCGGACGCGAGATTCAGCCGATCGATCCCAAAGAAATACGGGAGATCGCCTCGCGGTGGCGGGCTGAAGGTCTGAAGCAAGTGGGCATCGTGGGTAAATTCTCGGTGCGCAACCCGAAACAGGAACTCGAAATCCGGGAGATTCTTGGTGATGATTTCGATTTCGTTGCGCTCGGACATCGCCTTTCGGGGAATCTCGGTTTTCCCCGGCGGATTGCCACGGCCTATCTGAACGCTTCCGTTTACCCGATTCACCGAAGGTTTTTCCATGCGGTGCGGGATTCTCTCGACAAGAAGGGCCTTCGCATCCCGATCTACATCCTGAAGGCTGATGGCGGCACCATGAGCCTGGAATCTTCCATGGAGTATCCGGGCCAGACCATCCTTTCCGGTCCTGCCGCCAGCGTCATGGGTTCCCTCCCTTTTGCATCCGCGAGCGAAGAGACGTTGGTTCTGGATATTGGTGGAACGACAACGGATATGGCGGTCCTCATCCGTCGCGCGCCGCTGCTCGATCCTCTCGGCATTGAGCTCAGTGGCCATAAGACCCTGATCCGCTCCCTGAAAACGCGCTCGATCGGCCTGGGGGGTGACAGTGCCGTGCGGTTTGTGGAGGGCAATTTGGTCATCGGGCCAGATCGCCAAGGCCCTCCAATGGTTTATGGAGGTCCGGTCCCAACTCCCACCGATGCGCTGGTGGTGCTCGGGGAGTTTTCCGATGGCGATCTCAGGGCATCCTTCGAAGGTCTCAAACCTCTCGCGGACCAACTGGGGATGTCACTCGAAAAGGCCGCAGACCACATTTTTAAGCAGGCCTGCCAGAGGGTCATGGAAGCAGCGGCCAAAATGATCGCAGACATCAACAGCAAGCCGGTTTACACCGTCCATGAAATCCTGGAAGGCTACCAGGTTGAACCAAAAGAGGCGTTGGTTTTGGGCGGGCCGGCTCCGGCTTTCGCCTCCCGTCTCGCAGCCCTGAATGATTTCCGAGTGCACGTGGTCCCGCATTGGCAAGTGGCTAACGCCATCGGTGCAGCCCTGGCCAAGAACACCTCTGAGGTCACACTCTTTGCCGATACCGAGCAGGGGGTGGCGGTGGCCCCGGAAGAGAACTTTTCGCAATCCGTCAAAAGAGATTTTGATAAGAAAGGCGCGGTCAAGCTGGCCTTCGATCTGCTCCGGAAAAAATGCATCAAGCAGGGGGCCACCGAGCGCGAAGTTGAAATGGAAGTTCTCGAAGAGCTCCAATTCAATATGGTCCGCGGCTTTTACACCACAGGC
>JADGQM010000201.1 GCA_017881795.1 Syntrophobacteraceae bacterium
AAACGCTGATCACTTTTTTCATTTGAAACAAAATCCCAGGACTCTTTACTACTAAAGCTCAAATTTCCGAACTGTCATCAAGCTTTCTTTCTAACTCAATGTTTTCTCTGTGACCTCTGCGTCTCTGCGGTGCATCTTCTTTGGTTGCGGGCGCCAGCTGCGACAGGAGCATGCGCATCTCCGTGGTGGTGAATTGCCCTTCGGCGGCGGGTGACAGCTCGGGGAGTTGCGCATAGGCCCACGGGCTGCCAAGAAGGAGACTCACCAGCCGGCTCCAACGACCCAGCGGTCCCATGCAAAAGGCCAGCACCTCCATCGCCAATTCCTGTCGCCCGAACGGGATGAGCTCAAGGACCCTCAGATTGTCTTCAGGCGTTCGGGCATAGGTGACAATCTTTATGGCATGCGGCTTCTTCAGGGCCATGGCTGTGGCCAGGCGCTGCAAGGTCAAACGATCCGGAGTCGCCGAGAAGTCGTGATGCGAGAGCAATACCCACACCTTTTGCGACTGAAAATTATGCAACGTCGCCTCGTCGATCCAGGCTTCGAGGTCAACCCATTCCACCCCGGCTTCGACCGCCTTAGAGAGGAGCTCGAACCGCAGTGCTTCAACGCCTTCAAATGATCCTCCCTCACGCTGCGGCCGGTTGGTCGCCACGACCGGGTGGCGGGGGAGAGTCGAGAGCACCGACAACGCCGCGAGCGTTTCTTCCAAACCATAACGCTCGAAGAAAACATCCAGGCGCCATTCCAGGAGATCGACTTCCGGATGGTGCAACAAACCCCGGAGTTGCTCAGCGGGAATTTCGGTTACACAACCGCAGAGAGCGCGTTTCGGCATCATGGCAACGTTAGGCTCTCGCTTCCTGAGGCAGGCGCGGCAGTTGCATGCTCAGCGACCGCACTTGCTCTTTGTCCAGGCGCAATGGATGCCGAGGATCCTTCCTGGGATAGGAACCCAGCAGCTTCAAAAAGGTGGTCTGATTCTTGAGATGATCCAGGGCCCCGGCAATGGCCTCATCTTCGAAATGCCCCTCCAGATCGGCATAGAACAGGTATTGCCAGGGAAAGATCCGGTTCGGCCGGGACTCGATGCGGGTCATGTTGACCTGGAAGAGCGCGAAGCCCTCCAGGGCAGCGTGGAGCGCCCCAGGTTGATCGCGAACGGCGAACAGAATGGAGGTCTTATCATTGCCGGTTGGGGGATTCAGGTGGTTCCCCAGAACAAAAAAGCGTGTCGTATTTTCCGGATGGTCTTCGATGCGTTCGGCCAGGATCTGAAGACCATACTGCGATGCGGCATAGAGATTACAGATAGCGGCTGCAGAAGGATCTTTCCCGGCCAATTGGGCCGCCTGCGCCGTGGAAGAGCATTCGAACGCCTCCACATGGCGAAGGTTTTCGAGCACCCACCGCCGGCATTGCTCCAACGCCTGGGGATGCCCGTAGACGCGTTTCAGGTCAGCGATGCTGCCCGATTTGCTGCAAAGATAATGAGCAATTTCAAGGTAACATTCGTGGACCACTCGCACCTCTCTTTCATAGAGCAAATCAAGGGTGTGGCCCACCCCTCCCTGAAGGGAATTGGCGATGGGGACGACCGCAACATGAGCTTTTGCCTTCAGCAGGTCATCGAAAACGTCTTCAAGGGCGGGTGACGGGAGATACCTGGAGGAATGGCCGAACAGCGAAAGCGCTGCCAGATGTGAGTTGGTCCACTCCGGGCCGAGATAGGCCACCTGCAGGTCGTACTGAAGCAGCCTGGAGGTGGAAAAGATTTCCCGATAGATCGCCCGCAAGGACGCTTCCGGTATCGGCCCGGAGTTGGCGTTTGCCAGCCGGTCGAGGATCGTCTCCTCGCGACACGGATCGAACAGCAACAGCCCTTGATCGGCTTTGATGCGGCCAACCTTCCGCGCCAGTTCCATGCGCTTGTTCAGGAGCTGCAGAAGCTCCATGTCCGTCTCATCTATGGCCTCTCTCAAGGTTTCCAGTCGCTCTTCCACAATCATCGCTCCACAATGGTTTCCGATACTTTCATGCCAAAATGCCGCCCGGATTCCTCGACATGCACCAAAATTTCATCGCCCGCCTGCAGAGTGACGACGGAGCGGGCTTCCCCATCAGGGGCGGTGAGGCGAATCGTTTCCGCATTCTGCAGCAGAAGCGATCCTTTGCTGCCCCCACAGCTGGCTTCGACCAGCAGGAGGGGACGCCGCTCGATCTTTGAACGGCCCACCGTGGCCGTCTGTGCTGTCCCCCGCGCATGCACGATGAGCACCGAGTCTCCTGCCTGGAGCTCGCTCAGATAGCGGGTCCGCCCTCCCGGAATCTTGACATACGCGTGTACCGGACCGGCGTTCACGCGAAATGGCCGGGGCGCCACATAGGGGTTGGGTTTTACCTCCGCCTGGACAAGGAAGAGAAAGCCGCTTGAATTGCCGATCAGAATCCCCTCTCCTTCAACCATGAGCGTGCAGGTGTCGATACAGACGCGGTCCCCCATTCCCACCGGGCGGATACTCTCGATGGTGGCCACCTGGAGGGACTGGTTTTCACTCGCAGCCTTGGCGCGGGCCAGAAGCCTCTTAAGGTCCTCAGGGTGGCGGGCGTGAATCACGATCCCGGATACTCCCGTTTCGAGAATTCCGAGTGCCAGATCGACTTCCTCGAGGGAAGAGACCGGCACAAACAGACGTCCACCCCGAGCCACCAAATTTTCCAGCGGGATCACCTGCCACCCTGGGGCGAAACCCTGCCCAGCGATCGCCGTTTCAGCTTCCTCCGGCGCGGCAGGGTGGGCGGTGGCCACCGCTGGATGGGGGGAACCTTCACCGATTGCCGACTTATGCAGCTCCAAGACCACCGGAGCCTGCTGCAAGCGTCTCGCAATCCTTGCTTCGTCTTCCGGTGACGCAAGATTTTCAAAAAAAACGTCGGCGCCGGGCTTCACATCACCGTCCGGACTCACGGTCGTAATGCGTCCGAGCGCCTTTACCTTGTCCTGCCATCCCGCGGGGACAATCAACGCGTCCGCTCCGCCTTCAAGAGCGGCGGTCACCATCTCTTTTGACCATTCTTCCAGATGGACCCAGGCTTCCTTCACTGGCGTTCTCCATAAGCTGTGTCACGCAATCAAAAAACAAAAGCCGCAGGCTGGGACCCGCGGCTTTTATAATTGGCTCTGCTATAGAGCTCAGAGGCAGGTCTGCAGCGATGTCTTACCGACATCATAGCAAAAATAATAATAGCGAAAATAGCTGTTGTTTGTCATTGCCGCCTGATGCTCCTCTGATGGTTATCTTGCTTAAGGCTCTTTGTAAAATTAAGATGGTCAGGGTGTCAACAGAAATGTGAAGGGATGGCCGATGTCGGATGTCGGATTTCGGATTTCGGATTTCGGATGGGGCGAGGGGGGCCCCTTGTGGACAAAAGGGTGGCCAGGCGTTATGCTTGAGCGAAATGGCAACCTGTGGCTCAGGCTGTTGATGAATGCTCGAACGCTGTCGCTGGCTCTGAATTGCCCTTTTGTTAAAAGTGACAACCTCCAAGGCACTGAAGAGATTCGTCCCGGTAGTGACACAATGGGCGAGAGATAGGGTGGACGTCATGGCTACAATAAAGGATTTTAAGAAGATTTCCGATGCCTTGTGGGAGCTTCCTCCGAGCTACAAGGAGGGCATGCGGGTCCCGGCGCGTATTTATGCTACGCAGAAGCTCCTCGAAGAGATGGACGCCGGGGTCATCGAGCAGGTGACCAACGTCGCCACTTTGCCGGGCATCATTAACCACGCTTTCTGCATGCCCGACGGCCACTGGGGATATGGCTTCCCCATCGGCGGCGTGGCTGGCATGGATCTCAAAACGGGGGTGATCTCGCCGGGCGGCATCGGATTCGATGTGAACTGCGGCATGCGGCTTGTGCGCACCAATTTGACCTATGACGAAGTGAAGCCTCATCTCCGCAACCTGGTGGACAGGCTCTTTGCAAGAGTGCCGGCGGGAGTTGGCGGCGCCGGTTTTGTAAAGATTTCACAGAACGAATTTCGGCGCGCGGTGGAACTGGGTGCGCGCTGGTGCATCAAAAACGGGTATGGCTGGGAAGAGGACCTGGAGCGCACGGAAGAAAACGGCTGCATCGCCGGGGCCGATGCTTCGAAGATCAGCAACAAGTCGGTGGAACGTGGGTTCAAGCAGATCGGGACACTCGGGTCCGGCAATCACTACCTGGAAATTCAGGTGGCCAAGCCGGAGCATGTTTTTGATGCTGAGATCGCCAGGGCCTTTGGCATAACCATACCGGACCAGGTGGTGGTGATGTTCCATTGCGGCAGCCGGGGTTTTGGACATCAGGTGGCAACCGATTACCTGCAGAGCTTTCTCAAGGTCATGGAGAAGAAATACGGCATCAAGATCCTGGACCGCGAACTGGCCTGCGCCCCATTCAGCTCACCCGAGGGGCAGGATTATTTCGCCGCCATGAAATGCGCCATCAATATGTCCTTCGCCAATCGACAGGTGATCCTTCATCGCATCCGGGAAGTGTTTTCCGAGGTCTTTCATAAGGATCCGGCGGACCTCGGGCTGCATCAAGTGTATGACGTTGCGCACAATACCGCCAAAGTGGAAAAGCACCTGATTGATGGCGTGATGCGCCCGATTCTCGTACACCGCAAGGGAGCGACGCGCGCCTTTGGGCCCGGACATGCCGATTTGCCTGAAATCTATAAAAAGACCGGACAGCCCGTGATCCTGGGCGGAAGCATGGAAACGGGTTCCTACGTCCTGGCCGGGGTTGCGAGCGGTGCGCAAACCTTCTTCAGCACTGCTCACGGGAGCGGGCGGACCATGAGTCGCGCTCAGGCCAAGAAGCGGTTCCAGGGCAAGAAGCTGCAGCAGGATATGGAAGAGCGGGGCATTTATGTCCGCACAGCATCCTATGCCGGCCTTGCAGAAGAAGCCGGGCCTGCCTACAAGAACATCGATGACGTGGTCGAGGCAACCGAGCAGGCCGGGATCAGCAAACGGATCGTGCGCCTCGTGCCGGTTGGCGTCGTCAAGGGCTAGGTGGATGAAGGAAAGGTGAAAGCTGAAAGGTGAAGGGCGGGCAGGGCTTCTTCCTGCCCACCGCAGTTGGACACAGACTTGCGCCCGTGCGTTCTAGACCAGCTTCGCCGTCAAGTAATCGATCGTAATGGGCAGATTCAGCTCCAGTCGCGGGATGATCTGGACGCCAATGGTCAGCTGGTTCAAACTGCATTGATCCAAATGCCCGCCATGCCGTCGATCATCGGTCAGAAAATGGAGATGATAGCCCGGATTGAGCAGCGATTTGATGAAACGCGGGGTGTAGAAGCCCGCCAGCGTCCCCTTGACATCATGATATTCAAACACGGCCGGCCTTACCTCCGAAATGGGTCGGTGTGTTTCCTGTTTCGGCACCGACCACACCCGGATGTAACTGAATTCGGCATCGATGCGGATGGCGGAGAAGACGTTCTCAGAGGGCATCAACTGATCGAGGAGGTTTTTGAAGCCAGCGTGGTCCATCTCTCGGTGAATCTCCTCCACCGTCGTTGGCGAGAAGAAGGTCACGCAGGAAAACGGAGTCTCGACCGTATCACTCACGGGATGGGCAAATCCGTCTTCTTTGAGCTGGTAAACCGTACCGTCAAGCATCATCATTTCGCCGTCAAGATGATTGAAGGTCCCCAACCCGAAATTGCCGTGTCGCTTGAGATCGTTGATCGTTGTATTTTCCTCATAGCAGCCCTTCATCAGAGCGTCAAACGGCGCCGAAAGATAAACGGCATTGCCTTTCGGATCATGCTGCAAGAATTGATGTAAAGCCGCGTGGACGATCTCGGAAGCTGACATCCCGAGGTGTCCTGCACCCATTGCGACTTGTTTCTCAAGTTCTTCCGAGAGCGTGACGATTGACCCTCCCGGCCGCTCACTGGTCTCTTCTGCCATGATGTGCTCTCCTGGTTCGAAAAAAGGAAAAGGATCGTTTCCAAAAAGATGATTTTGAAGTCCGAATTTCCAGCGGTAGCGGATCGGGCGCAAAGACTGGCTCTCCCTCTATGATTCGCCGGGGGGTCTCACTCACCATCTGCAAAGCCGTCTCGTGACCCACGATCCGGGCGGCTTCTTCATATCCAGGCGAGAGCCGGGGCGAGCGCACGCCAAGCCCGTGAGAATCCGTGGCGATGACATGCGCCATGCGGTGTTCCAGGAGCATAACGGTAAATTTCCGAACCTCGTCTCCAAAGCTCCCCAAGAGGCTGGCTGCGGTCACCTGGGAGAGGATTCCCATTTCCGCCCACTTATAGAGCCGCCCCGGGTTCCTTAGCAGGGCGGGATTGCGTTCGGGATGGCTGAGAATTGGCCGGATCCTTTGCACCTGCAAGTCCCAAAAGAGGTTTTCCAGATTGCGCGGCAAGATATCCGGCAAAAGCTCGATGAGCACGAAGCGCTCATTATCATTTACGGTGAGGATTTCTCCTGATTCAATCGCCGCAGAGACGTCGAAATCCAACCGGATTTCTGCTCCCGGGTAGACTTTGAGAGGTATCGCGAGAGCTTCGAGCTTCTCCTTGAACGTTGCCACAGCCGCAAGGGTACCCTGCCGGTTGTTTTCGAATGAACCACGGGCCCAGTGAGGGGTGCAGACCACGCCCTGGATGCCATCCTCCACCGCTATGCGCGCCATAGCCAAAGTCTCTTCCCAGTCGCGCGCGCCGTCATCCAACCCGGGGAGACAGTGATTGTGAAGATCAAACATCAACCAGTTCCTCAAGTGACATCAAGTAAATCTCATGCGGGAAAAGGGTCAGAAGTCACAATTAAATTAGAAGGTTAATCATTCAGTTGTGTCAATCTCCTCTGATCATGCTTCGTTATGGCCGTTGAAGCCATGCCACTCAGTAAGTATGGCAGTATCGGGCGTGGTTCTCAACTCATTTTCTATATTAATTTCCCCTTGTAATCCCTTGCTGAGCATGCTAAGGAATATGCGCTTTTTCTTTGTTGCTTAAGAATGTGGCTCGTGCTTTGAGCTAGAAAAGACGTTGCATGTTTATTGAGGGGAAGACAATTCCAACCGCAAATGAGACGAAGGAGGAAAGATCATGAAGGTGTTCTTGGGTGGCATTGGAGCAGCGTTCCTGGGCATTATCGGCATGTTCGTGTTTATGGGCCCGTTTTTGCACCTTCTTGCCGGTGCGATCCCGTTGATGCTCTTGGCTGGTGGCGCTATGGCAGCCTACCTGGGCTATGACGAGGTAAAGGACAAACTCCCTTTCACCAGAAAAGCTGAAACCACCGAAACTTCCGTTAACTCAGAGGCTCAACTTCGGGAAGAGGCAGACAAGTATAAAAGGGAAGTTGATAGACTGAAGGCCGAGCTCGAGAAAAACAAGACAGAATAATAGCGGGCAGAAGCGTTTTCTGCCGCCCTTTGCAAAAAAAGCCGCCGGTTCCCCAGGCGGCTTTTTTCATGGACTCCTTCAAGAATGTGCCTGTGCCCAGTTCTCACCCCACCCCAATTCAACCTTGAGGGGCACTGAAAGATCCCAGACTTGCTCCATGTGCTGCAAGATGATTCGCTTCGCTGCCTCCAATTCTTCCTTGGGGACCTCAAAAACCAGTTCATCATGAACTTGCAGCAGCATTACGGCTGCAAATCGGTGGCTTGCTAATGCGCAGTCGACATCGATCATCGCTTTCTTAATGAGATCGGCCGCGGATCCTTGAATC
>JADGQM010000202.1 GCA_017881795.1 Syntrophobacteraceae bacterium
TCATCGAAAGAGATCGTTTTCCACTTGTTTTCACCCCGTTTCCCGGCTCGCTTCAGGACCTTCACCAGCCGGTAGGGATCATACAGGGTTTGTATTCCGGCCTGTCCCTTGGGACACAGAGACCCGTCTATGGTAGCGGCTTCAGCAAGCGGGGTCTCAAAGGGGATCTGTGGCGTCAAGGTCCATGGGCTGTAGGGATTGCCGTCGATTTTCGCCACCATGCCGTCGACTATTTTGACCTTCATACCGCAGTTGGTATTGCACTGCTGGCAGGCCGAATAGATCTGGTTTTCGGGGAGATACTGGATGTAGGCGTCGCCGACAGCGGCACTTTCCGTCCATGGGGGCCGTCCTTCGCCTCCTTCCGCAAGACGCGCCAGGTACGTCGAGGCGGCCAAAGAACCGCCCAGTAGTGCGGAAGTCTTCAAAAAATTCCGGCGGCTTATGTCACACCCAAGAAAGTCGTTCGCCTTATTTTCTGCTTTTTCCTTAAGCATGCTCTTCGCCTCCTCTGCGATTGGAAGAGAGTATCGGCAGCCAGCGCGTACCGGCCAGGAAAGCCAATACGCCAAGGGAAATAATCCAGACGCTCACCAGCCACTCGACCAGGCTGGGGGCATAGTCGGTTCGCAAACGCCTATGGAAAAACGTCGACTCCAGACCTTCCAATTTGTATACGGCAAGGTCGGGTATCAGAAAATTGAACCGTACCGCGACAAAAGTGATGACGACAAGGAAGCAGGCCCAGGCAATGGCCCTCGAGTCATTGGGACGGCTTATAAAGAGAACAATCGGGATAAGACTCCCGAGCAAAAGGTGAACAACCCAGAACGTCCACGAATAAGTGCCGAATGCTATCAGGTTCAAACTGGTCACGAGGCCAACCGTCGCCGTTTGGTAGCCTACAAAGAATTGGAGGATCTCGAGGAAGATAAAGCCACATAGCAGGAAAAGGATAATGCGCCCCAGAGGCCTGACCAGTTCATCATCGTGCTGAAAGACGTAGATCAGGGAGGTAATCAAGGCGCCGCCTGAAACGAGTGCCGCCATGATGAAGAGGAGCGGAGTGAGGGCGCTGTTCCAAATCGGGCGATTCATGAGGATCGCAAAGAAGGCGCCGTTTGTGCCGTAGAAGAGCAAGCCCGCCGGCAGGCTGATGATGGAAAGGATGCGCACCCGGTTCTCATCGCGCAGACGATCCTCGGGCTCGTAGCTGGTTTTGCCCAAGGCCAGCATACGGTAGATTGAGCTTCCCTTTCGCTTTTTGTCTTGAGACCAGAGGACCAGATCCTCCCGCAGAAGGAAGAAGGACTCCAGCAGATAAATGATGACCATCACGTTGGTGAAGATGACGAACCAGGTCATGAGGGAGGTGAAACTTGGAGTGATCATGAACCGGTAAAGGCGAAACATGTGCCCCAGGTCAAGTGAGATGAAGGTAAGCTCACACAACAGTGCGATCAATACGGTAAAGGCGGATAACCGCCCGATGCTCTTGAACCGTTTCACCTGAAAGACGTACGTGATGATGGTGATCAGGAAAGCACCAGCCGTTAAGCCGACAAAAAAGAGATAAAAAACCACCCACAGGCCCCACGGGACATAGGATCCGAAGCCCATGGAAATATGCCCATGAACAAAGCGATCCACTATTCCCCATGAACCCACAATCAGCCCGAGGACAGCCAGAGCCATCAAAGTTTTGAAGCCTCTTTCTTTCATGAGAATTCTCCTTTAGCGCAGGTAATATACGGACGGTTTGGTACCCAGTTCCTGCTTCAGGCGATAAACACGAGGTGAACCGAGTAACTCGCTCACCAGGGCATCCGGGTCGTTACGGTCTCCGAAAAAGGTTGCTCGGCCAACGCATGTCGTCACACAGTTCGGCAACATACTTACGGCAAGCCTGTGCAGGCAGAAGTGGCATTTGCGGGCGTTGCCGACAGGAGATTCATCATCGCGTTTGGCCCATTTCTTGCCATATTCTGCCGCCGGATGGGCCTCGTAGCCTTCTTCTGTTGTCTTCTGCCCCACCAGTTTACCGGGCAAATCGGGAGTCTCCGCCGTGTAGAATTCGCCGAAATCGAAGGTGCGTGCAGCGTAGGGACATGCAACAAGACAATATCGACACCCGATGCAGCGGTTATAGTCGATGACGGTTACCCCCTGCTGGTTCTTGTACGTGGCCGTTACCGGACATACTTTGACGCAGGGAGGATTCATGCAGTGCATGCAGGGACGGGGAAGAAAACGGCGCCGGACATTCGGGTATGTCCCCACTTCCTCTTCTATCACGGGACGATAGACCACACCAGGCGGAAGCTTGTTTTCCGCAACGCAGCCAATAGTGCACGCGTGACATCCAATACACTTGGCCACATCAATGACCATGGTCCATTTTATGTCGGCGGGGTTTTTGGTTTGGGCCCGTTTCAGGTCCCGCTGCATACGGATCAAGAGGTCTTCAGAAGGTAAAGCTGTATTCATGGGTGACCTTCCTTTCGTGATGGTGGAGAACCTTTATGAGCTCGTCCAGGCCTCATAATCCCTTGCCAGATGGCATCTAGCTCAGATTGTTACTTCATCAAGTCGACTACTTTTCACAGATGCTCCTCAGCCAATAAATGAGTTCATCCGGATTTACTGGTTTAGCAAGACATGCGGAGATGTAGAGGCTCAGGGCCTCCTGCAACTCAGGGTGAAAAGTGCGACTGGAAAGTGCGATGATCGGCACCTCCGGATTCTGTTTGCGGAGTTCCCTGATGGAGCGGTTGTCTACGGGCAGGCTGTCCAGGTCCAAAATAACCGCATGGTAGAAACCTTCTCGAATGTTTTTTGACAGGTCACACAGTGAATCCAAGATGGCCGTCCGATAGTGGTTGGGCTCAAGTATTGCACTGATTGTGCGATATTGTTCCGGTTCGGCAGCGACTACCACGATTGATCCATCCATTGAGACTTCTCCGGACATTTGAAAAGACTACTGGCAACTCACTCCTACCATAAAGGCTGATGTCGTCCTCTGCATCCAAGGCAACTTTCGTGCCGGAAGGTCAAAAGTGTTTCCACAAGCCGATTCGTAGGCTTCAATCGGACCGAAATAGGCACCAAAGCCCCCTCGTTGGTGTTCGGATAACGGACACGGTTTTTTCTTGTATGCATTTTTTATAGTTAAAACAAGTTATTAGTCTATGCACGAAATCCGGACACAAAGATGGGTGCTCGGACAGAACACCTTCCGAAGAGATGGTTTAAATGGCGCAACGCTGATTTTATTTTGAGGTTTTGTGATTACGATGGTGCGATTATGCCGATCAGTGAGTCGTTGGTTTCACAATACGGTATTTCTTGAGTTTCTCATAAAGGGTGCTGCGGCTGATTCCCAGATTCTGTGCGGCTTCTTTTTTGTTCCAACCGGATTCCTCCATCGCTTCCTGTAAGAGTCTTCTCTCATGCTCGATCATGGTAGTGGTCCGGCCAGCCTGAGCCGATGCAGAAGAAGACGTTTGAAGGGTGGTGGGCAAATGCTGGGGTTCGATCCGGCCTTCCTTGGTCATTACTGTTGCGTGCTCGATACTGTTTTCCAATTCACGAACATTGCCTGGCCACGAGTAATCGAGGAGCAAGTGCATCGCCTCGGGGCTGAATCCATCAATTTGTTTTCCCTGATTTGCTGCAAAGCGTTGAAGAAAGTGGCGAGCAAGCAGAGGGATATCATTGCGGCGATCTCTGAGTCGAGGCACATGAAGGGGGATTACGTTGAGGCGGTAGTAGAGGTCCTCTCGAAAATGCCCCTCTTTCACTTCCTCAACCAGAATTTTGTTGGTGGCGGCAAGGACGCGTATGTCGACGGTCAACGTCTGCTCGCCTCCCAGACGCTCAAACTTCTGTGTCTGAAGGACACGAAGGAGCTTAATCTGGGCGGACAGGGGGACCTCCCCTATCTCATCCAGAAAGACAGTGCCACCATGGGCCTGCTCGAAGCGCCCGGATTTTTGCCGGACCGCTCCGGTGAAGGCTCCCTTCTCATGGCCAAAAAGCTCACTTTCGAGAAGCGTAGCCGGATATGCCGAACAATCGATCACGACAAAGGGTCTGTCTCTTCTGAGACTCTGCTGGTGAATGGCCCGCGCCACCAATTCCTTGCCGGTGCCGCTCTCTCCTTGAATGAGGACGGTCGCATCCGTGGGAGCGATATCCTCAATCAACCGAAAGATCGCCTGCATCTTGCGATCCTTGGCGACGATGCCGCAAAACTCCGTTGAGCTCTCCAGGCGGGTTTGCAGAGCTCGAATTTCTTCTTCATGGAGAATGGCCCGCTTGATCACCCCGGTAGCCTGGCTCAACATCAAACCCACGAGCTCAATCTCCTCGTCATTGCACTCGCTCTGCGCAGAACAAATACTGACCAATACCGCGAAGGGCTGTCCTTCATGGCACAGGGGAACAACTGCCTTGCGTGTTGGGGATTGAAACTCCTGTGAAACAAACGAGGCTGGTACAACGAACTTGTTGGTAAAAAAGGGTTTTCTCTGTCTCCCCAATTCCTCCAGGGCAACCGTGAACTCTTGAACGGCGCTTGGCTCCTTCAGATCTATGGCCTGCTCTTCCGATACGACGAAAAGACTATCCTTGGCGTTATTCAGGACCAGGAAGATCATGTGGCTGCATTTAACGATGGACCGAAATTGCCTGATCAGAAAGACTCCGATCTCGTGGAGATTTTGGAGTGCTCCGATTTCCTGGACAATGCCGCAGAAAGTGCGGGTCTGGCGATGAGCGCGCTCCAGCTCCATAGTCTGTTCTTCCAGACGTCGGGTGTATGTCTGCAGACTGTTCAGCATGTGATTAAACGAGGCCGCCAGCGCCGCCACCTCATCATGACCACGAATGTTCACCCTCGCTTCCCATTCTCCCCGGTCGACCTGGTCGGCAGCCTGAGCCAATTCCGTAAGGGGACCGGTGATTCTCCTGATAAAGAAAAGGGCGCCGGCAAGGGCGAGGAAGAGAATGCCCAGGGTGAAGAGCGCCATTTGCATCCATAACCTGGCCACCTGCTGTTGATAAGGTTTTTCTGAAAACCCGAGACGTAAAATGCCGGCCTTGCCTTCAAAGATAGACTGGGCCATGTCCAAGTAGCGTTCACCGGTCGTGGATGCGATCTCTTGGAGGTGAGGTTCTGTTGCAGATGCGGCTTCATTGGCAGAAAACAGATCAACGGGAACGCCGTTCTGGAAGGTATGCGCCAGGACCTGCCCGTCTTTCAAGATGAACAGGTAAGCAAGAGAAGGATTGCTCCGAACCTGGTGGTCCAGCATTTTTTGCAGAGCCACCAAATCGTTAATAAGAATGAGGTCGGCGGCTTCGAGCGCCACTGCGTGGGTCAGATACTCGGCCTGCGCAGCAAGGGCCTCGGACAGACTGCGGCTATAGCGGTGAGTGACCAACAGCGAGATGAGCACCCCACTGCCAATCACCAAGATCGCGACACCCACCAAAAGTTTGCTTTTCAGACTTTGCAGACGCATCGCTATTCTGATCCGATTGTCAGTTTCCTTTCAACTTGTCGAACCGTGTCGTACCACTCCTCCCGGGGCGCCAGGAAGCGATCAATCATCAGTTCCTGGAGGATCTTTCGTCCGGCAACGTTTTCATGCATGGTCAGAAGAAGTCGCTGAATTTCTGTCTTAAGTTCCGGCGGAAGGGCATTCGAAACTACCACCGGCGGAATACCGTAAGACTCAGACTTCTTGATGACACGGGTTCCGGAAGTCCACGAGGGGTTTTTGTGCTGGTAGTATTCCCAAACGAGGCCGTCCACCGCGGCCCCGTCCACCAGGCCTTTGGACACTGCAAGAATGGAATTGTCGTGACTGTAAGTATAAATGACCTTGGCGAAAAAGGACTCCGGGCGCTCATGCATCTCGGCCAGCCAAAAGGTGGGTACCAGCCTTCCGGTGAGGGAATCCGGGTCGGTGAAGGCAAAGACCCTCCCTCTGAGGTCTTCGAGGCTCTGAAATGGACTTTCCTTGTTGACGATCAGATAAGAGTGATAGAAATGACTGCCTTGAACTTCGGGAGTAGCCAGAAGCCTTAAGCCGTATGGCTCTTTACCGCTGACATAAGGTCCGGAACAGATAAAGGCGAGGTCAATCTGCCCTTTTCCAATGAGTTCATTAACTTCCCGGTAAGTCTTGCGTTGAACCAGTTGCACTTCCCTGCCCAGATTACTTGCTAGATAATCCAGAAGCTGGCGGTAATAAACGAACGTTTCCTTGGGAGAGATCATGGCTCCCACGGCCACCCTCAAAGATGGACGATCTGACAACTCCTCTCCCGGCCGAGCTACCGGGATGGTTTTGCCAAAATCAACGATTATGGGGCTCTCTGAACCACCAGAGTTTTGTGCGAAGCTCAGCATAAGAACAATGATCAATAACCGTGGACCGAAGATTCGACCGGATAATGGAAAGGACATGCGCGCAGAATCCTCAATGTGAATTGACGATTAACTCACCAAGTGCGCTGGAACATCACCAGGCACTATCGGCAATTCTAGCATGAAATATCCCCATTGTGACAATCCTGCTCAAGAGTCTATCGATGTGGCCACAGGGAGCCAGGTTGCAGTCTGAGCAGAGCGGATGATTTTGGCTGACGAACACTTTGCGAAAGACATTGGCTCCGGTACATTTCAAGTTCCATAGTTGCCATAGGATTCGTTGAGGATTTCTATGGGGTGAAAGACCTTGTAGGGGACCAACTGATTGAACTGAAGCCGGCAGCTCAAACAGTCTGTGAGAAGCCGCTCGGGATCAATTGTCCTGATCTTCTCCATCAGGCGGCTTCCCATCTCGACGGAGACCTTGTGAAAATCACGCTTGAAACCCATGATTCCGGAAATGCCGCAGCAGTAGAAAGCGCCCGCGATTCTTTCCATGGAGATTCCCGGCACCAGGCTGAGCAGATCTGCGTAGGGTTCCCCGATCATTTGCTCCCTCAAGTGACAGGGGGGATAGTAGGCCATGCGTGCCGATACCGGTCCAAAATGGGTATTGAGATTCCCGGCGCGATGGAGGTCACGCAAATACTCTCCCAAGTCATACGTGTGACTTGAGATTTTGATCCTTTTCGAGGCGCTCATGGGCGCAAAATAGCCTTCATCCTTGTAGAGTCGTTCCAGGACGGGATTGCCGGGCTTTCGCGCCCCGAGGCGCCGATCGGCTAATGCTCGCTCCTTGCCCGGCGCATCTTCCCCGAGCCCGACGGCCTCTCGGTGTTCCGCCGAATAACGGGCGCCTTCGCTCAGGACGTTTTTCAGCATATACCCGCACGTCGGGCAGGAGCACACAATGTCGTAGCCTGATTCGACAGCTTCACCGAGGCGTTCCATATTGAACGCGGCGAAGTCAAACGTGAGCGGTAGATCTCCCTCAAGCAGACTCGGCATGCCACAGCATTGCTGTTCCGGGAAGTAGACCGCAATTCCATTGCGCTCAAGCACTTCGACGGCGGCCTTGGGTACCTCGGGAAAGAGGAACTGTCCCGTGCAGCCAGCAAAGAAGGCAACTTTTCTTCCCTTCGTTTCTCGCGGGATGTGGAGCCCTCGCCGTTTAGCCCAAGTGGGGAAGTCTTCTTTCGGAAAGACCGGGACTTTTCTCTCTTCATGGATCCCCGCCAGCTTTTTCAGCAGGCCGCCGGCACGTCCGCTTTGAAAAAGTGCGTTGGTCAGTCGGGGATAAGCGCCACACA
>JADGQM010000203.1 GCA_017881795.1 Syntrophobacteraceae bacterium
ATCTCGGCTCTGAGGAAATAGAGGCCCAGTCGGCTTCCCAGTTCGGTCAGCTCCTTGATCATCGCCGAGCCCAGCCCCAGCTTTCGGTGGGAGGCCCCCACCACCACGCGCAGACCTGCTATATGGCGATACACTCCCTCTTTAAAGTGCAGACTGCCGACAGCAACGATAGCACGCGACGATTCATCCCAGGCAATAAGGGGCAAGACCCGCGCATAATCGAGCAATTGAATCCACCGGGGAATGGTCGCGGGATCACGGACATTTTCCCGCAGATTATCCACTTCATGCTCAGGCAACAACGAAAAGAAGTTCCTTAAAGCCACCTCGTCAGCCTTCTCCAGGAGCCTGAAAACCACGATTTCCCCGTCGATCAGGATACTGGTCTTCGGAGCGTAGTCGGAGGCTACGGTAATGCTCTTCATGGCCTTGACCTCAATGCCTTTCCGGACGCATCGTCAGACTCACAGAATGTCTCTGACGATCACCGCGTGTCAACCCCTTCGGCGCCCTTCATCTTCGGCCTCAGGCAAGAAATATTTGTCCGTGACATCCAGACCGACGCGGTTTCTGAAACCGCGTCGGTCTCCGAATTTTGGACGATTACTCATTGCCTGGCGCCCTTCAATGTTAGCCGTGAGAGTCACAATGATTTATGTTATGCATTCTAATGAGCAGGGTAGGATAATACAAGATGCTTCGAAGGGAAGTTCCTGCTGAGCCTGTTGATCTTACAAGGACATCATTCATGCCTCATCCCAGGAGACCTGTGCTTTTGCTTCATCCGCCGGTCGTGAAACCCTGCGAACCTCCTGCCGGGATCGCCAGGATTGCCGGTGCGCTCCGCCACTACGACATACCATGCACCACGGTGGACATGAATCTCGAGGCTCTTCTCAATCTGATCGGTGGTTCGGTGATTGCAACCGACAGGTGGACGCAGCGGGCCACGCGCAGTCTTTCAAAAAATCTGGACCGCATCAGGAAGGTCAGCACTTATCGAAACTTCGACCGCTATCAGCGGGCGGTTGCAGACGTGAACCGCGTGCTTGAGATGTCCGTGCCCTCCTATGATGTTCAGCTGAGCCTGGCAAATTACCAGGATCGAAGCCTCTCGCCGGTGCGCAGCAGCGATCTCCTTCGGGCTGCCGAGCACCCCGGGGAGAACCCCTTCTTCCCTTACTTTCAGGCACGTCTCATCGACCTCGTGGAGACCAGCGAACCGGCTCTCGTTGGCATCTCGTTGAACACTCTCAGTCAGGCCCTCACATCCTTTGCGATGGTCGGTTTTTTGCGGCGCCGGTTCCCGGAAATCACGGTCGTGCTGGGTGGAGGGCTGATCACTTCCTGGATGAGACGGCCGGGTTGGACCAATCCTTTCCTCGGTCTGGTAGATCATCTCGTGGCTGGGCCAGGAGAGTCGGCGGTGCTCACGCTTGCCGGCGCCGACGATCGGATACTGACCTCCTTCGTGCCCAATTATGATTTTGTTTCAGCCCTCAGCCATCCCGAAACACCATCGCCGGAGAATGCAAGTCGAATCCGAGTCGCCAATACACCTGCTCATCACCCATCACTCATCACTCATCACTGTAATTACCTTGCTCCGGGGTTCATCCTCCCCTACAGTTCAGCGAGCGGCTGCTACTGGAATCAATGCGCCTTTTGTCCGGAGCGAGCGGAAGGCAATCCCTACGTACCGATCCCCGTTGAGCAGGCGGTGAACGAGCTTGATATCCTTGTCAGAAGAACCAGACCGGTGCTGCTTCATATGCTCGATAATGCAATCCGCCCCGAGTTGCTGACGGCGCTTTCAGAAAATCCACCAGGTGCACCATGGTACGGTTTTGCAAGAGTGACTCGGCATCTTGCTGATATGGATTTCTGTAAATCATTAGCGCACTCAGGATGTGCCATGTTGCAACTAGGGATTGAGTCAGGAGATCAAGGAGTACTCGACAGTGAACACAAAGGGATTGATCTTGGCGTCGTGTCGCTCGCCTTGAAGAACCTCAAAAAGGCGGGCATTGCGACGTATGTTTATCTGCTGTTTGGAACCCCTTCGGAGACTCTGCAAGAAGCTCGAAAGACGCTCGAATTCACGGTGCGGCATGCGGAAGAAATCGGTTTCCTCAACCTGGCGATTTTTAATTTGCCCATTTACGGGCACGAAGCACAAGAACTTGAAACGAGAATGCACTACGATGGCGATCTCTCGCTGTACGCCGATTTCCACCATCCTCGAGCCTGGCACAGGGCGATGGTGAGGCAGTTCCTGGACAAAGAATTCAGAAGACATCCCGCCATGGCCTCAATCATTAGGAGAGATCCCCCAATATTTACTTCCAACCATGCCCCATTCTTTGCCCATTTGGGACGGTGATTCACGCAGGGGGCGAGGAGAACGCAGCGCAGCAAAAGGCCGCAACCAAAATGAATCACCGCAGAGACGCAGAGAACGCTGAGAAACAATAGCTTAAAGAAAAGTTTTGACAGAATTTCAAGAAATTGAACATTAGCAGTGGAGTGCAGCAAAAGACCGCAACCAAAAACGACTCACGCGGAGACGCGGAAGTCGCGGAGAAAACAATAACATGGAAAACAAGCCGTGTGAGGATATCCGGTACGGCATTGTGGGAGCAGATGATGCGGCTCCATTGGCACATTTGATGATGCAAGAGCGCATCAGTCTGGCGGGGCGGGTGGACCCGTTCCTCTATCGAGCCTTTATTCAGGATGGCCTGGATGGGCGAGGTCCCCACATCATGGTGGTTAAAGCGTGCGGCAGGATCGTTGGCTGGTCGATAGGGGTGATCGATTCCCGACGCTATTGGATTTCCTTCCTTGGTAGACATCCTGCGACCGCGATCAAAGTGCTGGCATGTTTATTCCTGCAGCGATACCGGAACCACAAAGATGCGAGTACGCTTGGGCGGAAATCGGTAGCCAGTTCCGGTGGGCACGGTGAAGCTGTGCCCACCCTACAGTGTTTCCGGTTCCGTAGGGTGGGCAGGTTCTTTTTGCCCACCGGAATCATGCACGAACTTATGCCCGTGTGTGCTAGGGCGAAATTGACGGTTGCGGTAAGGCCACGATCTGATCTTGAGAGATTGCCTTTGGCGGACTACGATAACTGGGGAAAAGACGGTCGCCATACGGCAAGACTCATCGACACGACGGTCCTGCCCTCCTTCCGTGGTTCAGGCCTGGGCGGAAACCTCCAGGTTCACCATCTGAGGGCGCTCCGCAAGCGTGGAATCCGCAAGGCAGAAGCCTATGTGCGGGTGCACAAAAGCGGGTGGCTCCAGTTCAATGCTAGAAGTGGCTTCCGAGTCGCAGCTCAGAAGGCCAATAGCGTGCTGATCGTGATTGACCTGGACCAGTCCCATGGAAATAGTGAATAAAGGTTTTTATGGAAATGAGGTGGGAACCCGGAGAGATTGTTTTGAAGTTTCGATTGGGGGAATTTATTCTCTTCCGATATGCTATCCCTGCCTCGGTTTGCCAGGAGAGTTTCCTGGAGATCCCCCCTTCCCTTTCGCGGCAAACGCCGGAATTGGAACTTGAACGACATGGACTCGACGTGGCCTTTGTCCGGTCCTGCCCACTCGCCGGACCCCTGCCGCGGCTTTCGCGGATGGGAGGCTTCATCCGTTACCTCAAGGCTGAATACCGCCATTACTACATCGAACGACGAGGAACATTTGAAGAATACCTCTCCGCCTTCAATGCCAGGACGCGAGCGACAATCCTGCGGAAGGTCCGCAAATTCGAAAGCATCTACGGTTCCGAGAACACCTTTCACGAGTATGCCACGCCGGAGGATGTCGCTGAATTCTGGCCCTACGCTCGCCAAATCTCCGCAAGGACTTTTCAGGAGCGAATGCTGGGCCAGGGTTTGCCCAACGATTCAGCATTTCGGAGCACGATCGAGGCCCTGGCGCGGCTCAATGGCGTCCGGGGTTATCTTCTTTTTGCCGGCTCTCGGCCTGTGTCTTATGTATTTGGACCGGTTATTGACCACCGCATTTTTCTTTATGACTTCGTGGGCTATGATTCAGCGTTTGCCCGGCTGTCCCCGGGCATTGTTCTGCAATACTACATTATCCGTCGTATTTTTCAGGAACGGCGCCTGGAAGTTTACGATCTTTGCGTAGGAGAAGGTGAGCACAAACGGATCTTTGCTAATGCCTGCAAAGCATGCGGTGACATCATGTTTCTTAACGCGAGCCCGAAATATTTGACCGCCGTGGCGATTGATTTCCTTCTGCAGGCCACATCAAGGTATACTGTCGCCCTGCTTGATAAATTACATCTCAAATCAACGGTGAAGAAGAAGATCCGTTCCCGCTTCTGCGGCTATCCGCCAGAGAACTGCTCCGAGGTGATATGACAATCCAGGAGTCAGGAGCCACAATCCGCAACAACCCCATTGCGGTGAACAAGTGGGACGATAGGCACTCATGAGCATGTTCCCCCCCATCCCCAAGCGGGCAGACTCACACTTGCCTTTGCACCTGATCTGCTCCGCATTCGCCATTGTTCCGGCGCTTGTTCTTGCGTATGCCGACCGCTATGCGATGTGGCCCGACGGCGTCAACTACCTCGAGATGGGGGATGCCTATCTGCGGGGTGACTGGAACGCCGCAATCAACGGTCTGTGGAGCCCGCTTTATTCATGGATTCTGGCTTTGGCGATGCTCCTTTTTAAGCCTTCCATTTACTGGGAATTCCCGCTTGTCCACGTGGTGAACTTCGTGATCTATCTCGTCGCCCTGGCATCTTTTCAGTTTTTCCTGCACGAACTGGTTCGATATGGTCGGTCACTAGTACATACGGGCATAAATTCGTGCACGTTTCCGGTGGGCAAAAGAAACCTGCCCACCCTACGGAACCGGGAACACTGTAGGGTGGGCACAGCTTCACCGTGCCCACCGTGACTGGCTACCGATTTCCGCCCAAGTGTACTAGAGACTGCCCCGGAGCTTGGGAAGGGGTTGCTGAATGGTTGGGTTCTGGTCGGCGACGGAAACTGGAAATGGTCGAGTTATTCATTGTTGCTCGTTGAGCCTTATGAGGACTGTCACCCTCCTGTCTACCACATTTCTGTAAGCCTCTGACTCCCTACACTTTAGATTCTCAGATGATCCCTGTTATAGACTCTAAGAGGGAAGTAATGAAAAAAGTAGTTGACACTCGTGTTTATTAGTTAATATAGTGCTTCGCCGATATGGATATAGGTCGGATGTATGAGTTGTTTAAGAAATCCGTCAATGGTTTACATCCACACTCAAGCTCTTCACAAACATTCCAAACCGCCTCACAGAAATGGAGGGACGATACTATGGCACTTTTTGATAATGGGTTTTCTGTCAGCACCGGCCTCGTAATCGGCATCGGCGCCCTGATCCTCGCCCCCGTGGTTGTGCCGGTCCTGGCAGTTGCAGCCAAACCTCTGATGAAAGCCGGTCTCAAGGGAGGGATGCTGCTGTACGAAAAGGGCCAGGAGATGATCGCCGAGGCTCAAGAGCTTTTCGAGGACCTTGCCGCGGAGGTGAAGGCCGAGCTTTACGACGCGAATGGAATTGTGGACGCCTCCGTAACCTCTCCCGCGACGCCAGCGGCAGAGGCAGAAGTCGCCGCCAGTGCTTCCTGAAGCTTTCGTCACCCATCAGACGCCCAATCGTCTGCGGATCAAGATACCCGCGAAAAAGGGCGATGCGACCTTCTTCAACGGCTTGAAGGAGCTCCTCTCCGGGTACCCTGGTATTGACCAGGTTCAGGTCAACCCGGTGACCGGCAGTGTGCTCCTGTTGCATCGCATTGACGCCGCTGTGCTCACCCAATTGGCAACCAGGTTTGGTTTCGTTCAGCCTCAGTCACCACCACACCGTAAGGCGACTTTACATCAGCGGGTGATCGCGTCCTTTCGGCATTGGGACGAGCAGGTTAAAGCTACTACCAGGGGGGAATTGGATATTCCAAGTCTGGTTTTTTTAGGCCTCATCGGGACCGGCATGTATCAGCTCAGTTTCGGCAATTTTATCGCTCCCGCATGGTACACGGCCTTCTGGTACGCATCGAGCATTATTTTAAGCATTCAGTCAACCAATGGCAGCGAAGGCTCTGACAACTCAACAACAGGTTAGTCTATTGACTGGGAAAGGGAGGAGCGACATGACTGATAAAGAGTCGGCAAGCGGCAAAGATGTGAAAGAGAAGTTGGGGGCGGCTGGAACGACCGTGAAAGATGGAGTGATCGGCACCCTGAAGGGGATTTACCAGATCGAAACAGCAATCCTGGATGTGGTGAGAAACACCGTTGGCGAAACCCTGAAGGCCACAGGAAGCGTAGCCGGTGAAGCCATTGCCGTGACCAAAGACGTCCTGAAAGGGGCCATCACCGCTACCGAGGAGGTCGGGACCGGGCTTTTATTGAGCGCCAAGAGCCTGGCCAAGGGAATCGTAATGGGTGTAAGCGACGTGGGTGGCGACATCTTGTCGGTGGCCCGGGAGACGATCAAAGGCACCGTCAAAGGGGCCTCCGAGGTCGGGGCTGACGTGGCGTCGGTTGCCAAAAGAGCAGTTGACGGTATCATCGAAGCGGCCAAGGAAACGGGAGCCAATGTTGAAGAAGTTGCCAGGGTCACCGTTGGCGGCGCCATAGATGCTGCCGGTTCCATTGGCGCCAGCGCAGTCACTTCGGTCAAGGAGGTCCTGATCGGCACGGTGGAAGGCGTCAAACAGGTTGCCGGCACCGCGCTTCCCCGGCCACGTGCTGCCGTCGACGGCGAGATTTCAAAGAGCGACCCACCCAAATCGGATATGACTGAAACCTCAAAGGACATGGAAAAGGACAAAAGCCAAGACCCAAAAAAACGCGCGGCCAAACCCGGTCATTAGATTCCCTGCATGAGCGGGCAGACTTTGATGAAGTCACGCAGGCAGAGACCGGATTCCTCGATTCAGGTCGTCCACAGCGCGGTAAAGGGGAGAGTAAGATACAGGGTCGGAGCGCTCTATCGCTGCGAGCCCATCAAGCGGCGCCTTGAGGATGGACTTGCCGGGAGAGAGGGGATAAGACATGCCTCCGCCAACACACTCACCGGCAATCTGCTCATCATCCATGAAAATGGACCAGGAGAAGTACCCGATGCTATTGCGCTCCTGATCGCCTCTCTGGTTTCACAATATGCGAGCGAAACCGGAAGGCCGCACCACGGAGGATCGGCATCCGCACGGCGCCTTCAGGACGTCGACCTGCTGACCGATACGAGCAGGGCCACGCAGCCGCCCTCAAAGATCCAAAGAAGCATCAGAGACCTTAAATCACGGTTCGCATACGAGTCCCAAACCCAGGAACCTTGGCACACCATGGATGCGGATTCGGTGGTTCGTGCCTTGCACACCTCGGGAACCACGGGACTATCCATCAGCGCCGCCCGGGAAATGCTCCGGAGATACGGCCCCAATGCCCTCCCCGAATCAGCGACGCGCTCCAGGTTCGCCATTTTTTTCAGTCAATTCAATTCCCTTCCCGTAGCCCTGCTGGGCGTTGCAGCGGGAGTCTCCGTTTTCACCGGGGGGCTCTCGGACGCCATCGTCATCATGGGGGTTGTCGCCATCAATGCCGTCATCGGTTACCTCACGGAAAATGAGGCCGAACGGGCCATCGAGTC
>JADGQM010000204.1 GCA_017881795.1 Syntrophobacteraceae bacterium
CACGCGCCAGGTCGAGTTGTGCATCGTTCACAGGCTTGGTCCCGGAGTGTTCATTGAGGAATTTATCCAGTTCTGAGATGGTCTTCTCCCATGCCTCACGGGTGCTGTTTTGGTCTACGGGCCAGCTTTGCAGCACCTTTGCATAGTCAAGCTGCGCACGCCGCTCTTTCGATTCACCGTAGGCTTTGAATCCCCACAGGCTGCCCAGAACCAGCAGGAGGACGCCTAACCCGATGAGGATTTTGGTGGAATATTCTTCCATCCATTCTCTTGAAAGCATGGGGGTGGCGGCCAGCTCTTGAGCTTTTTTAGCCTTCAGAGCTTCCTTCTTAGAAATTTTGATCTTCTTTGTTCCCAAATTCTTCTCTCCCTAAGAGTCCAGTTTCTCTCATCTCATTCACGCGCCAAAAATCAGATGCGACTCGTTGTTTCGTCCTTTTTACCAAAGCGGTCAAGTATTCTTTCAATTATTTTCGTGGTGGATGCATCGGGGACAAGTTGCACATGGACCACTGTTCCACCGGCCTTTTGCACTTCCGCCGCTCCGACAGTTTCGTCCAACGGCCAATCGGCTCCTTTTACCAGGATGTTCGGCCGCAACAATTCAATGAGCGGGAGTGGGTCGGGGGTGTCGAAAACACAGACGTAATCGACGCAGTGGAGGGCGGCCACAAGCTCACAACGTTCCGTTTCCGGGACAATCGGCCGAAGCGACCCCTTGATCTGCTTCACGGAACGGTCGCTGTTTACCGCAACGATCAGAAGATCGCCCTGGCTGCGGGCGGATTCGAGATAGCGCACATGACCAACGTGCAGCAAGTCAAAACAGCCATTGGTGAAAACCACGGAACACCCGCGCTCACGCGCTGCGGCGCGAATCTGGCGCAGCTCTTCAGCGGTCCTGATCTTATCTCTGGCTTTCATCCCCGCCGGACGCTGTCTTGTCATTCCTTGATATGGTCGTGATTTGGTCCTCGATTTTGCTGAGCTCAGCCTCGCCCATCTCGGGGTACAAGCAGAACATACCACATTCCAGGCCGTCTATAAGCGCTTCGCGGTACATCTTCACCCAGAACAAAAGGCTCCCCTTCAGGACTTCCTGTGCGGCTGAGAGATCGGGGTATTCTACATAAATCTCCCCTTTGAATAGTTTTCTCAGCTCCCGGAGCGTCGCCCGACCCTGCCCCTGTCGCTTTTCTCCCTGCATCTCGAGCTCATGGATGGTTATCTCCCGGGTCCCATCCGTGGAAACGCAAAGGCTCACTTGGCCCCGGCAGGTTGCAGGCTTCTCGAATTCCAGGATTTCCATCGGGCCGTAGCCCTTGAGGACAGTCAGCAAATCCTTAACGGACAGTTGGCCATAGGCCGCCTTCCATAGGATGCCCTTCCACTCGATTTCGGCCACGGGAGGAGTCTCCACTTTTCTGCAAAGAAGATTTGCGCGCTGTGGGTTTCAACTTGAGCTCGAAGTCCAGATTTTTCTTGGCTTCTTGCACAGCTTGGCGCAGATCCACCTCCCAGAGTGGCGCCGCCGACGAAGCATTTCGATCCATGTGATGCTGGAAAATTCGACAAGAACTCAAGGGGGGTCTGTTTTTCAAGCCATCCCGGCTCTCAAAAAAGATCACTCAATAGCGATTTCCTTTATTCATGACCACGGGTTGGATGTGTAACTGTTTGATTTCCGGGCAGAGTTCATTGAGCTTGGAGAGGATCACTTCCGAATTGAGTGCTTGCATGGGATATTCCGTCGTCTGGTGAGAGTGGATGCCAACGTGCATTAGAGTTTGATCCGCAGGTTCAACAATTCAGTTTCCCAATTCTAGCTGGGAGGCAGACTCGGGACACACTCTTCAACTTCAGATCGGTCTCCAAGTCCGGGCGAACATGAGAAAACCGGCTCTTCGGGGTAGCAGGCCAACTGGCGTAATGCCTCGAACAAGGCAGCCCCTACACTCGTCGCCAAGTTTAGACTGCGCACCCGTGATCTGTCAATGGGGATTTGTACGATTCTGTCAGTTTCTGAATCAAGTACTTCCTGGGGCAATCCTTTGGTTTCTGAACCAAAAACCAAACAGTCTCCGGGCTGAAAAGGGAATTCGTAGTAGCGGCGTGAAGCGTGAGCCGAAAAATAAACCATGCGCGAGGAATACAGCTCCCTGCGCAATGCTTCAAGACTGGCGTGGACGCGTAGTAACACGTGCGGCCAATAGTCCAGACCGGCTCGCTTCAGGTAACGGTCCGAGAGATGAAAACCCAAAGGCTCAATAAGGTGGAGCGGCGTGTGGGTGGCCGCACAAGTCCTGGCCACATTCCCGGTATTCTGCGGAATATCAGGCTGATAGAGGGCCACATGCAAAGCCGGCTTGGGTTCCTGAATAGGGGCTCCCCCGCCATTATCCTCAACCCGCGGCTCCCCTGCTTTATTCCTGAGGGGTGCGGACCGCCCGGACGAAATGATTGGCATAGTTTCCTTCGATCACATAAACATCACCGTAGTAGAAATCGACATAGCAGGCTCGATGGTGGTCCCTTTCCGTAGAGGTCCAGCAGCACCTCTGATTTTCAAAGAGGGGGTCCAAATAGAGTCCGCTGTGACGGTCTTCCTCACAAGAAATCAGCGTGGCCAGTTCGTCTTGGGTGGGATAACGCCAGTCGTTGTACCCTCCGTAATGATTCTGATTCAGACGGTCAACGTAGACGAAGCCGTCTTTCCAAACCATGCGGTCCGCAGATGCTGCGTGCTGCCACATCAGCCCGGTTTCTTGATCCTCCACGATCACTTCTCCCCGTACGGCAAAACGATTGTTCACAGCCTCTCCTTTAAACAAGTTCTTGGAGTACCCAAAAAGACATGAAGCTGCTATAAACTCCGGGCTTCATGGTCCGAAATCGTCACGGGGTTCGAGAAGGCGCGATTCCAGCGGTATCACAGCATGGGGATTCGAACAGGATCAAAGGGACACTCCTACAGGGTTCAGTGATCGGATAGATTATCCTGATGGCGGTCAATGTTTATGTTCACTGCTCGGGCCGCCCCGCGGACCCATGACTTATACCAAAGTTTGACGATTACGAATATGAAAAAGCACACATCCGAAAAACAGAAGACAGAAGTCAGGAGACAGAAGACAGAAGTCAGGAGACAGAAGACAGGAGTCAGGAGACAGAAGACAGGAGTCAGGAGGCAGAAGGTAGAAGGTTGGAAATGCGCCCTCCCACACTCCAAATTCAAATTCTGAATTCTGAAACTTGGCATCCGGAATGAGGGAGTCATGCCATATTGTCAATGCGGAGAGGTAAAGCTCTACTACGAGGTGCAGGGAGAGGGGGCGCCTTTATTGTTCTTAGCCGGACTCGGCGGCGGGACCTGGTCCTGGTATGGGCAGGTGCCGCACTTCCGCGAACGCTACCGGACGATCACCTTCGATAACCGCGGTGCGGGGCGATCCAGCATGCCCCACGGTCCTTATCAGATGAAACAATTTGCCGAGGATGCCCGGTGTCTTCTGGATCATCTTGGGGTGGAAAGGGCCTTCGTTCTGGGGCTTTCGATGGGGGGCATGATCGCTCAGGAACTGGCGCTCCTGGCGCAGCATCGCATCATGGCCCTGTTTCTGGGATGCACCCACGGCGGGGGACCGTCGCACATCCCAACGGCGCCGAGCGTCCTAGAAATGCTGCTGAACAATGCCGGACTTGATCAGAAAGAGGTCATCGAGAAGAATCTGCCCATCTTTCTCAGTGAAGCCTGTCGAAGAGAAAAACCCGAAGTGGTTGCGGCCTATTGTGCGGCGCAGCTTGCGGCGCCGGAACAGCCGGAATATGCCTTTCACGCCCAACTGGCAGCCATCAGCACGTTTGATGTCAGCGAACGATTGCGGAAGATCAAAATTCCCACGATGATCGTCGCCGGCAGCGAAGATATTCTGATCCCTCCCGAAAATGCTTACGTGCTCGCTAAGCGGTTCCCCCATGCGGAAGTAGTGGTCATCCCTGGAGCCGGCCATGCGCTCCATGCCGAATGCGCTGATATGCTCAACGCCATGGCGGACAATTTCTTTTGCCAGGTTGCCTTTACTGCCGGCAAATCCAGTGCCGCCTGAACCCGATGTAAGGCTTCTCAAGCTTTCGTGGTAATCGGCGAGACCATGGGGGTCAGGCAGTCATTACAATTTCCTTTTGACCTTGGAGAAAAGTGGCAAGCATGGTGGCGAGCCGTGCCTCACTGCCCCAATAGAAATGGTCACAGTGTGGCAGGATTTCTACCTGGGTTGCCCTCTCCCTTTCGAGCATGCTGGTGACCCAGTTCTTGAGGGATTCAACCGTGCAAAAATCATCCTCATCTCCCACCGTGATCATGCACGGACATGAGGGCGGCTGTAGACCTCTGAAATCCAAAAAATCCAACGGTGGAGAAACGAGGGTCGCAGTATTGGGCTGAAGACCGCTCTTCATTGCCATCAAGCCAATCCACGCCCCGTAAGAGTAGCCGGCGAGATGAAGGGTCTTCGCGCCTTGTTGGGTGACGTATTGGAAGACCGTCAGCAGATCTTCGGCATCTTGTTGTCCGCCTCGCTGTTGACCGGTGCTTCCTCCCACCCCGCGAAAATTGAAACGCAAGGTTCCCCAACCCCAATCGTGCAAGGCTTTCTGCAGAACCGACACGACGTTGTTATCCATGCTGCCGCCGTAAAGCGGGTGAGGGTGTGAGATTACGGCAACATCGACGCCGTTGCCCTGGTCAAAGAGCGCCTCCAGGAGCAGGTTTCCATTGGGAATCATTAACGATGATTCTGACATGTTTTCCTCCGTGATTTCTTGCTGCAGCCGAGGTGGCAGGCAATTTATCGAATGATGAGCCAGGTTCTTAATTCTCGAAAAATGATCGTACCGATTCACCGCCAAACGCGTTACAATATCAAAGAATATCACATGATCGTCGCGTGAATGAGGAGAAAACCATGGCAGGGAATCAAGATAACAGCGTAGCGATGGAGGCCCTGAGAATCGGGAGTAAGGCCAGGGAACTGCGGGAAAAAAGGCGCTTCACCTTGCACGATATGACCGCCAAGACCGGCCTATCTAAGGATCTCCTGGTTCAGATCGAAAACGGCGAATTCATTCCGCCAATAGCCACACTGATGAAGCTGGCCAATACCTTTGGCGTGAGCATGACCTATTTCTTCAAAGATGAGGCAGGGACTGAAAAGATCGCCGTTACCCGCGCCCATGAGCATGTCCGCATTAAGCGTCGGCCTCACCATCGGGAAGGGGAGGTCAATTACGTTTATGAAGCTCTTGAAATCAGGAAGGCCAACAAACATATGGAACCCTTTCTGGTGGAATTCCCGGTGCAGGATACCAGTGAAATGGTTTTCGTGAGCCACCAGGGGGAAGAATTCCTGCATTTGCTCGAAGGGCAGCTTGAGTTTCGCTCCGTCGATCACTTAGAGGTCCTTAACCCGGGGGACAGCATCTATTTCGAGTCGGATCTAAGTCACAGCTTCCGCTGCCTGGGAGAGAAATCAGCGAAAGCGATCGTGGTCGTCTGGAACAAAAAATAATGCTGAGTGCTGACTCCTGAGTGCTGAATAATGGCATTGACGCACCAGGCAGGAGGGCATTGAATCATGCTGGAAATCCGCTTTCATGGGCGTGGTGGACAGGGTACGGTCGTGGCCACCATTTTGTTGGCGAAAGCTTTTTTCGATGCCGGCTATTCCGTCCAGAGCTTTCCGGTGTTTGGTGTGGAACGGCGGGGGGCGCCGGTGGAAGCCTATCTGCGGATTGCTTCCAAGGAAATTCGTGTTCGTGCTAACGTGTACACACCCGACCATGTTGTGGTCCTCGATCAGACTCTGTTGCAGGGGATCGACGTGACGCTGGGGCTCAAACCACAGGGTTGGATTCTCCTGAACGCCCCCGGCAGTCCGCCGCGCCGGGAACGCTTTTCCGGTTATCGACTGGCTTTCGTGGATGCTGCCAGGATTGCCCTGAAGCACCAGCTCGGCACCCGCACCCATCCCATTGTCAACACCGCGATCATGGGCGCTCTTGCGCGCGTGCTCGGTATGCCCCCGATGGATGCAATCGCTGTGGCTATCGAAGATGAGATTGCCGTCAGGCGTGAGGAAAACATTCAGGCTGCCCAGGAGGCCTATGAGCAGGTTCAGATCGTGGGGCTCATCCAAACGCTGGCAGAATATGCCTGCTGAGCTTGAAATCTTTCTTCGAGGTTATCGCGATGGCAATGTGTCGTGCATTGCTTTGGAACAAGCCTCCAGGACAATAGAGAATTGTCTGTGGGGATAGGGATGGCCATGACACCGAAAGAGGCAAATCAGGTCCCGCTGTTTATTTCGAAATCCTACCTTACGACCGAAGGCAATAAAACCGGGAGCTGGCGGTTTCTCCGACCACGCTACCATGAGAAGACGGCGCCTTGCAGTGTCGCCTGTCCAGCGGGTGAAGATATCGGCCGCATCGAGTTGCTGACGAGCCGCGAGCTTTTCAAGGAGGCGTGGGAGACTATCCTCGCTGAAAACCCTTTCCCTGCCGTCTGTGGCCGAATCTGCCATCATCCCTGTGAGAAGGTCTGTAACCGGCGGGAGTTTGACGAAGCCATTGCTATTCACACGATCGAGCGTTTTCTGGCAGAAATCGCGGTTCGGGAGAGGTTCCAACCCTCCCTGCAAAGGCTTCCTGCCCGCACGCAGAAGGTTGCGGTCGTGGGAGGGGGCCCCGCGGGCCTTGCCGCGGCTTATTTCCTGGCCCGGCTGGGTTACTCCTGCGATGTCCACGAGGCCATGCCGGAACCCGGCGGCGCCCCGGGCTGGGGGATTCCCCCGTATCGTCTTGCCGTTGCCGCTATAAAGGAGGAAATAGCGCGCATCACTGCACTGGGGGTGCGCATTCACTGTGGCAAAGCGGTTTCGGAGGATTTCCTGGCACAAGCCAAGGACTCGTACGATGCGGTTTTCCTGAGTTGCGGTCAGGGACGCACCGGTCGGCTGCAGATACCCGGAGAGAGTCCCCATAGTGTCGAAGATGGATTGGCTTTCCTGCAACGGGTGAAAACAGGGGACGCGCCGGTCCTCAGGGAAACGGTTGCCGTCATCGGCGGGGACAACACGGCTGTCGATGTGGCCCGGTGCGCGGTGCGGCTGGGGGCAAAAGCCCTGATAGTATGGCGGAGTCGCCGCCGGGACATGACCGCTTTTGAAAATGAAATCAGAATGGCCCTCGAAGAAGGTGTGGAAATTCTGGAGCTGCGTTCACCGGTCCGCATCGAGACGAAGAACGGAGATTTGTTGCTTACCCTGCAACACATGAAAATGGTGGATGGAGATATTCAAGAAGGTTTGCCCGGAACTGCCGCCGCGGGAGAGACGGAAACCATTCGCGTCAGCCGGATTTTCAAGGCTGTGCATAGGGAACCCGCCCAGTCATGGATGAATCCACCCGAGAACAACGAAGGTCTGCTGTCTTTGTCCAACACCCGGATGCTCCGGACGGCTCAAGGACTTCCTCTGGTCTTTGGCGGCGATCTGACAACTCCGGTGAAAAGCGTCTCGCACGCGGTCGCTTCCGGGAAGGAAGCCGCCCTCGCCCTGGATGTGCTCTTCCGGGAAGG
>JADGQM010000205.1 GCA_017881795.1 Syntrophobacteraceae bacterium
GGGCCACGGTTGCCGGCAAACCCAGGCTGATCTTTGTGAAGGGCGCCGATGATCGGGGCCGTCACCCGAAGATGCGGCTGCTCATCGACAAGGCCGGTCAGCAGCTCATCCGGCGGCGGTTCGGCAGCAGCAACGATTTGACGGCGGTGCTTTATGCAAGTCTGGTGGACTATCTCGAAGAGACCGGCGCCGCTCACCCTGGAAGCGCTGCGTCGGCCCCATGGCTCGGTCCCCCGCAACCCCCGCATTTGCGAGGTGCTCTTCCTCGCCCGTTACATCGAAAAATATGGCACCGGCACTCTCATGATGATCCGCGAGAGCCTCGCTCACGCTCTGCCTGAACCCGACTTCGCTCAGCGCGGCGGCGAATTCACCATCGCGGTCTGGCGCGATTGGTTGACGGATGAGGTTATCCAGTCACTTGGGACCAATGACCGGCAGATCCTATGTTTGAAGGTGCTAAAGGTCGAACAGCAAATTACGACCATGGAGTACCAAAGTCTTGCTGGATGTTCGCGAAGAACGGCCGCGCGTGACCTCGATGAATTGCTCGCAAAAGGTGCCATTCAAAGGCTGGGAGCTGGACGGAGCGCCCATTACGTGCTTTCACGTCATCGCGCCGTAAACCTGCCAATCGTGCCATCGGCTGTCGGCATGACCTCTCTCAACCCAGAAGCCGACAATCATGTCATTAACGTGCCAAACGTGCCATCGGATGAGGCAAGAAAGTCAAAGCCAACTGCGGTAAAAACGGGAAGGGGCAGGAAGGAGCCGAAGGGGTCATGAGGACTTTCTGTGCGCCTTCGGGATTTGCCAATTCAAAAGGGGCCATAAAGGGGACAACGGGGACGCTTATCAACCGCGTCAGAAATGCGCCGCGACTTGCCTCGCAGGGGGCTCATCCAGCTCACCAGGCACCTCAGGAAACCCGTCACGAACCCATCAAACCCGTCTAGAGAAAGATGGGTGAGGACAAATGGCAGTTGGAAGCAAAAAGACTCCATGCAGAATGGTGGAAGCATCGCATTGCCCGGCAGAAGGAAATCGACGCATCCATCGCCGCCAAGGCAGAGTTTGAATACCTCTACGACAAGCCCTATGAGGATAAGAAGAAGGTCCGCGTCTCCGGCCCATTCACAGTGGAAAGTCTTTCCCCGCATCGCGTATTGACCGTGGACGAGAACGATGAACTGATCGACGGCGGTACGGAATCAAAGGCTGGCAACGGAGGGGAACGGGACTTCGCCCAAATGATCCTGGAAAACCTCAAGACGGCCGGCGTGCAGCAGGCTCACAAGGAAGACAAGATCCATTTCACGTCGATCACACCCTGGCCGGGTCACTTTGTCTATGCCGAAGGGCGATACGTCGAAGGCGACGAAGAGTCGGGCACCGAAAAGCGTGCCGCTATCTTCATCGGCCCGGAGTTCGGCACCGTTTCCCGCCCGGATCTTGTGGCCGCCGCCCGCGAGGCGGGCGACGCGGACTTCGACGCGCTCATTACCTGTGCCTTCAACTACGACGCCCACTCGGCAGATTTCGACAAACTTGGCCGTATCCCCGTGCTCAAGGCGCGGATGAATGCCGACCTGCACATGGCCGATGACCTGAAGAACACTGGTAAGGGCAACCTTTTTGTCATCTTCGGCGAGCCGGACATCGACATCATCGAGGCAGAAGAAGGACAAATCCAGGTAAAGATCAACGGCGTGGATGTCTTCCATCCCAACACCGGTGAGGTCCGCAGCAATGGGGCCGAGGGCATCGCCTGCTGGTTCATCGACACCGACTACAACGAGGAAAGCTTCTTTGTGCGCCACGCCTATTTCCTGGGCGCAAGCGATCCGTACAAGTCCCTCAAGACGACCCTCAAGGCCGAGATCAACGAAGACGCCTGGGACTCGCTCCACAGCGACACCTCGCGCCCATTTGACAAACCCGGGTCCGGCCGCATCGCGATCAAGGTAATCAACCACCTTGGCGATGAAGTGATGAAGGTATTTAGGGTATGATGGGGTTTATCCTACGAAGGAGGCTCAATTATGGCAAGTGCTGAACAGTTGAAAGCCCTGCTCAAGTCACATCTGAAGGGTGATGATCAGCGCTTCTTTTCAGTGGCCATGCAGGTCGCCGCACACGAGGCAAAGCTGGGCCATGGGAAGCTGGCCGAGGAACTGCGCGCTCTGATCGATGAGGCCAAGCGCCGTCGGGGAGCGGTGCAACCGGTGCCCATCAGCCGCCCAAAGGGCGAGTTGGCCGGAATGTTGACGGTTTCGTACCCCAAGGCACGGCTGAGCGACATGGTCCTGGATACAACCCTGGAACAACAGCTTCAGCGGGTCATTCGAGAGCAGCGCCACGCCGCCCGGATCCTCGAACATGGGCTTTCTCCGCGTCGTAAGCTGCTGTTGGTGGGTTCTCCGGGTACTGGAAAAACGCTAACGGCCTCGGTTCTCGCCGGGGAGTTGGGTATCCCACTGTTCCTGGTCCATCTGGACGGGCTGATCACCAAGTATATGGGGGAAACGGCTGCCAAACTGCGGCAGGTCTTCGATGCCACCGGCCAAACCCGCGGCGTCTACTTCTTTGATGAGTTCGATGCCATCGGTTCCCAGCGTGGGCTAACCAATGATGTTGGCGAAATCCGGCGGGTCCTCAATAGCTTCCTGCAAATGATCGAGCAGGATGACTCTCACAGCCTTATCATTGCCGCCACCAATCATCCGGATATCCTGGACCACGCTCTGTTTCGCCGTTTTGACGATGTGCTGCACTACGAGCTACCCGATGCTGCGCAGATCGCCGCGCTGCTCAAGGCGCGACTGGCAAGTTCCGCCGCAAAGGAAGTCCCCTGGAAGCGTTTGGCGGAGGCCGCTGCCGGCCTGAGCCATGCGGAAGTCACCCGGGCAGCGGAGGAGGTGCTCAAGGAAGGACTGATCCATGGGCGTGAACGCGTCACCGAGGCCCAAATCCGCCTCATGTTGTTAGAACGCCAGGATGTCGTAGGCCGGCTAAAGAAAAACTCATAACAGGGAAGGCATCTTCTTCTCATGACGGATCACGACGAGAGGAAAAATCGGCACTTCATCCTGGGAGGCTTTACCGAGACCGAGCGGTTCAGAAGGCCGCTGCAGAAGGTTGAGCGCGGCAGCAGGTCCCGGAGCGCGACCGTTATCGCCACGGAACGGCGCTACTCAGTCAGGTCGAAGCGCTGAAGCCGGAGATATTGGCCGCCCGTGAGGCTCAGGAAGAAGGTGGACTCGAAGGCGGGTTCGGGTTGCGGGTGGAGTTCGAGAGTTTTCCAGACATCGAACTGGCCTTTGAAAGTCTGGCTCGAGAGCGTTCCGGCATCGAGTTGCTGAACGTTCGCCATGAGGATCATTGCACGTATGCGACCATCTTTGTCCCGGATGGGAAGCTGGAACATTTTGAAGGTCTGATTCGAGACTATCTGAATGATAAGCGAGATAAGCTGGGACGCGCTCGAGATCACAAAACCCTGATCAACACAATTCGGCAAATTCGTACTGCAAGCCTGCGAGCCCTTTGGACGGATGACGCACAGGTTACCCGACCACGAATAAACGCTGCGGCGCGTGATGAAGAGGAGGGTACGCGTAGCGGGGGTGACGATCCTTCGTGGAGGATCGGTAAACAGAACCGGCACAAGGGATCGCTGCATTCAGACATCTGGCAGGGCAAGGCAGCGGAACTTGCCAGTCGTGGAATACTGGCAGTCTATCCGGCAGTAGGCTGGTGGAAGATCCGTACGCGGTTAGAGCGATATGACAAAGTAGCGCGCTACGCATTGGTTGTCTCCATTCGCGCACCTGAGGTCGAGGTGGATCTGTATAGCGCGGTTGCCAATCAGATCGCCGTGCCCGTGGTGGTGGAGCACTGAGATGGAATTCCGAATTGCCGACACATTCACCGACAGCCTCGCCAGGCTTACCGGTCACGAACAGAAGGCTGTCAAGACCACGGCCTTTGACCTGCAACTGAACCCGGCCAGCCCAGGGATGAAATTGCACAAGCTCGACAAGGCGAAAGATCCGAACTTCTGGTCGGTACGGGTCAGCAGCGACATCCGGCTGATCGTACACAAGACCGACGCCAGTCTGTTGCTGTGCTACGTGGATCATCATGACAGCGCCTATGAATGGGCCGAGCGGCGCAAGTTGGAAACGCACCCCAAGACTGGCGCGGCGCAACTGATTGAGATCCGTGAAAAGGTCAAAGAAATAACTATTCCCAAATACGTGGAGGTCGAACAGCCGGCGCTCCCCAAACCGTTTTTGTTCGCCAGCGTCCCCGATGACGATCTGCTGAGCTACGGTGTGCCGGTCGAGTGGTTGGGCGATGTGCGCAAAGCCAATGAGGACAACGTGCTGGAGTTGGCCGACCATCTGCCGAGTGAAGCCGCCGAGGCTCTGCTGGAACTGGCCACCGGTGGGAGACCGCAAGTCGATCAGCCCGTGGCTACCGGCACAGATCCCTTCGACCATCCCGATGCGCAGCGCCGATTCCGGGTGATGAACAACTTTGAAGAACTCGAACGCGCGCTCGAATACCCCTGGGAAAAATGGACCGTCTTTCTCCATCCTGTGCAGCGTCAGCTTGTTGAGCGGGATTACAGCGGTCCAGCGCGGATTTCGGGTTCGGCGGGCACGGGAAAGACGATCGTTGCACTCCACCGGGCTGTCTTTCTTGCCCGCACCAACCCTGATTCCAGGGTGTTGCTCACTACCTTTTCCGACACCCTGGCAAATGCACTGAGAACGAAACTTAGGCGGTTAATCAGCAACGAACCGCGTATCGGCGAACGACTGGAAGTACATGGCATGAGCGCGATTGGCCGGCGGCTCTATGAGGTGTATTTCGGCCGTCTGGAGACATCGTCCCGAGAAGTAATCCAACAGCTTCTGGAAGAGGCCGCCGGAGAGGTCGATGAGCACAAGTTTGGTCGGCATTTTCTAATGACGGAGTGGGAGCAGGTCGTTGACGCATGGCAATTGGAAACCTGGGAGGGGTATCGTGATGTCAGGCGGTTGGGTCGAAAAACGCGTCTGAAGGAGAAGCAGCGCGCCGTGCTCTGGTCGATTTTCGATCGCGTCCGGTCCAGTTTGAAGAACCGCAACCTGGTAACGGATTCCTGCTCGTTCAGCCGACTGGCATCTCAGCTTGCGAAAAGCAAACACCCGCCTTTCGACTTTGTCGTCGTAGACGAGGCTCAGGATGTCAGCGTATCTCAATTACGGTTTCTCGCCGCACTTTCGGCTGGGCGACCGAACCGCCTTTTCTTTGCCGGTGATCTTGGTCAACGGATCTTTCAGCAACCCTTTTCTTGGAAAGCGCTCGGCGTCGATATTCGTGGACGTTCCCATACACTGCGAATCAATTACCGGACGTCACACCAAATCAGGATGCAAGCCGACCGCCTCCTGGCACCCGAACTGGCAGACGTTGATGGCATTACAGCAGAAAGGCGCGGCACGATTTCGGTATTCAACGGCCCGAAACCTACCATCATGGTTCTTGACACTGTGGAAGACGAAATCGAAACGGTCGGTAAATGGCTCTCGGACCGCATGACCGAGGGGTTGCTGCCGCACGAAATAGGTATTTTCGTTCGATCTCCGGCGGAACTGGACAGAGCCCGTGCGGCAGTGCAGGATGCGGGGCTAGCCTTCAAGGTGCTCGACGAAAACGTTGACACGATCAGCGGGCATGTTTCGATCAGCACCATGCATCTTGCCAAAGGCCTGGAGTTCCGTGCCGTTGTCGTGATGGCCTGCGATGATGAAGTCATTCCCCTGCAGGAAAGGATCGAAACGGTCGCGGACGACACGGATCTGGAAGAAGTCTACAACACCGAACGGCACCTGCTTTACGTCGCTTGCACCCGTGCCCGCGATCATCTGCTCGTGACGAGCGTCGATCCAGCATCTGAGTTCCTCGATGATCTGCAGATGTGAATTGCGGAGCATCCTCCCATGCTAACCTGGTACTCTGGAGTTTCAGTCGGCAAACCGTGCACCACCGTTCTCAAGATTCGGTAAGGGATGGTTCAGGGGGAACGCTCCGGCTTTGCCTCGGATGACCCTCTTCGTTCCGTGCTTGCCTTTGGCCGGCGCATACGGCAGCAATATCCGTAGTGTATCTGATGCGAATTGATGCCTCACCCACGGCGAAGATGGGTGAGGCTGGGTGCTGTTCTCTAAATACTATATCCCACCTCGCCGTGAATCTCTTTGTCAAGGCCGCCGAACTCTTCCTCGTCATTGACTCTCAGTCCCATTGTCTTATTCAGGACGAGTCCGATAACGTAAGTTACGACGAAGGCATAGATCCCCGCTGCCAGGACACTCAGCAACTGGACCCAGAGCTGGTGCAGATTGCCCGCAACCAATCCCTGAGCACCCACGGAGGCAAAGAGCCCCGTGGCAATGGGACCCCACACGCCGCCAATGCCGTGGACTCCAACCACGTCCAGAGAATCATCGTAACCAAAGGTGAATTTGAGCCTCACTCCGTAAAAGCAAATGACTCCGGCGGACAGGCCGATGACGAGGGCCCAGCCCGGCACCACATATCCTGCGGCGGGCGTGATCGTGGCAAGACCCGCTATCGTTCCGGTCGCCAAACCCAGGGCACTGGGTCTTTTCACCAGCCACCATTCCATGATCATCCAGGCACAGGCCGCGGCCGCGGCCGCGGTCATCGTCGTGGTGAAGGCCAGCGCGGCATTGGCATTGGCGGCGTTGGCGCTGCCCGCGTTGAAGCCGAACCACCCGAACCACAGCAGGCCGGCCCCAAGCAGTGTCATGGTGAGATTGTGCGGGATGAACATCTCGCTGGGATACCCCTTGCGGATGCCCAGCATGCGAGCCAGAGCGAGGGCCGCCACCCCCGACGAAAGATGCACAACAATGCCGCCGGCGAAATCCAGAGTCCCCATCTTGGACATCCAGCCTCCCCCCCAGACCCAATGGGCGATGGGATCATAGACAAGCAGTGACCAAAGAAAAATGAAGATGACATAAGCGCTGAATTTCATCCGTTCAGCGATGGCGCCACTGATGAGGGCCGGCGTGATGATCGCAAACATGCCCTGAAACATAATGAACGCATAACTTGGCACCGTGCCGTTCAGGGACTCGGGAGTGGTGCCCATAAGAAAAACCTGACTGAAGCCACCGATAAAGTCATTGCCGGGAGCAAAGGCCAGAGAATAGCCGATCACGATCCATTGGATACCGATAACTCCCAGTGCCGAAAAGGAATGCATGATCGAATTCAAGACGTTCTTTTTCTGAACCATCCCGCCATTGAAGAGGGCAAGCCCCGGGAGCATCAGCATCACCAGCGCCGAGGAGATGAGCAGCCAGGCGGTGTCGCCCGAGTTCAGGGAAGAGGCATCTGCCGCAAGGGCCGCCGATGCAAATAATAGGGCGGGGCACATAGCGAACCCCAACAAAAGACCTTTGGATGCCGGGCGCAAGACAACAGCGCCGGCTCGCTCGAGAACAGTCGAAAAGACCATGGCAAATCCCCCGCGAAAAATTAGGGTTAATTAATTATTGAAGACGATGCGTATGTTCGAGGTGAACCCGAGGTA
>JADGQM010000206.1 GCA_017881795.1 Syntrophobacteraceae bacterium
CCGGTATCCAGGCTATTCTTCTGGATTCCGGCGTACGCCGGAATGACGCAGAGGACTTTCATGCTTTGTTGTGACCCACCGGGTCATGACCGTTAGTGGTTAATAGTTAATGGTTAATGGTTAGTAGTTTCTGAGCATGTGCTGATCGTGCCATGCGATGACACCCGGAGCGCCAGGACCTCAACCCGACTCCTTGTTCATTTGCGTCAGCCCCTCCCGACTCATCAACTATCAACCATCAACTATCAACCATTCCCTGGTCATCAACAGACAATGTTCCTCCCTTTCAGAGCGTCCTTGATCAGTTGAGCACATACTGCGGCGCCGTCATTCCTGATCTGAGGATAGCGGCGCGGCTGGTTGGCGACCTCTCTCAGCGCGCCCTCCCAAGACCCCGCGTAAAGGTCCTCTGATGGCAAATAGGCATTCGCTAAATGGTGCTTGATCTCGCGCACCAGGATCTCGTATTCCGGAAATGGACCCCGGTCCGTATAGACCATGGGAGCGCCGTGAGCAAGACAGTCCGAGACGATGCCATAGCCGGGTTTGGTGATCACGCCATCCATCGCTGCAACAACGTCAGGATAGGATAACGTGAAGGCATCAAGCGAACGCCCGTTGGCAAACCGAAGTTTCAAGGGATGCTTGGTGAAAAAGACGGCATCGGTGATTCGTTCGAGCCTTTTCAGAGCATCGCCGGTCAGGTTCAGTTCAGAAAAGGAGATAAGATAATGGCGTTTCTGCGGGTCACATCCCAGTAACGCCAGCGTTTCCCGAGGTTTTCTTGCAGCCTTTCGAGCCACTAACGGAACATCTCGAACCGAGGGACAAGAACTGCAATCTCCATGCATGGGCAACTGAAGCAGCAGCCTGCAGCGCCCATAACCTTCCCGAATCCAGGCTATGAGAGGCTCCCAGGAGGGATCAGAGCGCGCATAACTTTGATAAATCCAATCCCAAGTGAAGTTGCCTAGACCGATGCCCGGAATCTGGTGTTGAGAAGCCGCATAGAAGGGCAAAAAGGCAATATCGGAAACGATCCCCTCAATAGATGCCTCCCGAAAGAAACTGACTTCTTCTTCAATCAGCCTGGCGCGATTCCGGTAAAGTGACTCCAAGGCATTTTGCGTGGCCTCCAGGTCAAAGCGGACGCTGTCCTTTTGCACCAACCCGACATCCAGCCTCCTCCTTCTGAAAGGCAACGCTCTGCCCACACACTGCTTCACCAGGAATTCCGGAATATCGGAAACCACCGTTATCCGGAATCCCCCATTGCTTGCCAGCAGATGCCTTATGACTTCAAGCGAGCGGATGGCATGTCCAAAGCCATGGGGAGTGATGTAGTAGGCGATGTTCTGCATGGATGGATCGATCCCCATTTCATCTCCGAAAACTGATCCCGTATATCTCGGCGAAAGTTTCGGATCATCGCGGATTTGCGTGATATTGGCAGAAAAATCTCACGTTAATTCGCGATGACCCAAAGTTTCCTACCAGTTCGACCACCATTCAACCCGCGGTAAGGGCGACCGGCCGGTCGCCCTTACCGGCTCGAGCTCCTCGGTATTTTACAAGCAATTTATGGTCAGGGCTCCAGAAATGATGTAAATTGTTTTGCCCATTTTCTAAATATGGGCCCATTGCTGCCGGCGGCGCCACAAGAGCCCGCCCAGGAGAATTACCAGGATGACTCCAGTAATTGTCACATTTCTGCCAGAAGGCACGAAAATCGAAGCCCGACCTGGTGAAAGCATCCTTGACATCCTGTCCTATGCAGGGCTTGACATAAACAATCAATGTGGCGGGGAAGGAGTCTGCGGAAAATGTCGGGTTAAGGTCACCCGTGGACGAGTGAACTTTTCGAGTAAACACCTTGGCTTCCTTACCAAAAACGAGTTGGAGGCGGGTTTCGTCCTCGCCTGCCAGACGGAGATTCTCGCCGAAGACATCGAGATCTGGATACCTCCCGAATCGCGCAAGGAAGATATGCAGATCTTAACGCAGTATGATGTTTCCTTCGACTGGCTCAGGTATTCTGATGAGCTCGCGCCGGAGCAGAAGCAGGCGCTGACCGTCGATGAGATCCTGCGGTATGAAGCCCCCGGCCCTCTTGACCAAGGTCCCGATATTTCAAGAGACCGCGCTCTTCGCCCCCTGTGCCAGAAATACTATCTCGAGCTCCCCCACCCCAGCCTCACCGACACCCTTTCCGATTTGGAGCGCATCTACCGAGAGCTTCGAAGAACCGTGACACTCTTCCAAGTGCTCCGCCTGCGGACTCATTTCTCCTGCCTTTGGGGTCTTGCGGCAAAACTCCGTCACCACGATTGGAAGGTGACGGCCACGATCCATTTGCGAGACCTGGATGCACCGACCGTTCGCAGCATTGAAGGCGGCGATGCCAGCAAACAGAATTATGGCGTGGCAATCGATGTGGGGACGACCACCATCGTTGCGCAACTGATCGATTTGAGTACAGGCGCGGTAGTCGGAGTGGAAGCCAGTCAAAACAGGCAGGTTCATTATGGAGAGGACGTTATTTCGCGCATGATTTTTGCCTGTGGTCACGGAGGCTTGGCCTCACTCACCGAAGCCGTCGGCGTCAGCATCAATTCACTGGTGGACGGCTTAGTGAGGGGAGCGGGCATCGCACACCATGATATTACCTGCCTGGTTGCCGCCGGGAACACCACCATGACCCACCTCCTTCTTGGTCTTGATCCTCGCTACATCAGGGTTGAACCCTATATTTCGACGGCTAATCGTTTCCCTCGGTTCCAGGCAGCGGAACTGGGTTTGCACGCTCATCCAAAGGCCATCCTGCACTGCCTGCCATGTGTGAGCAGCTACGTGGGCGGGGACATAACGGCAGGAGTGCTCGCCTGCGGCATGAGTGACCACCCGCAGGTCAGCGCTCTCATTGATGTGGGCACCAACGGCGAAATTGTCATCGGCAACAGGGAATGGTTGGTGTGCTGCTCTTGCTCCGCCGGTCCGGCCTTTGAGGGGGGGGGCGTCAAGTGTGGGATGAGGGCCATGCGGGGCGCCATCGAGAAGGTTAGGATCAACGGCGGGAAAGTAATCTATTGGACGGTGGGGAATGCCAGACCACGCGGGATTTGCGGCTCCGGTCTCGTCGATGCCGTCGCCGAACTGGTGGCGGAACAGATCATTGATCAGAACGGTAAGTTCATCAAATACGAACATCCCCGGGTCCAGGTTGCTGATGAAGTCCCCGAATTTGTCCTGGCCCAGCCGGCCGAGACGGAAACCGGAGAAGCGGTCGCCATAACGGAAGACGACCTAGGCAACCTCATCAAGAGCAAAGGTGCGGTTCTGGCGGCTATGAGAGTGCTCCTGGAAAATCTCGAGATCTCCTTCAACGACCTGAAAAACATCTATGTTGCCGGCGGCTTTGGCGCGCATTTAGACATCGATAAAGCCGTCTTCATCGGGCTGCTTCCGGATATTCCCAGAGAACGGATCCGCTTTATCGGAAACAGTTCTCTTGCCGGAGCGCGCCTTGCCCTCCTGTCGACGGAAGCCTTTCGCAAGGCTGATATGATTGCCAAGCAGATGACTTATTTTGAATTGTCCGTGCACCCGGAATTCATGAAGGAGTTTGTTGCCTCCCTCTTCCTTCCACACACCCAAATGGAGCTCTTCCCATCAGTGCAAAAGAGCCTGGTCCGGAGACGAAAGCATGCCTCAAAAAACTTCACCTAAGCCCAGGATTCGTCCCAGTTGGCATGAATACTTCATGCTGATTGCAAAGATTGTCAGTTCACGATCCACGTGCAACTCACGGCCTACGGGGGCGGTGATCGCCAAGGACAACCACATCCTGACCACCGGTTACAACGGCGCCATGCCCGGCGCTCAACACTGCATCGACCAACTCCCACACGACGGCGAACCCTTTTGTTTCAGGCGCGCCCACGGGATTCCGGACGTTGATAAATATAACTTCTGTCGAGCCTCGCACGCCGAAGCCAACGCCATTGCCCAGGCGGCCCGCTATGGCACCGCCCTTGAAGGATCAATCCTCTATGCCACCCTTGCCCCTTGCTATGTTTGCCTCAAACTGATTGCCACCGCTCGGATTCGCGCCGTCTACTACGAGCATCCCTACGAATCCGTCACTCCCGAGCGCGACCGCTTCTGGAAGGAAGCCGTCCGGGAGTCAGGGCTCAAGGTTTTCGAACATTTGCTCATTGCCCCGCAGACCTATGAATATATGCTTGCCGACATCCAAAACATAACCTCACGGCGTCGGACCGCGGCGACGGATTTCCTTTCTGGTGAAGAATGCTGAAGTGTTAGAGGCGCGGGATAGAAAGGGGTAACGAACTTGCAACCGCGGGTCATTTTTTTCGACATGGGGCAGACGGTGGTGACGGGTACAGCGCGGTCTGCGCGAAGACTCATGGCTTCCAGGCTCGATCTTTCCGAAAAGGAAACCAGGAAAGTCGGGCGCTTGATCATGACCCACTTGTCTCTCGAACCCTCATCGCTGGTGGAAGCACTCAGGGGAATCCTTGTTGACCACGAGCAGAATCTCCTGCAAACTGCCGTGGAAGAAGTTTGGGGAGAGCAGCGCCGGGGGGTGAAAGAAGTCGATGGCGCTACGTCAGTTCTAAGAATGTTGAAAGCAGGGGGCTTCAAACTGGGGTTACTTTCCAATACATGGCATCCCTTCTACTCGGGCGTCTGCGAATGCTGCCCGGAACTGATTGAGCTCGTTGACCATCATGTGTTGAGTTATCGCCTGGGATTTAAGAAACCGTCCCCGGATTTTTTTCGGCATGCACTGGAGCAAGTTGGAGCAGCGGCTGAACGATGTTGGATGGTAGGCGATTCTTATGAGCTTGACATCGAGCCTGCTCTGGGAGTGGGCATGCACGCCGTCTGGGTGCTTCACGGTCCGGAGAGAGAAAAAACCCTTCTCGCCCAGGTGTTGAGAGGTGAAAAGCCACGCCCCGACTGGTCCGTTGCGCATCTGGGTGAAATCCTCGAATACTTTTCCAGGAAAGGATCGTTATGATTGTACTGCTTTTGCTGATCTTGATCCCTTTGGGAATTGCCGTACAAACCTATGCATTGTTTTGGTACGAGACGGCCAGCAGCGCTCATCGACGTTATCTGGAGGACCTTTCGAACGGCAACCCGGGAAGGTTGCTGATTAAGGGAATCTTGTCCTCTTACTTCAGCCTCTTGCTCACCATCGCGCTCTACCCCACTTCCTTTTGGCGCAAACTGTGGCAGCCCGAGCCCGCTTCGAGCTGCCCCCTACCCCCCATCATTCTGGTTCATGGGCTGTACCACAATATCAGTGCCTGGTTTCTTTACCGACGATGGTTGAAGGCTGCAGGTTTTGCCGACATCACCGTCATGGGATACAGCAGTTGGAACCAGACGTTTCCTCAACTGGTGAAGAACCTGGAGCAACTGCTTGCCGAGGTGTGCGAACGCTTCCCCGGGAGGCCACCGATTCTTGTCGGCCACAGCCTGGGGGGGCTGTTGAGCCGAGCCTTGCTGCAGTCTGTGGGAAACTCCGCGAAAATTGGGGGAGTGATCACGCTGGGCACACCTCATCAAGGAAGCAAACTGGCAGCTCTGGGCTTGGGTAATTTGGCGAAGAGCATCATCTATCGCGGCGCCCTGATCGAGGAGCTTGAGAAGGGGGAGGCAGAGGTCGGTACCCCTTGTGTGGCCCTCTATTCTCCGGTCGACAACATGGTGCTTCCGAACCATGCTTTACAGGCCACCGGCGCCGGCTGGATTCACCAGGAGACGTCACCGATCAGCCATGTGGCGATGCTTTACCACAGACAGACGGCGGAGCTGGTTATCGAATACTTAAAGTCCATGGCAAACGCGAAGAATTGACTCTCGGCGCAGAGAGTTCCCCACCCCCATGGGCCATATGGCACTTGCACGCACTTGGCCTCGCGGCAACGACGCGGAGAGGGGGTGAGGGGGAGACACGGAGATCGAATCGCTTGCGCCCTCATCTCCCCATCTCCATCTCTCCGAGTCTCGCTGCCCGACCCACGGGGCCAGATGGGATCGCAGTCAGATGGGCCGGTGGGCGCTCATCACGCTATCGATGGCATTTCTGATCACTGTTGTGAATCGCGTTTTGCTGGTTGAGGGTGTTGATCCTCTCTACACACGCATTCTTCTCATCAACAACCAGAAAATCGTTTCTGACCAGATACGAGAGGATCTGTGCGGTGATGATCTCGGGTGAATATTCGCCGGTCTTCACCACCAGTTCCGGATTGAGGGGGGGCTCATAAGGATCATCGATGCCGGTAAATCCTTTCAGCTCCCCGCGTCGTGCTTTCTGATAAAGGCCTTTGGGGTCGCGTTCTTCGCAAATCTCGATGGGTGTGTCCACAAATACTTCCACAAAAAGGAGCCCCGCCTCACCGTGGATCTCTCGGGCCAGGTCACGCTCCCGGCGATAGGGCGAAATGAAGCTGGTCATGGTTAGGATGCCGGCATCGGCGAAAAGCTTGGCAACCTCGCCAATACGCCTGATATTTTCTTCTCGATCGGCTGCCGAAAATCCCAGGTTCTTGTTCAGCCCGTGGCGAACATTATCGCCATCGAGGACATAAGCCAGGTATCCCAGGCTGATGAGCTCATGTTCCAGGGTAAAGGCCGTCGTGCTCTTCCCCGAAGAGGGAAGACCGGTAAACCAGATTGTGCAGCCCTTCTGCCTGAGAAGCCGTTCTCGGTCCGTTCGGTCAACATGAGTGCTGTGCCAGGTGATATTAGTCGCTTTAACTGTAGTCATCATCTCCTCCAACGATAGTGAGTTCTTGTAACCGGTTTTCACTTGGATGCATCTGCTACCACAAACAGCTTTTGTTGTCTAGCCGCAGAGCGTAGTTACAAACCGATTAGTTTTTCTTACATATACCCAAGCTCTCTCAGTGTTTCTATCATGCGCTCCTTGACATATTCACTCTCCGGCTCCGAGAAGCCTTCCATGTAATCCTCAAGTGTTTCAACACCAAAGCGGGTCAGTTCTTCTTTCAAATGATCAAGAACCTGTTGTGCCCGCAATTCTGACCTGAGATTGTGCTTTTCGTGAGGGTCGTTTCTCAGATCATATACTTCCTCTTGAGCCTGCTCCGCGAAAGGTCTCACGACATATTTATGTTCAATCGTTCGTACCCCTTTCATCACCATCCGGTCATCAGGTTGCTCCGAGATGCAATTCTCGAGGTAAAGCGACTCGTGACTGGCTGAGGCGAGTAAGCTGATACCATCGATGTTCTTTGGAACCGGGATGTCAACCAAATCAAGGAGAGTAGGGAATATGTCCAGCTGACTGCAGAGTTCCTTCCTTGGTAGCGCCACGTCCCCTTGTGTGCCCTGCAGCAGAAGCGGCACCCGTATGAGTTCCTCGTTGAACGAAAATCCGTGGCCAATCTCTATGTGCATCATTTGTTTTACCCTGTTTTTGATTCTCTTACTTATGCCTTTCGTCCTGTTATTCCCCTGTGCTCCTGCAGAAGATCGATCAAGATCCTTCCCTTTGAACTTCTCCCATATCCATTCCAGCTGGGAGATTCGCTCGGCCGCCTGGCGCAGC
>JADGQM010000207.1 GCA_017881795.1 Syntrophobacteraceae bacterium
GCGAGCACGCCGGCCTGGCGCATTCCACCCCCAAGCACCTTGCGAGCGCGCCTCGCTTCGGCAATGAAATCTCTGGCGCCGCATATCACCGATCCCACAGGGGCTGCAAGGGCTTTGCTGAAGCAAAAAGACACCGAATCGGCGTCTGCGGCGATCTCTCTTGCATCCAATTCTTGCGCGACAGCCGCGTTGAAGAGCCGGGCACCATCAAGGTGCAGCTTGAGCCCGTAACGGTTGGCGATCTCTCGCACCGCAGCCAGGTAAGCAAGGCTAAGAGGGCTACCGTGGCACCGATTGTGCGTGTTTTCCAGAGAGATCAGGCGAGTTCTGGGAAAGTGCACATTATCAGGCCGAATGGCAGCCTCGATGTCATGTACATCTATGGTTCCATCCGGCTCATTGTGGAGCGGGCGGGGATGGATACCTCCCAGCGCGGCCATTCCTCCCTGCTCGTAGAAGTAGGTATGAGACTGATCGCCGAGGATCACCTCATCGCCTCTGCCGCAATGGGCAAGGAGGCTAATCAGGTTTGCCATGGTGCCGCTGGGGACAAAGATGGCAGCCTGCTTGCCAAGGCGCTCCGCCGCAAGCCCCTCGAGTCTATTGACCGTCGGGTCCTCGCCAAAAACATCATCGCCCACTTCTGCTTCAGCCATAGCCCGGCGCATCCTCGGAGTTGGCCGGGTAACCGTATCGGATCGTAAATCAACAACGCGCATTCCGTATCTCCTGTTGTGACGACCATCCACCATCCAGACGCATATGACCGCGCCAGCGATCAGAAACTGGTACAATTTGTGAAAAAATAGTACAATCAGTAAGTGCGATCAATTGTATTTTTGGCCGCCCTTAAGGAGTTGTCCAAAAATATCGCTTCTTCCTTCACCACGAAGGACACGAAGAGCACGAAGTGATTTCTTCGTGCTCTTCGTGTCCTTCGTGGTTTGAAATGAGGTTAAAATGAGAGCAAGTCCTAAGCACACGACACAGCTCACATCATTGTCTCGGAGACTGCAGTAATGGCTGGAAGCAAAACAAATCAAGAATCCTCCAGGGTCTGGCACAAGACTCAGCTCCGGGTTCCACTTTTCGAGGTGGACCTGGGACAGGCAGTTTACCACGGGAACTACTTTCATCTTTTTGAACTGGGTCGAGAAGCCTTCCTCCGGGACCTGGGATATCCTTACCGCCGCTTTATGGATCAGCAGTTACACCTGGCTATTGTAGAAGCTACTTGCTCCTATCGACGTCCCCTCCACTATGACGAAATGATCGAGATCCACACGGGTGTCAAATGGTGGCGGAGACGAAGCCTCGCCCTTTCTCAGGCAATCTACCGTAGTGAAGGAGAAGATGGATGGGTGCTCTGCACGAAGGTCACGTTGAATATGGTCTGTGTCCGCTTTGCCGGGCAGGCCACCATCCTTCCGATTGAATTCGTGGACATCCTGAAGAGATCGGTTGGCGATGAGGAGGCAACGGATATTGAGACCTCTTCAAACAACTATAACAGAGGGTAGAATTCAGCAGGCAGCGATTGAAACACTGGTCATGTGCATTAGATGAGGGGGGCAGTCATGCATGCAACAGTGGAAATCCGCCAGGCGCAGGAAGATGATTCCGAACCCATTTCCGGTCTCATGTCCGAGATGGGCCATCCGCTGGATAGGGAGACAGTCAGTGCCAATGTGCGCGCCATTCGGGAGCTCGCGCCACGTTACGGAACGTTTGTCGCGGTCAAAGACCGGTCGGTTGTAGGCGTCGTCTCAGCGTTTGCCTCTCCCGTCCTGCATCGTCCCCATTCCGTGGGCAGGGTAAGCGTCCTTGCGGTCAGCAGGGCGTTCACAGGCCAAGGCATTGGAACGGCACTACTGCTTTGGGCCGAGGCATTCCTCCGCGATCTTGGCTGCAGTCGCATCGAGGTCACCAGCGCCGCACATCGCCATGAGGCCCATGAATTCTACCGCTGTCGGGGCTACGCGCAGCAGGGCGTCCGTTTTGCACGAGAATTTGAGGAGCAGGATTTGGCCGGATCGGGATAGGAGTTGTGCGAAAGTAAAACACACTATTTGACCACTAACAATACGAAGAGAATGAAGGACACAAAGTCATATCTTCGTGTCCTTCGTGGTTTGAAGAGGGTCAAAGTGAAAGCAAGTTATTTTGGGGACGGGTCCGAACAGATTGCCGCTCTATAAGAGCTCGTGCAGCTTCTGTACAAGGGCCGCGTATTCATCGCCGCGAAAGCAGAAACATAATTCGCAGAATGGCTGACGCAACGCTTTAACCTGACTCGCCACGTTGGCACCGTCCATCACTACTTCCTTCATCAAGAACGCCAGGGCGCGAAAGTCTTTTTCCTCCATCCCGAAACGAGTCATCTCCGACACCCCAAGCCGTATGGCTCCGGAGGCAGTGAAACCCTCCTCGTCCGGCGTAGCCTGAAAATTGCAAATGATGTTGTTGGCTTCCAGTCGCTGTGCCATATCCGGACCCTGAGCGTAGCCGACATTCACCACCACCTGATGGGTTTCCGTGTAGTCGATACTCGGATCGCCAGCGACATCGAAGCCGCAATCTTTGAGGGCTCGGGCGAAGGCTTTGGCGTTGGCCACGACCCTCGGCTGGTATTCATTTTTAAAATGGTTCATTTCGTAAGCAGCCATGAGGAGCCCAAGCAGCGTGCCCAGGTGATGGTTGGAGACCGACCCGGGAAAGGCCCGGCGGCGGATAGCCTCCCATAGCTCATAGCGTTCTTCATGCTCCTGGAAGCGGCTTCCCACCACACCCCGCTGGGTGCCAAAGAAGGTCTTATGAGTCGAAGCCGTCACCAGATCGGCCCCTTCGATAAAGGGTTGTTGAAAATGAGGACCGACGAGCCCCAACACATGCGCCATGTCAACCATCACCACCGCGTCAAGATGGGCGGCGTCGAGATATTGGCGGATCTCGGCCACTGGTTCTTTATGAAGGAACATGCTTTTCCCGAAAATGATCAGCTCCGGTCGAGACCTATCGATCAGTTCGAGCGTGGCGGGCACATCGATCTTATAGGGGTTTTCCTCGAGCACCGGAAAGTTAACCACAGCCGGACGCTCCGTTAGGGGATCGCGGGCGACGAAATCCCTGAGGGCGCCCATGGGTTGCGCGCTGAGGTGACCGCCCTTGCCGATGTAGTTGTTCATCACCCGGCGAATGCGTCGCGGTTCCTGGCGGCGATCGGCCCGGTTGAGGTAGTCGAGCAGGGCGCTGAATACGGCGGTGTTGGCCATCTGGCCGCTGATCAGGCGCATCTCGACATCACTGCAGCCGAGGAATTTCCGCATTTCCTCTTCTAACAGCCACTCTACCTCGGCGATGAAATCGGTCCCCTGATAATAGAAAATGTCGGCATCGTAGAACGCTTTCGATTCTTTATGTTCGGCATAACGGAAGACCGGGTCCATCACCGAGAGCATGCGCACCATTGGCGACATCGTCATTTCCGAGGGGATCAGGTTGATGCACTCCCGCTGTCGCCACTGCCAGTTTTCGACGGTCTTATCTAACAGGCGGAGGGCTTTGGCGCCAACCGTCGCCGCAGGCAGCGTTTTCGGGGGCAGTTCGTGGCCGTACACAATCGGCCGGGCATAGGGGGGCGCCTCAGAGCGCAAATGGAAGGGCACGACCACCGCATCAACAACTTTGCCGCGAATATCAATGGTGAGTCGGTCATCTTCGATGATGTCACTGTCGATATAGGCCAGGCAGATCGAGCGCAATCGATGGTCACCAGTCTGTTTCGAGATAAGCCCCTGGTCCTCGAAGACCCAGTAGGGCACCATCGTACCGCTGGTGACGTAACCGACGGGTTTGTCGCCTCGAAATACTCTCGCCCCGGAGCGAGCAATACCACGGCCCGTCACGGCAACCGGTTGGATCATGCGCGGAAGGTCAGCAATAGCAGAGTAATCGCGAAAGATGATTTTTGAGAGGGCCGCAAACTGCCTGGCCAGGGCGTCCCGACCTACGAATTCACCCTTGAGCGGGGAAAAGCTCACGCCGAACTTCGCGATGGGCACGGCATAAACGGGAATCTCCCTGCCCTCATGGTCCTGACCGTACTCGTGGCCATAAAGAGGCAAAGCCGCTTCCAGGCGGAGCGTGTCCCGTGCGCCCAAACCGGCAGGCGCGGCCCCCTTCGCCCCCAACAGGTCCCAGAGCATGAGGCCGTCGTCCCGGTTTACGAAAAGTTCGAAGGAGAGCGACTCGCCCGTATAACCGGTACGGCCAACCATCACCCGAGCCCCGGCAATCGTCACCACCCCCACGGCATTTCGGACCGGTTCCGGGAGCCTGCCGGACTGGACCACTTCTGCCATCAGCCCATGGGCCATGGGCCCCTGCAGGGCGATCATAGCGATTGCTTCGGTGCGATCGGTCAATTCCACGCCGTCGAAGTTTTTGAGATGCTGCTGGAGGTGTTCCCAGTCCTTCTGGCGGTTGCCTGCGTTGACTACCAGCAGGTATTCTCCGTCGATAAACCGATAGAGATAGGCATCGTCGACCGCTCGTCCCGCTTCATCAGGGATGAGGGTGTACTGCGCCCCTGTCGGTCTCAGATCGAGGGCTTCCGCGTTGTTGCTCAGAACGTGCTGGAGGAACGGGACGGCGTTGGCCCCGCGGATGATGAAGCGACCCATGTGGGAGACATCGAAAATTCCTGCCCTCTTGCGCGTGGCCAGATGCTCCTCCACTACTCCGGAAGCGTACTGGAGCGGCATTTCCCACCCGCCAAACTCCACCATCTGTGCTCCGAGAGCCTTTTGACGGTCATAAAGCATAGTTCTCTTGGGCTGTTCCATCTGTCTCTCCTTTCCACCATAGGCTTATCTCCGCCCTATGCCAAATGTGCACCGAGGAACCCTCATTCCTAATTCTCTTATTGGGTCATGTTCTTGTGAGCGGAACGAAGAAGTTTTGTCGCTCACAATTGCCACTGTCTTGATCCTACTCAGTACAGGTCCACACAATAAAGTGACCACAATCCTGACGCGTCATTCCGGTGACAACCGGAATCCAGAAAAACTGCCTGGATACCGGCTTTCGCCGGTATGACAAGCTGAATTCGGACACCCATTTATGTGGTGCTGTACTCAGTAATCCTCCAAGATCGAAAAGATAGCGGTTTCTATGATACAATACACTTGAGCAACAAAACAGCCTGATTGATGCCCTGAAGGGAGCTCAGCGGGCACAACTTCCAAAAGGGCAGCGGCATTTGCTGAAATCGACATTGCACCTTGAAACAAGGCATCGAAACATGACGACCAGAGGATTTGAACATTCCACCGAGCAATTCGACCCGCGTTTTAAGCTGTTTCATGAGCTCATGAGCAAGAAAGTGCGGGAGATTCTTTTGATCTCAACACCTTACGATGCCTGGGTTATGGAGGAGGATTGCCGACTGTCTGAGGCGATCAACAACGAATACAAGGGCTTGAATCTGAGTCATCCCCCGAGGCTGAACTGGGTCTCTTCGGCCGATGCCGCACTGGCTGCGCTGAACAACAAACATTTTGACCTGGTGATCATCATGCCCCGTGTAGCGGATGTCAATGTCTCAACCACCGCTGAGAGGATCAGAGCGAAGGCTCCCAGACTACCGATCATGCTGCTGTGTCACCGTTTCGAGGCTGGGCAGGAGTCTGGTTTTGCCCCGCAATCCTCGCTCCCGCCTTACAACCGCACCTTCATCTGGAGTGGCAACTCCGATCTTCTGCTTGCCATGATCAAGAGTGCCGAAGATCAGAATAATGTGGCTCATGACACCCAGTCCGCCAGCATTCGCGTGATCATTTACGTGGAAGATTCGCCCGAATATCTCTCTACGCTGTTGCCCCTCTTTTATCGGGAACTGGTCATCCAGACCCAGGCGGTCATGGAAGAGGGACTCAATGAAGAACATCGCCTCCTCGCGATGCGGGCGCGACCCAAAATTCTGCTCGCCGATGCCTACGAAGGAGCGATGGAGCTCTTTCGCAAGTCTGAACCCTACGTGCTGGGGATTATTTCCGACGTTCGTTTTCCTCGCCGGGACCGGTGCGATGAAAATGCCGGGGTGGAGCTCTTGAAAGCCATAAAGCATGAACGGTTTGATATTCCGATGTTGTTGATGAGCAGCGAGGCGCAGAATGCGAGCAAAGCTGCGAGTATTCCGGCGGTGTTTGTCGATAAGAATTCGCCGACGCTGTTGTCTGATGTGCGGTCCTTTTTTCTGAACCACCTGGGGTTTGGCGATTTTGTCTTTCGCTCGCCGGCAGGGGATGAAATTGCGCGCGCCCCCAACCTCAGAACCCTGGAAAAAAAGCTCCATTTCATTCCGGATAATTCTTTCGCCCACCACAGCAATCGCAATGATTTTTCCCGGTGGTTGTTCGCCCGTTCGGAAATTGAGCTGGCTTCGCGGGTGAGGCCCGTCCGAGAGGGAGATTTCGCCGATCCCGAGAGCCATCGTCGGTTCCTCATTGAGGCTATTCATGAACGGCGCATGCAGCGGCAAAAAGGAGTGGTCGTCGATTTCGATCCTAAAGCCTTCGATGAGGATGCCGAGCTCTTCAAGATCGGGACCGGATCGCTTGGTGGCAAAGCCCGAGGATTGTCCTTCGTATCCGCTCTGCTGCGCCATCATCCTCCCCTGGAACAGAAGTTCTCAGCGGTAGATATCTTCATTCCTCAAACCCTGGTCGTCACGACAGAAGTGTTCGAAGCTTTCGTGGATGGTAATGGCCTTAAGGAACTGGCGAAAGCAGACTTGCCGGACGAGGTCATCGCCGGCCGTTTTATGGAAGCAGCGTTTCCTGAACCGTTCAAGGCGCAGTTGGCCGGGTTCCTGTCACATTTTTCCTATCCCCTTGCCGTGCGCTCGTCGAGCCTTCTGGAGGATGCTCAGTTCCGAGCGTACGCGGGTCTTTACAAAACTTTCATGCTCCCAAACGATCACCCGGATCTGGACTGCCGACTGGAACAACTGATCAATGCCATCAAGATGGTTTTTGCTTCGACCTACTTCCAAGGACCTAAATCTTTTTCAAGGCGGGTGGGGCACCGGACGGAAGAAGAAAAAATGGCGGTGATCGTGCAAAGGCTTATCGGCGGGAGGCACAACAACTACTTTTATCCGGTTATTGCGGGCGTCGCCCAGTCTCACAACTACTATCCTTATCAAAGGATGAAACCTGAGGAGGGCATTGCGACGATCGCCCTGGGGCTGGGGAAAACGGTAATGGATGGGGAAAAAGCCTTCCGTTTTGCGCCCCGGTACCCGGAACTGCTTTCCCAGTGCTGCACTGTCGATGATACGCTGAATAACGCACAACGGTTCTTTTATGCACTGAAGCTCGAGGAGCCGGTCTGCCCGCTTGGGGTGAACGATGCTCTCACTCTGGCCAAACGAGAAGTCATGGACGCCTGGGACGAAGAACCGGTGAAGCTCCTGACCAGCACGTATAGCCCGGATGATCACTCGATCCGCGATTCTGACAACTTCCCGGGCTACCGCATCGTCACCTTTGCACAGATCCTGAAGTACGGTCTCTTTCCCCTTGC
>JADGQM010000208.1 GCA_017881795.1 Syntrophobacteraceae bacterium
AACTCCGCCGACACTTCCATCAATTCCCCGAATTGGCCTACCAGGAGCAAAAAACCGCCGCAAAGATCGTCGCAGTGCTCCGAGACCTCGGCGTTCCCGCCAGAGACCGGATCGGAAAAACGGGGGTCGTCGCCGGTCTCACCGCTGCTAGGCCGGGTCCAACCGTAGCGATGCGGGCTGACATGGACGCCCTGCCCCTGGAAGAACAAAACGACGTACCTTATCGGTCCCAACATTCGGGAGTCATGCATGCCTGCGGCCACGACGCGCACGTCGCCATCCTGCTCGGGGTAGTGCGGTCGCTGGTCGAAAGCAGGTGGCAGGAGAAGGGCGCCGGAAAAATCCTCTTCATCTTTCAGCCCGCTGAAGAGGGAGGAGCAGGAGCCCGGGCTATGCTCGAAACCGGGATCTTGGATGCCGAACCCATTTCAGCGATCTTTGCCGGCCACATGCACCCGGAACTTCCCGTCGGCCACCTCGCGTTCGCTCCCGATGCCAGCAACGCCGCCTCCGACAATATCAACATCCGCCTGATCGGCAGGGGAGGGCACGGCGCCCATCCGCAAGCCTGCGTCGATCCGATCGTCGCCGGCGCCAGTCTGGTCACTCAGCTCCAGACCATCATCAGCCGCAACCTTGCCGCTACGGACAGCGCCGTGTTGACCATCGGCAGTTTTCACGCCGGGACCGCCCGCAACATCATTCCTCAGGAAGCGGTTATGAAGGGGACTTTGCGCACCCTGAGCCCCGGGGTGCGAGACCGGGTTCTGGCTCGCCTGCTGGAAATGGTGAAAGGCCTTGAAGTGGCGTATCAGGTCGTGGCCGAACTGGAGACGGCAGTCGGCTATCCTCTTTTGGTAAATGATTCACGACTGGTGAGATTTGTCGACACCGAAGCCAGAACCTTCCTGGGTGACGATTGTGTCCACCCTGGGCCACCGCGCATGGGGTCCGAAGACTTCGCCTTCTTTCTGCAGAAATTCCCCGGAATTTTGCTCCGCGTGGGCTGCCATGACCCCGCGCAAGGAATAGCACACGGACTCCATTCACCATTCTTCGACCTGGATGAAAGAGTCCTTGACGTCGGCGTGCGGCTCTTCACCCACCTGCTGACCAGCTATGCCAAACTGGGGCGGAGTCAGTGAGCCAGCCGGATTTCCTTTGACCACGAAGGACACGAAGAGCACGAAGCACACGAAGAATTGCGGAGTGGGTGCGTTGCCCCTCTATGAATGGTAACTTGCTTTGGTGATGAGATCCTCTGATGAGAAGGGTGTCCTTCGTGGTGGAAAATCAGTCTGTCAATACTCGAAATCAACGGCCAGGATGCCGGCGCTGAGGCTGCGCACCATGGCAATGACCGGGAGATGATCGGGGTGCACCTGATAGCGCTTCATGGCTTCCAGGTTATCAAAATCCGAGACCAGAGAAAAATCATAAGACCGCTCGGAATGAACAATGTCCCGACCAAACTGCAAGCCCTTGATTTCAGAGATTTTGGCGGGAAGTCCCCTGAGAGCATTTTCCAGACCGGCAATCTCGGCGTCCGTGATGCCTTCGTTGAATTTCATAAAAACCACATGCTTGAGCATTTTCTTCTCCTCCTTCTGTCGGTGATGCGTTACCGATCGTTTGCTGTCAATGGTGCTGAGGTTCTCGATTCGTTTCTTGAACCACGAAGAGCACGAAGACCACGAAGAAAAAGATCAACCTTTAAAAGAAAGCCCTTTTCTCCTTCGTGTTCTTCGTGTCCTTCGTGGTGAAAATATTATTTGGTCAACCGCTTCGACTCTCCCGCAACCGGCGCAAATCGCCGATGCGAATCGTAATCCGTTGCATATCAAAATACTCCAGGAGCGGGATCGCATATTTCCTGCTGGCCTGGGTCATATCTTTGAACTGAGGGGCCGAGATTTCCCCGTTTTCCTTTAAGAAAGCGATCAGCCGTCGCTGCAGCTCTTGCAGGACGGCTGTGTGAAAATAAATGTCCTCCTTCACTTTCGTGAGGATTCCCTGAGCAAGCATCCAATTGAGCACATCCTGGTGCTGGCGGGGAGATCCCTGAAGACCTGCCGCCACATCCTTGAAGAAGGGCGGCTGCAGGCCGGTTTCGTGGAACGCCTGTTCGATTCGCTGGCGAATGGTCTCTTCTTCTCTCGACAGATCGATTTTGTGAGACCTCACCCGGACCCATTCCATTTCCATGGCGATCAGGTCCTGGTCGGCAAGGTGGCGCAGCACAAAGTTGTACGGCTTCACCTCCAGGGGCTGTGGGAGTTGTGCCAGGAGCTCCTCTTTGGCCATACCGGTCTTCAGGGGATGAAGCGCGTGGTAGCTTGCCAGGGTCTCAAGCATAGCTCGTTGAATATCCGCCAGGACGACGGAATGGAGGAAACGCTGAGTTTCCTTGTCCAGAAGGACGACCTTCTTCTGGCTGGCGAAGCGTTGGAGGGCCTTTTCGAGCTGGCCTCGGGGGGTGTTGGTGCGCACTTGAAGCTCGTCTATGGTTACCCCAGCCCAACCGGCATCGAGCACGTGCCACATGATGACTTCTTCGTTGTCGCCATCAACCAGTGCGCTGAGTGCTACGGCTGCTTCGAGCCTCCCGTGCCCCTTGTGTTTGCGGGGGAGCGGGTGGAGAATAGCGCCCCCGCCGATGGTCTGGACCGGCGAGTAGGAGCGGAGGACAAAACGGTCCCCGCGAAGAGCGGTAGTCGCTTGGTCGAGGCGGATCTGGGCGAAGGCTTTTTCGCCTGGTTTCAACTCTTCCCGGTCGAGGAGCACCGCAGTCGCAAGGTGTTCTGCCGTTCCGGTGTGAAAGCGGACTTTCGCCCGATGCTTGAGCGGACGCGGCGCACTGGAGAGCAGTTCGAGCTCTACGTCGAGGAGATGGGTCGGCACCAGAGCCCCGGGTGTGGCCACGACATCTCCCCGCTGGATCAGGGCGCGCTCCACCGCCTGAAGGTTGACGGCCGTGCGCTGGCCCGCATAAATTTCCTGAACCTCTTCGTTATGGACCTGGAGGCCCCTGACCTTGGTCTTATGCTGCATCGGATAAACCATCACCGGGTCGCCGATGCGCAGTCTCCCGGCCGCACTCGTACCGGTAACCACCGTTCCGAATCCGCGCATGCTGAAAACGCGATCCACAGGCAGCCGAAAAGGACCATCGGAGCTTCGTGTTTGCGCTTCCGCGACAAGTTTGGCCAGGGCGTGCTTGAGGTCATCGAGGCCTTCTCCCGTTGTCGCCGAAACCCTGATGATCGGGCTTCCATCGAGAAAGGTCCCCTTCAGGAAATCGGTCACATCCTCCTGGACCATCTCGAGCCAGTCCGGATCATCGACGAGGTCAATTTTGGTCAGGACCACCAAACCCTTTTGCACGCGCAGCAGTTCGCAGATTTCCATGTGCTCGCGCGTTTGCGGCATAATCCCCTCATCCGCCGCAATCACCAGGGCCACCAGGTCGATGCCCGTAGCTCCGGCGACCATATGCTTCACGAAGCGCTCGTGACCCGGAACATCGACAATTCCCAGACGGTCGCCGCCGGAGAGGTCCATGTAGGCAAAACCAAGCTCGATTGTAATGCCCCTCAGTTTTTCCTCTTTGAGCCGATCTGTGTCGATGCCGGTCAAAGCCCTGATGAGGGAGGTCTTACCGTGGTCGATGTGGCCGGCGGTACCCAGAATAACCTGTTTCATTTAAGGGCTCTCGTCATGTGATTATGAGCTAAGCAAGGTCAAGGTCCACGATTCGTGAGACGTCCCGTACCTTAACAGAACGATCCAGCTCAGTTCAAGGGCTTTCCGCTCGCATCGCATTTCTGGCGTCGCCACCCTCTCGCGCCCTGTATGCGTCCCGGAGAACCTCCAAACGTCGATACAAGGGTAGGGCGGGGATGCATCCCATATGCATCAAGCCAACTTTTTTTTGCCCTGAAGGGGCTTCATAAATAAGCCCAGGGTCAGCGATAGCGCCACCCTGGGGTGCCAAGCACAACAAGAATATCTACCCTGAAGGGGTTACGTAAAACATGCCGACGCGACGCTTTATCTAACCCTGTCAAGGGAAGAGACAAGAAAGTGGTGCTCCAATCCCTGCCTGCCATGGGAGAAAGAGTGTAACCGCTCTTGCTGCAACCTTGGGCCTTGACTTTGGACTCATAGTATAGGAGTTTTCCTTTTCACTACGAAGACACGAAGATCACGAAGAAGCTCACAGAAATTTTCTCGACCGCGTTCTTTCGAATCCTTGTTGCGCTTCCTGGTGAGTAATCCTATTCTGGCAGTCCTGAGAACGCCAGGTTCACGGTACCGGGATTTCCATTTCAGAGGGACCCTTCGGTGCTCCATGCTGAAATTCGAAATCCGAGATTCGAGATCCGAAATCATCTCGAGAGGATATCATGCCGACCGCCAACAAGCCTGCCGAGAAAGCCATTTCTGATGCCCGCCATCCTTATCGAGTTTTCGTTTCGAGCACTTACCGGGACAACATTGAAAGGCGCAAAGCGGTGCAGAATGCCATCACCATGGCCGGAATGGTCTGGCATGGCATGGAAATCTTCACGGCAAGCACCCATCCGACCATCGAAGAATGCTTGCGTTATGCCAGGGAAGCGGATGTCCTGGTGGGGATCATCGCCTGGCGTTATGGCTGGATTCCGGGAAACAGCGACAAGTCCATCACTGAAATGGAGTACGATGCGGCCCGGGAGCGGTTGATGTTCCTCTTGGACTCCACGGTGTCGGTCAGCCCTGACAAAGATTTCGATCCTGGCCCCGACAGGTGGAAAAAGCAGGAGAAGCTCGATGCTTTCAAACAACGGTTCTCTCAGGACCAGATGCCAGCCCTTTTCAACGAGACCACGCTGCAGCTCCAGGCCCAAGTGCTCAAGGCCCTGCAGGACTGGCGCGGACGCTGCGAGGGTCTGCCGCCGTCCGATTTGCGTGGCCCCGAAGCTGACTCCCTCCCAAAGGCGGTTGATGATCTCAGGGAGGAGATCGAAAGTTATTGCCTCAAAGCGGATGCATTCCATGCCACCCTGCCGGTGGCTGGTTTTGTCACTCAGCTCAAGGTGCCCATTGACATTGACGACATCTACATTCCCCTAAGGGCCATGATAGATCTGCGAGGAGTGGGGGAAGCCTGTTTTGATGATGCAGGCCACGCTGAAAAAGTCCTGCGGGAATGTAATGCCGATCTCGAGATTGCCCTGCCGGAAGCCTTCCGCCAGTTGGCAGAGCGGGGCAGAAGGGGGTTGGTCATTCTCGGCGACCCCGGCGCCGGCAAGACCACCCATCTCAAGCGGTTGCTGCTGTGGTGCCTGCGCAAGGGGTCCGAGACCATCGATCTACCCGCTGGGATGTTGCCGGTATTTCTGCCCTTGCGCGAGCTGCGGGATCTTGAGCATGGGCTGGAGGCCTTCATCCAGGAGCAACTGAACAGTCCCCATCTCATGACCCGGCACGGGTTTGGCGAACGGCTGCTGAAGCGGGGAAATCTCCTGTTCCTGCTGGACGGCCTGGACGAGGTGGCCGACCTCTCGCGGCGGGAGCAGGTGGCGAAATGGATCGGCGAGGCCTTGCGTGTTTCCCCTGCAAGCCGATTCGTCGTGACCAGCCGTTTTGCGGGCTAAAGTCCTACGGTGCGGTTGAACCAGGACTTTCTCGAAATGCACATCCGGCCGCTGAGCGGCGACCAGGTGAAGCAGTTTGTTCATAACTGGTATCGCATCGTCGAAAAGGGGCTGGCCAAAGATCCCGAGCAGGCCGAAAGCATTGCCCGGCAAAAGGCCGAAAGCCTGATCCAACGCTTGCAGGAGCCGGAATTTCGCGCCCGCCGCGTCTTTGAGTTGACGCGCAACCCCCTGCTGCTAACCAACATTTGCCTGGTGCATCGCCACCGGGGAGAGCTTCCTCGCAAGCGTGCGTGGCTGTACCAGGAATGCATCGATGTACTCTTGGAACACTGGCGTGAAGGCAAGCACCTGCGAGTTGGGGTCAGCGCCGAGGATGGGCGGCGGGTGCTTCAACCGGCGGCCCTGTGGCTGCATCGCGAGGAGGGGCGGACCCGAGCGAAAGCCGCCGAGCTTGCGCCCCATATCGAACCGGCATTGCAGGCAGTCAATTGGAGTGGAGGCAGCACCGGAAATTTCCTCCGCACCATCCGCGACGAAAGCGGCCTGCTCACTGGTTGGGACCAGGAGCACTACGGATTCATGCACTTGGGGTTTCAGGAGTACCTGGCGGCGCGTGAAATTCGCCGTCGTGCTCAAGCGGGTGACCACCAGATTTTGCGCGAGCTTGCAAGCCATTTCGGGGAGTCCTGGTGGCAGGAAGTGGGGCTGCTCCTGGTGGGTCTCGATGATCCCTCGCTGTTTACGCCGTACATGCGCGAGGTCGTTTGCCAACCAGCGTTTGCCGCTTTTCCCAACCTGGTGGAGATGGTTCTGGACGATGCGGCAGAGACCAGTCCCCAACCCTTCGTTGAACTGCTGGAGACGGCCTGTGGAAGAGATCGGCAACTGTCGCGGCGGTTTATGGGGCTGGTTCAAAGACCGTTCAGGGGTTCCTGGGTTTCCGGAAAAAATCAAGAGCTTTGGCAGCGGCAGCTTGTGGCGTTGCAAGTGCTGGAGCGCCTTGACGCCGACGCAGTTGAAAGGCTCGTCCCAGGACTTGCGATGCATCCCTCCCCCAGCATTCGAAACTGGCTTGCCGCGCGCAGGGAACGGGTGCGGCAGCGCAGTGGCCAGACGCTGCAGGATGTGCTCTTCGCTGAACCGGGTGGCTATGAGCTGGTGAGAATTCCAGCGGGCGTCTTCATGATGGGGTCATCTCAGCGGGAAGAGGGACGCAGGGATAGTGAAGGGCCGCAACACGAGGTGCTGGTGCCGGATTTCTACATGGGCCGCTACCCGGTTACCAACGAACAGTATGCTCAATTTCTGAAAGAAAACTCGAAGGCGGCGGCACCGAAATATTGGGCTGACCGGAGTTTGAACCAGCCTCGGCAGCCGGTGGTCGGGGTGAGCTGGGAGGATGCCAGGGACTATGCCGCCTGGGCTGGCTTACGGCTGCCGAGTGAGGCCGAGTGGGAGTATGCTTGCAGGGCCCGAACTATCACCCCGTACTATACGGGTGATACCGAGACGGATCTCGACCGGGCGGCCTGGTATATCGAGAATTCGGGCAACGGGCTACACCCTGTCGGTGAAAAGGAGCCAAACGGTTTTGGCCTTTACGACATGCACGGGAATGTCTGGGAATGGACGGAGGATGACTGGCATCGTAACTACGAGGGTGCGCCGACTGATGGTCGTGCATGGGTTGATAGCCCTCAGCGGGGCTCCGGCCGGGTGATCCGCGGCGGCGGTTGGCGCGGCGTTGCGCGGTTCTGCCGGTCGGCGGTTCGCGGCAACGGCGTGCCCGGCGTCCGCGGCAGCCGCGTTGGCTTCCGCCTCTCCAGGTCCGTTGCCCTTGGTCCTTGAGCCCTTGTACCCTTGGCGCCGTTTATTCTATTAGTGAGCGGCGTTGCAGTGATGGTCAGGCCGCCGTCG
>JADGQM010000209.1 GCA_017881795.1 Syntrophobacteraceae bacterium
TTTTTGAACAACAAGTGCCATCTAAAATGCGACCTCCCTGGTCTCAAGTTCTTAGCCTTTGGATTTTCCTCTTTCACGCAGATTTTCAATGAATCATGCCGAGAGGGGCAAAAGCGCAAGCGATCGAATCGAGGAATCGCAATTGTGTAACACAAATGCACTGCGATTTGTAGATCATTTTTGGAATGGGTTTGTGATATAGCTTGAAAGCGGAATTGGGATCGTTGGACTAGACAGGGTCCTTTGACGGTGTGCTCGGAAACGGTTACGGGAAATGAGGCAAGCTGACAATTCTTCGAAAAACCTCCGTGAGACCCTGCTGATAACGTTCATTGGTGGAGCCCTGGATTTCCTGCTCGCCATCGCGAAGTTCGCCTACGGCATCCTAACGGGCCTGGACGCGATTCTGGCCGACGGCATCCATTCGCTGAGCGATTTCGTCAGCGATGCAATCCTCTATATCTTCGTCAAATTTTCTTACCAGCCCCGCGACCGCAGATGCCCTTACGGCAACCGCAAGATCGAGGGGCTGACGAAGAGAACGTCAAAGGAGAAAGGCTGGTGGGGATTGAAGTGCTCGGAGCAAGCCGACTTTTCGAGACACCCGACAAGCCGATAGTCGTGCTTAAGGACCTGCTGTCTTCCATTCTGAATGATGCACATTTGACCGAACACGACGCCGCTTCGGCTTGATGGCGGCGTGCCCGGCGGCTGATCTTTGGATGTTCTTGATCTTGTGGCCGCTAACGTATAGACTGCTTTCAATCATGTACCGAAGTCTCTTTCCTGGTCAATATTGCTGGAACGCAAAACCATAGGGAAAGCGTCATGAACATACTTCTGGTCTACCCCAAAGTTGCAGAGACCTTCTGGAGTTTCAAGCACGCCCTGCGCGTAGTGGGTCGCAAAGCCGCGTTCCCCCCGTTGGGCGCCTTGACGGTGGCGGCCATGCTGCCCAAGTCGTGGAACCTCAGACTGGTGGATTTGAATGTCAGGCCGGTCAAGGATGAGGATCTTTGGTGGGCTGACTACGTCTTTATCAGCGCCATGATTGCGCAGAAGGATTCCGCGCGGCAGGTCATTGACTGGTGCCGCAAGTTATCCGTGAAGACAGTCGGTGGGGGTCCCCTGTTTCGAGCGTATCGGAATGATTTCCCGGACGTTGATCACCTCGTTTTGGGTGAAGGTGAATCGACGGTCCCGCGCTTTGTCCGTGATCTGGAAAAAGGCCTCCCTCAAGCCCTCTATGACTGCGACGATCACCCGCCTCTGGAGAACACGCCCACACCTCTGTGGGATCTGATCGACCTGAACAATTATTCTTGTATGAGTGTTCAGTACTCCAGAGGATGCCCATTTAATTGCGAGTTCTGTGACATCATCGTGATGAATGGTCGAGTCCCCAGGACCAAGAACAATGAACAGATGCTGGCCGAGCTGGATGCCCTCTACGAGCGCGGATGGCGGGGTTCGGTATTCATTGTCGACGACAATTTTATCGGGAAAAAGAAGGAGGTGAAAAGCCTCCTCCGGGCAATCGCCGTTTGGCAGGCAGGTCATAGGAGACGCCTTACCTTCTTCACGGAAGCCTCGGTCGATCTGGCCGAAGACCTGGAGCTCATGGACCTCATGGTGAAAGCCGGGTTCAACAAGGTTTTTCTGGGATTGGAAACGCCCTCCGAAGAGGGTCTCCGCGAATGCGGCAAGGCTCAGAACCTGCGCCAAAGTCTTTCCGACTCCGTAAGTATCATCCAGAATCAGGGACTGGCGGCAATGGGAGGGTTCATCATCGGTTTTGACAGCGATCCTCCCGATATTTTTCAGCGGCAGGTCAACTTCATTCAGATAAACGGCATTGTGACGGCGATGATCGGACTGCTCACGGCGATTCCCGGGACGCGCCTCTATCAAAGGCTGGAAGAAGAAGGCCGCCTGTTGTTTAAAGCCTCAGGTGACAATACTGATGCCAGTGGCAGCCTCAATTTCATTCCCAAAATGGACCGCAGCACCATTATCGACGGTTACAAGTGGGTGATGAATACCATCTATTCGCCAGAGATGTACTACAAACGGATTCTTGCTTTCCTTCATCAATACCACCCCAAGGCTGTAACCAGCCTCGAGTCGCAGGATCTGCTCGCCCTTGTCCGTTCGCTCTGGTTTCTGGGACTCGCCGACAAGGACTCCAATAAAGGGTATTACTGGCGCCTGTTGAAAGATGGGCTTTCCAAGTATCGGCAGGCATTTGCGGATGTGGTGACGATGTCGATCTATGGCTACCACTTTCGCAAGCTGTTCTGGTCTCCCCAAATTCCCCTCAAATGGGAAGACTGGGGCATCTTGAAGGGGACGCCAGATCTTGAACGTTATCTTTAATTTTGAGGAGGAAAAGGCAATGGACATGATCGAAGAAGCAAAAACTCCCCGGAGACAGATCGGTATTCGCTTTCTCTATACCCTTCTCTATCTGATTGTGCTGGAAGTGCTTAAAGTTGTTGTCCAGATTTCAGTTATTCTTCAGTTCATTTACCTCTTGATCACCCAGAAGTACAGCGAACCGCTGCGGAACTTTTCCAATAAGCTCGCGGCCTATGCCTATCGGGTAGTGCGCTACGCCACGCTTAATGAAAACTTTCGGCCTTTTCCCTTCAACGATTTCCCGCCCGAGATGGAAAAACCGGAAGACCCGGTCCAGTTCGGCTAAAAAGTTTATTCTGTCATTTCGAACGGAGCATAACGAAGAGAGAAATCTGTGAAGCCAGCTATTAGAGGCCAAACAGATTTCTCGCCTTCGGCTCGAAATGACACTTTTTGGACATGCTCTTAGAGTTGGGTGATTTCGGTCAGTTCGCGAGCCAGGCGCGCAAGTCTTGCCTGCTCCCTTCCGCCATGGGCGGCAAGGGTGATGCTTCGGCGGTCATCATCCAAAAACTCAAAGGTTATGTCCCAGCGTTTATCAGGCAGCAGTCCCCCCATACGATCAGGCCATTCAATAACGGCTACGCCAGCTCCGAAAATTACTTCTCGCCATGGCAGTGTTTCCAACTCATCGAGCGTGGTCAACCGGTAGAGATCAAGGTGATAGAGTCGCAAACGGCCTTCGTATTCGTTGATGATGGTGAAGGTCGGGCTGGTAATGGGGACCTGTGGAGGGACTCGCATACCGCGCGCAATCCCGCGGGCAAAGAGCGTTTTTCCGGAACCGAGCTCACCCCAGAGGGCCAGGACGTCACCGGCCTCAACCTGCTCGCCGATCTTGGCGCCAAGCTTCAGGCTGCAGCTTTCGTTCGGCGAGGTGAGCTTCAAGGTGTACACACAATCCCCGCATACCTTTCAACGGAGCCGATTACGTGCGGAATGCTCTCGAAAAGGTCGGAAGCCAGCAAACCCCGGCTTGCCACCCCATGCATGCACCGATCGGCGGCCGCCCCATGAATAAAGACTCCCAAACAGGCCGCCTGGAAAGGTTCAAAAGCTTGCCCCAAAAAACCGGCAATCATCCCGGTCAGAGCATCCCCCATGCCGCCGCTAGCCATGGCCGAGTTTCCTGAACTGTTGATCGCCAATCTCCCATCCGGAGCGGCAATCACCGTCCGATGCCCTTTCAGGACGAGCGTTACACCATGTTCCCGGCTGAATTGCGAAGCAACCTCCAGACGATTCTCCTGCACCTCCCGATTTGAGCCATGAATGAGCCGAGCCATTTCTCCAGGATGCGGCGTCAGGATCAAGGGCGCGGAAGACTGTTGAACCAATTCGAGGTGGTCGACAAGGGCCGTGAGTGCATCGGCATCCAAAACCATGGGACATGCGGCTTGAAGCACCAGAGCTCTCACCAGGTCCTGGGTTTCCGGGTGCGGCGAAACGCCTGGTCCCATCGCCAGCACCTGCTTTCCTTCCAGGAATTTCAAAATTTCCCCGAGAGCTTTCGGGCTTGGGGTCTGCTCTGACGTCTCGGGGATAGGATAGGTCATGGCTTCCGTCAGTTTGACTTCGAGGATGGGGTTCAGACTGGCAGGAATAAAAAGCGTGACCAGGCCTGCTCCAACCCGGCCTGCCCCGAGACAGATAAGCGTTGCGGCTCCGGTCTTCCCAACGGAACCCGAAAGTACTGCCACGTGGCCGGCAGTGCCCTTGTGGCTTTCGGCAGGTCGAGGTTGGAGCCACTCGGAGGCAAGTTCTTGATCCAGCCACAAGCGCTTGATCCCATTCGCTTCCGCAAGATCCCGAGGAATCCCAATGTCCACGACCTCGAGTTTTCCCACATAATCCTCACCTGGACTGACGACTAGACCCACCTTGAGAAACCCGAAGGTGGCGGTGGCAAAAGCCCGAACCGCAGCTCCAAGGGGTTTCCCGGTGCTGGCGTCAAGCCCCGACGGGACATCCACCGCGAGGCGAGGCACGGAAAGCGAGTTTAACGCTTCAATAACCTGGCGATAGAGCCCCTGCACCTCGCTCTTTAATCCCGTTCCCAGAATGGCATCAATGACCGCATCACTCTGTGCGATCCATTGCCACTGAGTGTTGAAATCCTTCGCTTCATCCCAAACGACCACCGGGACGTCCATTCTTTCCAGAATGCGGAAGTTGGTGAGGGCGTCTCCCTGCAGCCGATCCGGAGAGCGTAGACATACTACGCGCACCGCAGCACCCCGGTTGTGAAAAATCCTGGCGAGAACAAACCCGTCCCCGGCATTGTTACCGGCTCCGGCGACCACGGCAATGCGGCGTTCTGAAAGATCAGGAAGCTCCCGAAGAAAGAAATCCGCTGCTCCCTGTGCCGCATTCTCCATCAGGACGATACCCGGGATGCCGATTTCCTCGATGGTTTGTCGATCGAGTCGCGCCATTTCCGAAGCAGTTAGGACGAACATGGTTTCCTCACGAGTCCGTGGTTAGAAAATCGTGTTTAGTGGTCAATGGCCAGTGATCACTCTGTTCCGTTCAAGTTTCCAAAACCACCACTGCGGCGCCATATTCGCCATCATCGGTCAGGCTCAAATGCCAGGATCGAATCCCACGGCTCGCGCAGAACTCGAGGGCACGCGCGGAAAGGGAAATCTCGGGTTTTCCGAGGTCATTGTTGTGCACCTCGATGTCGCTCCAGACAACCGGTGACCGTATTCCCGTTCCCAGGGCTTTGACAAAAGCCTCCTTGGCAGCGAATCGAATGGCCAGACACGCAACCTGCTTTTTTCTGCCAGCACAGGCTGCGAGCTCGGCAGACGTAAAGACACGCTTAGTGAAACGCTCGCCCCACCGAGTTACCGCCTCGCCCAACCGGTCGCTCCGGATCAGGTCGATGCCTATTCCATAAATCGCCATTCTAACCATTCACCAGCGCGATCATTTCCTGCACCGACCGCTCGATCCCCGTCAAAACGGCACGGGCAATAATGGCATGACCGATGCTGAATTCTTCGATTTCGGAAATCTTTCTGAGCCAGAGCACATTGCGATAATCCACACCGTGGCCCGCATGCACTCCCAATCCCAGTTTGCGAGACAGTTTCGCGGCGGTCAGGACCCGTTCAAACTCCTCCTGACGTTCTGCAAAGGTCGCGGCATCGGCAAAGGTTCCGGTGTGGATTTCGACATAGTCCGACTCCAGTCGGTGGGCGGTCTTGATCTGGTTGGGATCGGCATTGATAAAGAGACTTACGGCAACATCGCCATCATGCAGAGTTTTGATGACGCCCTTGAGAGATTCCTCAAAGAGCGTCACATCCAGGCCGCCTTCCGTCGTCAATTCCTGGCGTTTTTCCGGAACCAGGGTCACGACATCGGGTTTGATTTGGAGTGCGATCTTGACCATCTCATCCGTAGCGGCCATTTCCAGGTTGAGTTTCGTCTTTATCGTCCGGCGTAATACCTCCACATCCCGATCCTGAATGTGGCGGCGGTCTTCGCGGAGATGCACCACGATCCCCTGCGCCCCCGCAAGTTCCGCCAGGGCAGCCGCCGTAACCGGATCCGGTTCATTCACCTGACGAGCCTGCCTCACGGTAGCCACATGATCGACATTGATCGCAACTCGAGCCACGGTTCCTCCTTTCAGTCACTTCCTTTCAAATACCAATCAAACCTTTCCTGAGCATGCCCGAGCATTCGCAGAAGTTCCAGGGTTTTTTCCTCCATCCGGCAAGCTTCTTCCTCGCTGTGTTCGTGATCATAGCCGAGCAGGTGCAGGATGCCATGCACGAGCAGTAGATCCAAAACCCTTGGCAGGGAGCTGTGGTGAAGCTGGCTCATGCCTCGGGCAGTGGGAGCGGAGATTACCACATCACCAAGAAGATCGGGGACGATATCGCCGCATTCGCCCTCCAGCATGGGAAAGGCAAGCACATCGGTGCTCGTGTTCACCTGCCGATACTGCAGGTTGAGGCGGTTCATTTCCTCATCATCCACGATGAGGATGCTGAGCTCCGCATCAGTGAATCCCAAGCCGTTTAAGATCTCCGCGGCCGCTTTCTTGATTCGCCGCCGGTTTATCCCGATCTGGTCTGGGGTCACGCTGAGCCGAATCGTTGGCATCTGCTTTGCTCTTTCCATTGGTGCAGACGGTCGGATATTCAATCCTTCGGTGATGCACCGTGGCCAGAATCTGGTTGAAATGCTTGGCAATGTGATGGAGATCTTTCAGGGTGAGCTCACACTGTCCAAGTTGGCCATCACTAAAGACATTATTGATCAGCCGATTCACCATCCCCTGGATTCTTGCCGGAGTCGGGTCATTAAGAGAGCGGCAGGCCGCTTCGACAACATCAGCCAGCATGACCAGGCCGGCTTCTTTGGTTTGGGGTTTGGGGCCGGGATAGCGATAATCGTCAACGTTTATAGGAGGCAATTCGCCGCCCTTTGAGGTGCGAATCTTTTGGCGGGCTTCCTGGGCTTTCATGTAGAAGAAAGAAATGAGGCTCGTTCCGTGGTGCTGACTGATGATATCGACAATGGTTTTGCCCAGGCGGTGGTGTTTGGCCAGTTCGATGCCCTCTTTTACATGGGAGATGAGAATCAGGCTGCTCATCGAAGGGGCCAGCTTCTGATGGCGATTCTCGCTGTCCAATTGGTTTTCGATGAAATAAACCGGTTTTCTGATCTTGCCAATGTCATGATAGTAGGCGGCGACTTTTGCCAGCAGAGAATTGGCGCCGATGGATTTGGCCGCCGTCTCCACCATGTTGCCGACGATGATGCTGTGGTGATAGGTGCCTGGCGCCTGCATCATCAATTCCTGGAGCAGGGGCTGGTCCATGGTGGCCAACTCAAGCAGTTTAATGTCCGTCGTGTAGCCAAAAACCATTTCTGCCAGGGGCGTGAACCCCGTAACCAGGATTCCCGCCAGAATACCACCCAAAAACCCGAAGAGCATATTGGTTACCACCTGGAAAAACGCCCACTGATCTTGCAGCAAGGCGCCCAGAACAATCAGCACGACATTGCTGCAGCCCACCAACAGGCCGGCCTTAATCGGGACGATACGGTTCCGGCAGGGACATACGCCGTGCGCAGCGACGAAGGAGCCAATCAGGAAGTAGAGAA
>JADGQM010000210.1 GCA_017881795.1 Syntrophobacteraceae bacterium
CGCTTCCGATGGTGGCTCACCTTCTGACCTTCAAGCCAGATGTCCCCCTCATCGGGGGTAACGAGAAAATTGATGCACTGCAGGAGCGTGCTCTTGCCTGCTCCCGAAGGACCGATGAGGACTTTCAACTGCCCCTTGCTTATGGACAGAGAAACTCCCTTAAGAATTTCTCGGGGACCGAAGGCCTTCTTGATGTTTTCGATTCTCAAGATGGGTTCTGGAGACATGGTTTCGTCTTATCGCGGCTTAATGGTGAGCATAGCCGTGAATCCTCACCTTTTCCTCCAGAGCTCGCAGTGCTCTGGTTCCCAGATAGGTCAAGACCAGGTAGATTAGCCCGGCCAATATGTAAAGCGGCAGGTGTTGATACGTGCGAGTCGCCACGAAATGTGTTCGAGCCATTATTTCCGGGACCCCGAGGGCAAAGGTGACGGCCGAGTCCTTTAAGATGATGGAATATTCGTTGGACCAGCCTGGTATGGAAAGGCGCAGCGCCTGCGGCAGCACAATATAGAGAATCGCCGTCGTGTCACTCATGCCAAGCGCACGGGCCGCTCTGAATTGACCTTCCGGCAGGGAAAGGATGGCCCCGCGAAAGATCTGGGATTGATAGGCCGCGCTGATGAGTCCCAGAACGATGACGGCGGCAGCAAACGCAGAAAGATTGATATTCAGCATGGAAAATAAGCCGAAGTAGAAAAGAAACAGCAGCACCAGCAGCGGAACGCCCCGGAAAAACCACACATAGATCTCGATCGACCGCCGTAGGCTAAGGTTCCCATAGACCTGTCCAACCGCCAGGGGCACCCCAAGCAAGAGCCCGAGCCCCATCGCTCCCAGCACGACCAGGATCGTCACTACTGACCCTCCCAGCATGTAGGGGAAGGCATTAATGACCGCGGTGAGACCTTCCGACATAATGTTCTTGCGCTTGTGAGGGTTAGGAGAACACGCGCTTGGGCGCCAGGCAATTAATAATCATCCAGAGATTGACCCTTGTTTGTCATTCCCGCGTGCTTTTGGCGGGAATCCAGACTGTGTAGAATTCCTGGATTCCCGCTAGGGACATGCGGGAATGACGAACGTAGGACTTGCTCGGAAGTCCAGCGTGAGGAATCCGGAATGGTCAGCGATTACAGCTCATATTTCTTCGCCAGTTCCTCCCACATGGGAGAGGCCATGATTTTCTTCAGCCCCTCGTTAAACTTGTTCAGCAGCTCGGTGTCATCTTTGCGAAAGGCATAACCGAATTGTTCATCCGGCATCCCGAATGTGCCAATAATCTTCACGTTTTTCTTTTTGCTGACAGCATCCTTGGCAGGAGCATCATCCATGGCCGCTGCCGCGATGCGCCCGTTGATGACATCTTCGATGGCAAGCGGCGCTGAATCATAGTAAACCAGCTCAAATTTCTTGCCCTGCTTCGTGATCAGGTTCTCTTCAATCCATTTGGCTTCCGTGGTTCCCCGCTGCACCCCTATTTTGTTCCCATCCTTCATGGCAGCCTCCGGGGTCACATTGGGCTCGGCTTTTGCCACCATCACCTGCTTGATAGTCCAATAAGGTAGAGAAAAATTAACCTGTTCTTTGCGGGCATCGGTAATGCTCATGCCGGAGGCGATCATGTCGATCTTTTTGGCGTTGAGGCTGGGGATGATTCCATCCCAATCCATCGGCTTGTGCTCAACCTTGAGCCCATTTTCCTTGGCGATCCAGTCAACCACGGCAACATCAAAACCGTCGGGTTTGCCAGTCTTATCCACAAAGGCAAAAGGAGGAAAATTGGCATCGATGCCATTTATGATGACTTTTTCCTCAGCGCTACTGGAAGCAACATTCCCCACCAATAGCAACGCACCCACCAACAAAACGAGCCACAATACCTTCTTCATCATTTACCTCCCTTTTCTGACTGAGCGACACCACACCCATACACCCTTTGACAAAACATCGTCACGACATTGTTACACCGGGACCACTGATGACAGAAAACGCCTCATGACAGGACGGGTGCAAAAGTAACAAATGGCACCCTTTGGATCAAGAACAAATGCTCAGCTCCAAGCTTCTCAAGTTGATTTCGGATATCGGATATCGGATGTCGGATTTAGAAGCCCCGTCATCCATGTGAGATGGAAATCCTATACGATCAAGTTAACTCGGTGAAGGCCGTGGTTTCAGGCATTCTTACAGGCAATACATTTGATCTCCACCAGTGCTCCGCGCGGCAGGCCTTTCACTTCCACGACGGCACGAGCAGGTTTGTGGGCGCCGAAGAAATCTTCGTAGATGATGTTAAACGAGCCGAATTGAGTGATATCAACCAAGAAGACATCCACCGAGACCACCTCATCGAGTCCAAATCCTGCCGCCTCCAGGATCTGACGCATATTCTGCAAGGCTTGCGTGGCCTGTTCACTCAGCTGCTCGCCCACAAGTTGTCCGGTTGCAGCGAGAAAGCCAATTTGTCCGCTTACGAACAGCCAATTATCCACTCTGATTGCCTGGGAATAAGGTCCGATGGCAGCAGGGGCATGGTCCGTTTGAATAACTTGATGAGCCATTTAAACCCTCCATAACTGATGTCGTTTTAGAGAAATCGTTATTGCCTTGAAATAGCATTGATTCTATTATGAAGAAATGAATTTTTGAAGGGGTGAGCTCGGTCGGTCTGGGCCAGGCGGACGACGAGTAACTTCTCAATCAATATGAGCCAATCCGTCACCCCCGCATGTCGTTAGCGGGGGTCCAGGGATCAGAAAGACTCTGGATTCCCGCTAAAGACATGCGGGAATGACGACCCACGACTTTCATGGTTCGTTGTAACCTTGGGGTTATTGAGAAGTTACGACGACGGGCTGTGAATCTCTGCGGGTTACTTTCGAAAAGAAGCGGATTAGACAGTTTTGGCCCCATACAAAATCTTAATGTATTCACATGATACGTACGGCTTAGGGCACATTCGCAGGTGCCTGGCCATGGCTTTGAGCCTCAGAAAGAGCCCTGCCAATATTCTGATCATCACCGGTTCGCTTCTCGCAGGCCGTTTCAAGAGCCCCATGAGAATCGATTTTGTGCGTATCCCGGGGATGATAAAAGTTACCAATGAACAGTATCTTCCTCTGTCCATGAAACTGGATGCCACAGAAGTCCTGGAGATCAGGAAAAAAATAATTCTGGCGACCGCTACGGCGTTTCAACCCGATTTTTTTATTGTCGACAAGGCGCCACTCGGACTCAAACGAGATGTCGTTGATACGCTTCACTGGCTAAAAAGCGAGTGCCCAACATGCACCTCGATCCTTGGCCTCCGGGACATTATGGACGGCGCCGCATCGACGATTGAAGACTGGCGCGGAAAGGGCGTCTACGATGCCATGGACCAGTTGTACGACGAGATTTGGGTCTATGGCTGCCGGAATTTCTACGATCCCATAAAGGAATATGAAATTCCTCCCCACATTGCATCGAAAATGTACTTCACGGGCTACATCCCGAGAAAGATCCCCTCTGCTGAGGTCGTCACGGCAACCCGCAGAGATTTGGGCATAAGCGACGACGAGAAACTCATCCTCGTCACCACGGGCGGCGGTGGCGACGGCCACCCCATGGTGAATTTATGCCTTTCGGCATTCGACCGCAGGCGAGGAGGAACCCCGAAGGGCGTTCGCGTTGCCGTGGTAACCGGCCCCTTCATGCCCTCCAATTGCTGCCAGGATGTGGTGAAATTGTCCGAGTCGCTTGGCTTTATCACGCTAAAGTTCCACCGCTATATGGAAGCATTGATCGGCGCCGCACAGGTGGTGGTGAGCATGGGTGGCTATAATACGCTCTGTGAAATTGCCAGCCAAAAGAAACCATCCTTGATTGTGCCGCGAACCGTGCCGCGTGAAGAGCAGTTGATCCGCGCTCAGGTGCTGTGCTCGCAAGGCTTTTGCGATTACCTGCGGCCCTCGGAATTGACTCCGGAGACTTTACGTGCGCGGGTCCTGAATCTTCTTGAAAACGGCTCGGCCTACCGCCAGAAAATGTCTTCTTTTCCCTTTACCGCCCTTGATTTCATGCGCAAGCGCATCCAGCAGCACATGCGAGGAGACCCGAGGTGACCGGCGGAAACCAGCGCCTGGGGATGATACTCAAGGGCTATCCCCGCATCTCCGAGAGTTTTATCAGCACCGAGATCCTGCTCCTCGAATCCCTTGGCATACCCATTGAAATCTATTCCTTGAGACAACCGCGAGAAGACTTCTCTCACGAGCACATAAAAGCAATCAGAGCGCCTGCCAATTACCTGCCTGAGTATGTGCTGCCGCACTGGCGAGCCCTTTTGAGGAGCAACAGAGCGCTCCGGAAGCTTATCGGACCGCACTATACGCGATGCCTTGCGGGGGCGGTGCAACGCGCCTGGGAGCGCAAGAAACCGGCCACGCTGCGGCACTTTCTCCAGGCGGGTCACCTTGCAGCCTCACACCTCATGCATGATTCGGTGGCCCACTTACACGCCCATTTTTGCCATACACCGACATCGGTCGCGCTCTTTGCCTCAGAGCTGACCGGCCTGCCGTTCAGTTTTACGGCCCACGCGAAGGACGTTTATATCTCAGAGCCCGAGCAACTGGTTCGTAAAATCAAGAAGGCTCGCTTTGTGGTCACCTGCACCCGGTATAATGCTCAATATCTCGAGGGCATTGCGGAAGCCGCCGGGTGCGACACCCCCCTCCATGTCATTTATCACGGCATTGACCTCAAATTCTTCACTCTCTCCCCTACTCCGGCTCCCGGACCACCCTATCGGCTCCTTTCCATCGGCCGACTCGTCCCCAAGAAGGGCTACGACACCCTGTTGAAATCTCTGAAACTGCTGGATCAGGCTGGGCTCGACTTCCAGTTCACGCACATCGGGAGTGGCGAACTGCAGCCGCAGGTTTCCAGAATGGTTAGCGACCTTGACCTCAAACACCGGGTGAACTTGCTTGGGACCCTCCCCCACACCGCAGTCATCGATCACTATCGCCGGGCCCACTGCTTCGCGCTGGCCTCGAAAGTGGCGTCCAACGGAGATCGTGACGGCATCCCCAACGTCCTCATCGAGGCTATGGCCACCGGCGTCCCCGTTGTGGCGACAAAAGTTTCGGCCATTCCTGAACTGGTTGAGGACGGCGCCACGGGGGTGCTGGTGCAACCCGACGATCCCTGGGGAATGGCGGGAGCGATGATGGATATCCTGTTGCATCCCGAGAATTATAAGGACCACATCGTGCGGGCTCGAGCCAGAGTCGAGCGCGACTTCGACAATCGAAGCTGTGTGAAGCGGCTTCATTTACTGTTCAAAGACGCTTTGCAAAGTCCTTGAAAGCAGTAGTTGTTTCTCTTTAGCTTCAATTCGTGTGACTTCGTGCATGGAAAAAACTTCGTGTGACTTCGTGGATAAATTGAAAATTGCCTTCTTCTGCCCGAATAAACCGCTTTCCCATGCGCACCCCTCCGGGGACCTGACGATCGCCCGGGATCTGCATAATGCTCTGAACGATATGGGGCATGAGTGCAGGGAAATTGTCCAATTTCGCAGCCGCTGGTTTTGGAAGTCGCGTGAGGGGTGGGTTAGAGCCTTTACCAACTTTATTGAGGCATGCAGGAAAGCCCGGGCATTCAAACCCGATCTCTGGCTTACCTATCACAGCTACTATAAGTCTCCCGACATTTTGGGGCCGTTTATCAGCCGTCTACAGCATATCCCCTACGTCATTTTTCAGCCGATCTACAGCACCAGTCGCCGCAAAGCATCGCCAACGCGCGTTGGCTTCTACCTGAACCGCCTGGCGCTCAGCAATGCAACCCACGTCTTCACCAATAACCTCAATGACGTCGAGGCGTTGCGACGGCTTTTTCGCCCTGAGCAGATTTCCTATCTGCCGTCAGGTATCGTTCCCGAAGATTTTCGGCGGGATGAAGCTGCTGGAAAGGCGATTCGAAAGCAATACGGGATCTCTGATAGCACGCCCCTGATCATGACCGCGGCACGCTTTCGACCAGGAGTAAAATACGAAAGTTTGGTTTTCCTTTTCCGGTCTCTTGCCCTGCTCAGGACCGAGCCTTATGAATTCAAGCTGTTGGTGGTCGGAGACGGCGCCATGGAAGAGCACCTTAAGGCCCTGGCGGAAGGCCTCTTGCCCGGTCAGGTTGTGTTTACCGGAAGCGTCGCTCGCCGGGACATGGCGCAATTCTATTCAGCGGCAGATCTTTTCGCTTTTCCCGGTATTGGAGAATCTCTCGGAATGGTCTACCTGGAAGCCCAGGCTTGTGGGCTATCGGTGGTGGCATTGGACTCTCCCGGGGTCTCCCAGGTTGTGGTCGGGGGTCAAACCGGCGTGCTTGTCTCTCATGACGATGGACAGGCCATGGCGGAAGCGATTGGCACTCTGCTGAGAAACCCCGAGGCACGAAGAAAGCTCGGGTTGAAAGGTCATCAATTCGTCACTGAGCAGCGCAATGCTCAAAGAAACACCAGCCAGCTTTCACAAGAACTGGAGGAGATTGCAGCTCGTTTTGCGATCGGTCGCCCCCCTGACCGCTAATCTCCCATTGTTCCCGGATGCTGAAATTGGATGTTCCGTCTGGAGCCTGAATCACTCTGAAGGAAACCTTTTCCCCGTTTACCATGACTTCGACGATGGTCTGTCTGTTGTCACTGTGTGACGCCTGTCCCGCATTGCCCGTGTTAACATAATAAATGCCGGACACCATCTCAGGAAACCTCCGCTTATAGTACGTATGAGTGTGGCCGGCAAACACCGCCCTCACCTTCTCCTGCCCCAACAGCAAGCTCCAGAAAGCATCTTCTTCAGCATGCCCGGGAAGATAGGGTTCATGAAAAGCCACAAAAATGTGGCGAATGTGGTCGGGTGCCTTGAGAGCGTTTTCAAGCCACTTCAAAGCCGCGGCGCTGCCAAACGATCTACCAAAACTGGAATACTGATCGAGAACAATCAGCCGTGCATTTTTCCAGTCCGTGAAATAGTTGAGATCCTTTTCGTCCAGCCGGTTGATGCTCTTGCCATAAGGGGGCAAAATCTCCCGTATGATAAACCGGACATCAGCCGGACTGTCGTGATTCCCTCTGACCGGGACATATGACGGCATTCTGCTTTTGAAGACTTGCTTAAAGATAGCGTAATTCTCATCAACGGGATCCAGATCCCCGCATGCCATCACCAGGTCCAGAGAAGGGAAAGTGTTGCCTGGATTGACCGTTTGCATGCGGATCTCATTCAAAACGTGCCGGTAGGAAGCAAAGGCCGAACGATTGTCCCCAATAACCGCAAAAGCCCACTCCTCGGCGACGGCAGAACTGGCAATAAGGACCAGGAGCAGAAGGGCTGCAAAAAATCGCTTAATCGTCAATCTCATAGGCGCCTGCTTTAAATCTTAGCCCAAGTTTACCACGCCAGTCCAAATAAGTATGCGATTACAGGATGTTGCACTGGATTGCCTGATTTTTTGGTCACTACATCTTTTCAGACCCTTATGC
>JADGQM010000041.1 GCA_017881795.1 Syntrophobacteraceae bacterium
GGTGATTGCACGATAGAAATGGAGCCTTTGCCCAAGGGAGAAGGGTTTCAGTTCTACGATAAAATCGTTGGCGGCGTGATCCCCAAACAGTACATACCGGCAGTGGAGAAAGGCATCGCCGAAGCCTCGCTCGAAGGAGCGCTCGCAGGGTATCAGGTCGTCGACTTCAAGGTGGATCTTGTGGATGGTTCATTCCACGCTGTCGATTCATCAGAAATGGCGTTCAAGATTGCGGGTTCCATGGCGTTCAAAAGAGCGGTGTTGGAAGCCAAGCCAACCCTCCTTGAGCCGATCATGCTGATGGAAATTACCGTACCGGATGACTGCATGGGAGATGTCATCGGTGATCTGAACTCCCGCCGCGGCAGGGTTTTGGGCATGGAAAGCAAAGGCAAGAAACAGATTGTCCGGGCTAACGTCCCTCAGTCAGAAGTGCTTAAGTACGCTCCCGATCTGCGCTCGATGACCGCAGGACGCGGCATGTTCACAATGAAGGTTTCCCATTACGAAGAAGTTCCCGGCCCGCTCCAGGAGAAGATCATAGTGGCAGCGAAAGAAGAAAAGTAGTCTTGGCGAGGAACGCTTATCGAAAAATCACACACCGAACAGCACAGCAAGCAAGAAAAACTAGGGACGGACGACTCCGTACCGAAAGCAGACTCCCTTTTCCAGATGGTCAAGGGGATGACGCTGACGGAGAAGATGCGCTTCGCCGCCAAGTGTGGCAAAGAAGGCCGGACGCTTTTGATACACGATCCCAACCGCGCGGTCCAGCTTGCGATCATCTCGAATCCTCGCATCTCCGATGAGGAAGTCGCCGTTATTGCCTGGTCTAAAGGCGCCGACGACGAGGTCTTGCGACGGATCGCCGATAATCATCAATGGGTCAAATACTATCCGGTGCGACTGGGTCTGGCTTGGAATCCAAAGACTCCGCTAATGATTTCGACGAAACTGCTGAACACGCTGATGCCGGAGGATTTGTCAAAGGTTGCGAAGAGCAAAGATGTGCCGATAGCGGTGGCCCATGCGGCGCGCCGGCTAATCCTGCGAAAATTCTAGCCGACGCGAAACCCTGAGCAAGCCATGTGGCCACGCTTGGCCGGCCCTCCACGACATCTGAAATCCAGCCATGTGTGGCAGGCTTTCCGGTAGATTGAGATCAACCCTTGTGGGGTGGGCTTTCCAGCCTGCCAATCCGAGTAGCCGATGTCAAACCAGGAAGATCGAAAATTGAGCCAAACCGCATCCGCGTTCAACAGAACGGCAGCCATCATCACGATCAGCGATCGAGGAGCGAAGGGCGAGCGCGAAGATCGCTCGGGGCAGGTGCTGCTCGAACGGCTGCTTAAGGAAGGCTACCAGGTGACTCACCGGGTGGTGATTCCCGATGAAGTCGACGCGATTTCTGCTGAACTGATCAGATGTGCAACGGAAAAGGCGGTTGCTCTGGTGGTAACCACGGGAGGGACTGGGGTCACCGCCCGGGACGTCACTCCGGAAGCGACGCTTGCCGTTGTCGAGCGAACCGTCCCGGGCATGGCCGAGGCGATGCGCGCGGCAAGTCTTCTGAAAACCCCTCACGCCATGATTTCCAGGGCCGTTGTTGGCATTCGAGGCAGCACGCTCATCGTCAATCTCCCCGGAAGCCCAAAGGGCGCGCTGGAGAACCTGGAGGTGATTCTGCCGGCGTTGCCTCACGCCCTGAACAAGATCCAGGGAGACCCTTCCGAATGCGCCTCAGTTGGTTGAGAGCGGGACCATTTATCCTTCTTCTGAACCGCTTTCGCCCGCCGTTGCTCGCTTCATCTCGTACTTGCTCCTGATCGCTTCCTTCTTTCCCTGGTAATCGCTGTTGATGGCGCCGACTTCTTCATCCACCACGAACAACCCGTTTTCAGCTTCTTCGACCAGTTTTATCTTTTGTTCAGCCAGCGGCATTCCCTGCAAGTCTGTCTGACCACCCTTGTATAGAGCAAAAGTTTCGGCCCCTAATTGGCTGTATGCCTTGTCCAGATCCTTCTGGGCACGGCATCGTTTCCATTTTTTGAGCTGCACCTTCAAAAACTTCAGCTTCCACTGAATCACAATCAGAAAGTACTCCATTGCGAAGTAAAACAACTTCTTGATCATTCCCAAAGGCTTTGCCAGCAGTACGTTCATGGAGCCTCTCCTCTTTTTAGGCCTCAGGCAAGAAATATTTGTCCGTGACATCCAGACCGACGCGATTTCTGAAACCGCGTCGGTCTCCCAATCTTGGACCATTACTTATTACCAGGCGCCTTAGGTTATTGGTTTTCATGCCGTGATGCCACCCCACGCGGCATCGATTATTCCCCTTGGTTCTAAATCGCTGCCTTTCAGATCTGAGCTTTCAGCTTTTGTGTTGACGCCATCCATCCTCATGGTACGTGGACGTTTTAGCACCTCACCTTAGCACTCAAGACCCAGCGCTATCGCTTAAAATGGTCCACCCGAGAGTCTGTTCGAGCCGTTGCACCATTCTTTTTGGATGACTGCCCCGCCAGTATATCCTCTCACAGTTTGGACAGCGGTGAAAAGAGGGATGCGTCTCAAACACGTAATCAGGCACCTGCCCGAGGGCGTCCTCGCTGGCGGTTTCCATGAGCCGCTCATTACAGCGAACACAGCGTTCGAGCAAACGGACTTCCTGCGGCGTCACGCCTGCCAGGGAGACGAGCTCTCGAAGTTGTTCAACGGGGTTGTTGGCAGTCAGGCAGAAGACCCGTGGTGGTCCGGACCACCTGCGATTGCGGGTGATCAGGAAAAACCCTTGCTTCTGATAGATCTCGATCTGTTCCCGAGCATCGAGACGCTCGCAACGCGCATCGAACCCCAGAATTCGCAACCATTTTGCCAGTTTTCCCAGCATGCTATCAACAACAAAATGCTTTTCCGGCGCTTCCGTCATGTTTCGGCCGTTTGGTGGTCAGTCGGCAACCCTGCGTGTGCCTGGCGGCTGCATAATAAGAAGTGGCTCGAGTTGATGCTTTTCTGTGGGGCAGGCTTTCCAGCCTGCCATCCTCCTGGCAGGCTGGAAAGCCTGCCCCACAAGCTGAGTAAGTGCTCCAGGTTCTTTCTTGGCAGTCCCCTGGCGGAAGCCTTCAGGTCTGCGGCCCGGACAGCGCAGAAGCCAGGTGCTACGGATTTCAGGGATGCACGCTGCTCAGATCCACGTGCCGGATTTCCCCGCCAAAATCAGTATTGAAAACGGCGTCCTGCAAAGTGGGAGCAGCGGTGATTTCCTGGATCGTCAGTTCGATTTGCCACTGTGCCGAGGAGAACATGATTTTCTGCGGAACATCCTGCGCCGCCAACCCCACCGGCGGTTCATAGAGAATCGTATAGTTCCAGGCTGCTCGTTTCACGCGCACCGATTGAATCTTTTGAGGCGAGGAAAGGAATTGCCAGGCGTACGACCAGCCTTCCGGCGAAGGCTTTGCGTAGCCGAGCCATACTGAATCATGATGCGTGATCTGAAGGCCGTTCAATTGGTCCAATGGTAAACTGGCGCTCAGACTGTAGCCAAACATGTCCAGAGGCAGAGGAATTCCCAAAAAATAGTCAATCAGGCTTTCCGAACGGTCGGAGGTATAGACAACCTTTTCGGAAGGGACAAAAAGGCCGGATTGTCCGTGGTTCAAAGTGATGACGCCGACGGTCTGTCCCAGGCGGAAGGCCTCGAGGCGGAACTGGTCGGGCAGCCTGGCCAGGATGATTGCATTCAGATTGAACTTCTTCTCTGCTGTCTGCGCACTGAGTTTTACTCTCGCCTGATAGCTCTTCCAGTGTTCTGAACGCTCCTGCAGCGCGGGTAACCATTCACTGAAATACGCAGGCTGCGGTTGTTCGATGGGACGAGGAGGGTGAGCGCAGCCTGCTAGAGAAAGCAACAAGATTATTGGGGAAAGGAAACGAATCAAGGAGGACTTCATTGGACTCCTTTGAGTTTTTCCTGAATTTTCTCTGGTTCGCCGTGCTCGTATTCCAGGGCTTTCTGGTATGCCTCTGCGGCCTCCGCTCTCTTGCCCAGGCTCAGATAGATGTCGCCCAGATGCTCCTGCATCACCGGATCCTTGGGAACCCGCTTGACCGCTTCCAGAATGATGTCGAGGGCCTTCTTATGCTGGCCCATTCGGTAGTACACCCAAGCCATGCTGTCCATAATGTAGCCATCCTCCGGCTCAATCTCGAGGGCAGCCCTCACCATCTGCCTTGCTTCCACGAGGTTGATACCCTGGTCGGCATAGGTGTACCCGATATAGTTCAAAGCGTTGGCGTTCTTGGGATCGGTTTCGAGGATTTTGCGCATCACCGCGATGGCTTCGTTCTTTTTCCCCATCTTGTCCAGGAGAGCGCCCTTGCGAAACAACAGATCAGCATCCTGGGGCGCTTTTTCCAGACCTTTGTCAAGCATGCTCATCGCCTCGTCGTATTTTTTTTCGTCTTCATAAAGCACGGCTGAGTAGAGATAGAGATCGGGAAGGTCTGGTCGTTTTGCAACGGCTTCGGTGAGTACTTCCTGACCGCTGCGGTAGTCCTTGATTTTAGAAAAAAGGAGGGCCAGGCGAATCTGCGCAGCGGTCCACAGAGGGCTATTACGGGAGATCATACGCAAATTCACGATGGCTTGTTGCGCCTCTCCCTTTTCCTCATAAGTAGTGCCGAGGTAATAAAGCGCCTGGTCGTACTGCGGTTCTTCTCTCAACAAATAGGTGAAATCCTGGATGGCGTCCTCATAATTCTTTTGCTGCAAGTGGATGATGCCAATTTTGAGGCGGCTTTCTGCGTCCTTTCGATTGCGATGGAGAAGTTGTCCAAACTGCTGGAGAGCTGGATCAAGTTTACCTTCTCGCATGTAAAGATTGCCAAGACGGGTGTTTGCCGCAACACTGCCACTGTCAAAGGAAAGGATGCGAAGATAGGTCTCCTCAGCAGCTTTGTTTCGGTCGGTCATTTCATAAATGTAGGCCAGATCCAGGAGGGCGCTTTCGAAAGAGGGTTCCATCGCCAGCACTCCGCGATAGGCGGTCTCGGCTTGATCGTAAAGTTTCATATCGAGGTAGACTCGGGCCTTATAGTAAAGGGCCATGGGATTATCTGGGAACAGGCCCTGGAGATGATCGAAGGTCTCCATGGCCTCAGCAAAACGACCTTCCTGCGCATAGAGTGTCCCCAGCAGCAGGTACACGTCCCCATCCGCAGGGTTCATCTCGATCAGGTGTTTGTAGGTCTCAATGGCCTTGCTGTTCTGCCCGGACCCGGCGTAGAGCTGACCCAGCATCATGTAGGCGTGTTCATAATCAGCGTTGTAAGTGACAGCTTCTTCGGTCAGCTTGAGGGCTGTCTCAATTTTACCCTGCCGGACATATAGCGCGGCGAGCTCGGTGAGCAGCACTGCAGAGTGTGGATCATTTTGCAGGGCTTTGTTATAAGCTTCAACGGCCTGGTCAATTTGGTTGGTGCGAACATCATATTGCGCAGCCAGATATTCATAGTAAGAATTTGCCTGGGTCAGCGATTCCTCGGAAGGCATTCGCGACGCCTTCGGAGCGAGCGGGTTTTGAGGAACAACAACCTGCGTGCAACCGTTAACGACTACGACAAGAGCCAAGAGAAAACAGCGAAGATTCATTGATGTCATTCTCATCCTTGCATGAAAAAGGAGCTGAAAACATTACAAAAAACCAGAAAGTAAAACCTTTGCCAACTAACACATTTGATCTAGGCAGTCAATGTTGCCGAGGAAAATCGCAAAGGGCTCGCGCTGAGGCCAACGAATATGATAGAGGTTCATTTTGTAATGATTCAGAGAAGGTGTCAAGAGCATTGAGAGGTTTCTCGAATGCCTTTTCGAGGATAGGACAGAGCCATGCTTGATTATCCAAAGTTGCGTAACGGGTTGGAAGCCGTCCCGGTCGACCACGACGGACGGCGATTGGTCGTACTCCGTGACGGCATGGGATATGCTCGTGATTCGTTAGCGATTCCACGGCAGCTCGCTGCTCTCCTCGTCCAGATGAACGGCGAGAACTCGCTTCGGGAGCTCCAGGCTTATTACATGAGAATGACTGGAGACCTGCTTTTCATGGAAAACCTCCAGGACTTCGTTAAGAAGTTGGATGAGAATCTTTTCCTCGAAAATGAACGTTTTCTGGGCATGGTCGCCCAGGAGAGGAACAGTTTCCTTCAAGATCCCGTGCGCCGGATGCAGTTCGGCGGCAAAAGTTATCCCTTGGATCCCCCATCGTTGCGTGCACAACTGGAGGGTTTCTTTTCCAGTGTTCCAGGATCGGAAGAGGAACGGCGCGCAACGGGGAAACGCCTGGTCGGGCTCATGGCACCCCACATTGATCTCACCGCCGGTGGAGTGTGCTTTGCTCATGCTTACCGAGCTGCGATGGAAACTGATGCGCCTGCCACCTGGGTGGTCTTGGGCACAGGGCACGAACCGGTCGAAAATTATTTTGCCTTGACGCTGAAGGATTTTGAAACCCCTCTGGGCTTGGTGCGCTGTGACCGAGAGTACTGCCAAAAACTCCAGCAGCGTTCCCCGCGCGATCTTATGGCTGGTGAATACCTCCATCGCAAAGAACATACCATTGAATTTCAGGCGGTGTTTCTGTCGCATACGCAACCGTCGTCACAGATAGTGCCGCTGCTCTGCTCGTTTTCTCTGGAAGACTGGGAAACCGATCTGCCCTACATCGATGAAGTTGCCGGGCTGCTGCGCGAGTTGGCGCGAGAAGCAAACCATGCCGTCGGGTTCATCGCGAGTGTGGACCTGGCGCACATCGGTCTCCGCTACGGCGACCTGTTTCGCCCTCATGCCGGTACGATCCGGGAACATCTCGACGCCGATCGTGAGCTCCTCGAGAGCCTCGGCAAGTGTGATCCCCTGGAATTTATGGAGAAGGTAAGTCGAGGGGGAAATCGCCGGCGGGTTTGTGGGATGGCCTGCCTCTATGTGCTGGCTAAAATCCTCGAGGGCTGGGCTGAGGGAGAAGTCCTCGAACACACCCATGCCGTTGTGGACAATCAAGATTCGTTCGTGACCTTCGCCGGCATGGCGTTCTATGAAAAAGCGGAAAAGTAAATGATGTAAACTGCCCTACGCTCCAACCCACAGATCTGAGCGCCAACCACCAAACACTCATCGCCAATCACCAAGAGCTAAGAGCCAAGAGCCAACCCCTACTCCGGCGGAAAGGCAACCACCTGATCCAGGTTGTCGGCATCGGCCAGGAGCATCACCAGGCGATCGATTCCGAAGGCAATTCCGGCACAGGGGGGAAGGTGCGCCATACTGTCGAGAAAGGCCTCGGGAAGAGGGTAGGGGGGATAACCCAGTTGCCGGCGCATTTCAAGCGCGGCTTCAAACCGGCGGCGCTGTTCCCGGGCGTCGGTCAGTTCACTGAAACCGTTGGCCAGTTCGATACCGGCCCAGTAAAGTTCAAACCGTTCCGCCACGGACGGGTCATCGGGCTTTAACCGGGCAAGAGCGGCCTGATTTGCGGGGTAGTCTTTCAAAATGCAGGGCCGAGGGAAGCCGAGATGAGGTTCCACCTTCTCTACCAGATCGGTGTCGAACCGGGTCTCATCCGAGTCAAGGCCGGGGTCCCAGCCGACGAATTCACGAAAGGCCTCACGCACCGTAAGGACCTGCCAGTCTTCACCGGCCTCCAGCCATCGCTTCTGATAGAACCATCCGCGATCACGCCCGGCACCCCTGCATAGGGTCGTAAGAAGCTCTCTGCAATCCTGCTGTAAAGCGCCATAATCGACACCAATGCGATACCACTCGAGAAGTGTGAATTCAGGATGATGCCGCCGGCCCCGTTCGCCCCTACGGAAAGCCGGAGAAATCTGGAAAATCTTCTCATACCCAGCGGCCAGCAGCCGTTTCATGAAGAGCTCCGGGCTGGTGACGAGGAACCCCTTTTCGTCTGCGGGAATCGGCTCGATCTGAGGCTCAGGGGCCAATTCGAAGGCGAGCAGCGGGGTCTGAACTTCGAGAAACCCCCGCTCTGAAAAAAATAAGCGCGCACTGTTGAGAACCTGTGCGCGCAATTCCAGGCGGGCTCGTTTGGCAGCCAGGATTTCGCGTTCGCCCATGATTGGAGCTATTTCACTCGCTCCACGTAGGTTCCCGTGCGCGTGTCAATCTTCAGCGTTTCGCCTTCCTCGATGAAGAGAGGCCCCTGAAGGACAAAACCGGTTTCCAGGGTGATCGGTTTGGTGCCTCCGGATGCCGTGTCGCCTTTGAGCCAGGGATCCGCCCGGGCAACCTTCAGGTTGACAAAGTTGGGCAGACTGACGCCAATGGGACGGCCCTGAAACAGAAGCATGTCCGTCATCTGATTTTCCGTGAGATAATTGACCGCATCTCCCACCTGTTCCTCGATGAGCTCGAGCTGATCGTAAGAACTGGTGTTCATGAAGTGGTAGCGTTTGCCGTCATGATAGAGAAATTGCATCTGCTGTTCTTCCAGGTCGGCGCCGGTGAACTTGTCGCCGGAACGGTAAGTGCGGTCAAACTGGGATCCTGTAATCATGTTTCGCAGGCGACAGCGATAGAGCGCCTGTCCCTTCCCTGGCTTGGCAAATTCAAAGTCAACGACGATATAAGGCTCCCCATCGATTTCCAGTTTTATCCCTTTACGCAAGTCACCGGCTGTTAGAGTGGTTCCCATAATTCTATTGCATCCTTTCTTTTAGGATTGATTAGCACTTAGACACTGGCTATTCTAGTTTGGCAAAAGGATGAGGGTCAAGACCTATTGATTATTGCGGGAAGGGTCGCTGGTCTTTTATGGAGGAGATTTTCAGTTTTGGACCACACCCCGTAGCAATTCGCAATCATCCGAGCCTCTTGCAAAAGCCCTGTAACGTCATTCCGGCGAAAGCCGGAATCCAGATTCTTTAAGGTTTTCTGGCCCCCGGCTTGCGCCGGAGTGACGGGGGGCAATGAGTTTTGCAGGAACCTCATCCATAATTCATTTTCGAGGGGAGAAAAGATTGTGAGTGAGATTGTCTCTGTAATAGCGCGAGAAATTCTCGATTCCAGAGGAAACCCAACGATCGAGGCAGAAGTCCAGTTGGAGACCGGCGTCATTGGCAGCGCGGCAGTCCCCTCAGGTGCGTCAACAGGATCAAGAGAAGCACTCGAGTTGCGTGATGGAGATGCCAAACGATACCTCGGCAAGGGAGTGCTGCAGGCGGTCCAAAATGTGAATGAAATTATAGCTCCCGAGGTCATTGGTCTCGAAGGCAGCGATCAGGTGGGATTGGACCGCTTTCTGATTAAGCTCGATGGTACGGAAAGCAAAAGCAGGCTGGGAGCGAATGCCATTCTCTCGGTGAGCATGGCGGTAGCCCGAGCCGCGGCGATCGAGGCCGACCTGCCGCTTTATCGCTATCTCGGGGGAACTTCAGCGTTCATTCTGCCGGTGCCAATGATGAACGTCCTGAATGGTGGGGCTCATGCAGACAATAATTTGGACATCCAGGAGTTCATGATTGTTCCCGCTGGCGCGCCCACCTTTCGAGAAGCCCTGCGCATGGGGGCAGAGACCTTTCACAGCCTCAAGAAAGTCCTGAAGGCCAAAGGCTTGAATACCTCCGTCGGGGATGAAGGCGGCTTTGCCCCCAACCTGGAATCCCATGAAGAAGCGATGCAGGTGCTGATGCAAGCCATTGACGCTGCGGGTTATGAGCCGGGAAAAGATGTTTTTATTGCTCTCGATGCTGCGGCCAGTGAATTTTACAGAGAAGGTTTCTATCAGCTTACGGCGGAAAAAAAACCAAAACGATCCGCTACGGAACTGATTGAATACTACGAGACGTTAGCGTCTCGCTATCCCCTCATCTCGCTGGAAGACGGAATGGCCGAAGCGGATTGGGAGGGATGGCAGGCGCTGACTCAGAGACTCGGGAAGAAATTGCAGCTCGTCGGGGATGATGTCTTCGTGACCAACACCAGCATCCTCGCAAAAGGCATCGCGGAAGGCGTAGCCAATTCGATCCTCATTAAGCTGAATCAGATCGGTACGGTAACGGAAACGATGGAAGCCGTCCGCATGGCACTGCAGGCAGGATACACAGCCGTCATTTCGCATCGATCTGGGGAAACCGAAGACACCACCATAGCTGACCTGGCAGTCGCCGTTGGATGCGGCCAGATTAAGACTGGGTCGTTGTCGCGAACAGAACGGATCGCCAAATACAACCAACTTTTGCGCATCGAAGAGCAACTCGGAGATTCAGCCTGCTATGCCGGTCTGGGAGCGTTCAAGCGATGATGGTTGTCGAGGTGTCCCACAAGCCTAAACAATAGCCGCCTGTCTGGCCCCTCAACATATCCTCGAACTTGTCCTTGACAGAACGGTGGTTTTCCGTTAGACAAGGCGTTGAGGTATGGCGGCATACCCAAGTGGCAAGGGAGCGGTCTGCAAAACCGTTATTCACCGGTTCAAGTCCGGTTGCCGCCTCCAGGAAAATTCAAGGGACTAACCGTGATCGGTTAGTCCCTTTTCTCGTTTCTGCTCCCATGGATATTTTCAATGAGGCTCGAGTAGTCAAAGATGTTGACAATCAGAGGGCCTTTTCGAGCCCGGCTTTGCCGGCGGCATCAGACTCCCTGATCAACTGATATCAACAAAAACCCACCGACGCGCTCTGGCGTTGGTTTTCTGCAAATCCTCTCCACATTTCAACATGCTGCAATATGCTTGAGTTGACATGATATCAATGCGCCTTATATTCCATGCAGCGGTGGCAAGTGTTTGAAATCGAAATGAATATTCGGATTTAATGGAACTTTGGATATGCGGAGGGTGTCATGGAAGTGAACAAAGACGAATTGGGAAAGGAAAGAAAGGCTGTCGGAGCGAGCGGTGGTGCGGCGGGCGAAGGACGGCCTGAAGAACTTGACGAAATAGACATCGAGATCCTTCTCACCAGCGGCCACTTTGACGACTGTTGCCATTCTTAGAAGCCGCCGAGGGGTTTCAACATATCAGCTTCGTTAACCCGCGGTCGGATTTCACCTAAGAGTCCATAAAGTTCTCGGGGAGGTAGAGACCGAACCGAGAACCCATGCGATTCATTTTTCTACAAGTGCCAAAGCCGCCTTTTAAACGTTAGACTCGCGAATAGGTGACACTGTCCTTTTCGAATTCTTCAATGATTTCATCAGTCAGAGAGGGACGGATCCGGGGGGTTATCTCAATGAAGGTTTCCGTGGTCACCTGATAGTCCATTTTCGTGGCGAGCTCCTGTTCGAAGGCGAACTGAGCAACCTGGTGAAATAAATATTCAATGTCAGCGGGAGTAAACTTGGACGTCAGCTCGACCACTTGATCGAGATCAATCAACCCGGTGTTGAGCTTCGCCAGGTAATGCTGCAGAATCGTCGTCCTTCCTTCATCATCAAGCCCGCCAACCGGGATAATGCAGTCGAATCTTCCCGGACGAAGCATGGCGGCATCCAGTTGTCGAATATAGTTGGTGGCACATACCAGGAGGATTTTGTTCCCCTGATCTTTAAGCAACGGAATCTGTTTGAGAAACTCATTGGTAATGGACTTGTCGATCCGGTCGGCGTTATCGCGACTCGCTGCGATCTCTTCGAACTCATCGATGAAGAGCACTGCTTCATTGAGCTTTCGCGCCTTTTCCATCAGCGTGCGCAAATTGGCGCCGACCTTTTCTATGCCATCCGCCATGAGCATGCTGGGGGCGATTTCAATAAACCACCAGGAGAGGATGCCGGCAATGGCCTTGGCGAAATGGGTTTTACCGGTGCCTGGGGGGCCGAAAAAGAAAATCGTTTTTGGGGGAACCACCCCGTGTTTACGGGAGAGATCCTCCTCCGTGAGCGGAAGGATGATCCGGCGCTGAACCAGCTGTTTTGGCGGTTGAGAATCGGAGATGGTATCCCATATTTCCCTGGCGACCGTTTGCGCCCCCATCTCATTGAGGATGTCCCGTTGCCGGTAACTCATATATTCATCAACAGCCTGTTCCGTGTTTTCCAGGAAATCAATGCAGGCCGTCCGGAACCCCACATCTCTCCCGACTTTCTCTGACAAGAGCCACTTGTGCTGGAGTATTTTGGGCCACATATCCAAAGCAATATCGGGATCGAACTTCTTCCCGCTCAGTTCAAAAATGCGACTGGTACATTCTTCCGGTGATAAGGTTTCGTCTGCATTATCATTCATCATGCGCCTCCTCGTTGATCCTCAAGGCTGTCAGCAAATTGCTTGGTCAGCCGGAACCCGCACGGCCAAGATGTTAACTCCGAAGCATGGGACTGGCAAGGCCATCCGACGTATCAGGGCCTATCTGTTTGGAGATACAGGGAGTTAGGTATCGCTTGCAATGAACTCGGCGCTCGGCCCTGTGGGCGAACTTTGATCAACAACTTACCACGAAGAACACGAAGGACACGAAGGAACGCTTTCACAATAATCTCTGCGCTCTTCTTCGTGATCTTCGTGTCCTTCGTGGTAAAAAAATGCAAATTCTTATACGGTCAAGTTATACATTCTTCATGCTCGCCTGATAATCCACAGGTCTCTTCGGAAAACCATTTCCGGCGCGACGGGATTTCTATTCCCGGTCGGCGCTTCTCCACAGAACATCGGACAAACCCGACATGCGCGTGGTAGATCGGGAAATCGCCGTGCGGAAGATCCTTTCAGACCCCCAGAGCGAGACCTTTTCTTTTGCCCGGGTGATGGCAGTGTAGACGAGCTCACGGGTCAGGACGGGCACATCCCGGTCGGGCAAAACGAACATTACGTCAGTGAATTCGGAACCCTGGCTCTTGTGCACCGTCATGGCATAGACCGTTTCATGATCGGGAAGCCTCAGTGGATGAAACGCTCGGAACTTGCCTTCCTGGCCAGGGAAGAAGACCCGAAAATCAGTTCCTGAGAAAATGTCCGGTAGGAAGATCCCCACATCCCCGTTGAACAGGTGCAGATTATAGTCATTCCTTCCGATGAGAATAGGCCTCCCCACATACCACTTCTGGCCTCCTGCCAAGAGATGCTGCTCCTCGAAAATATGCTCGACCAGCGAGTTCAAAGCGGCAACGCCGGTGAAGCCCTCCCTCACCGCGCAAAGGATCCGGAACTGTTCGAACCAATCAAAGACTTCCTGCATCGCGGTGGAGTCAGCTCCGCCCGGGGAGCGCCTGAGCCTTTCAACCGCCTGGAAATAGCCGCTAAAGCCGCTTGCGATTTGATCTCTTACGGCCTTGTTGAGAGAACTTCCGGATTGTATTTCATGCCAACTTATCCCCTGATAGGTCCCGCTCTTGACGACAGCCATGGCCCCATCAGCGTCGCCGGCTCTGACCGCCTGGCTGAGCTGGCCGATGCCGCTTTCATCGGTAAAGCGGTAGCTTTTCTGAAGCTGGATGATGCAGTCTTTGGGCTTCTTCGATGCGGCTCCGAAAAGGAGTTGGTTGTCGAGTTTGCAACCACAAATATCCTGAAGCGCCTCAGCGAAATCTCTTGAAAAGAAGGCCCTTTCCCCGGTCTCGCAGATATCTCCCAGCACCGCGCCGGCCTCGACGGAAGCGAGCTGGTCCTTATCGCCGAGCAAAATTACTCGGGCTTGCCGAGGGAGCGCCTGCAACAGCTTGGACATGAGCGCAAGATCCACCATCGAGGCTTCATCAACGACCACGACATCCACCGGAAGGGGATTGTCGGCGTTGTGCCTGAAATAAGGCGAGCCCCGAATGGCCCCGAGCAACCGGTGAATGGTCGAAGCCGTCTCAGGGATTGCCTGCCTGACCCATTCCGGGCATTGCAGAGTTTCTTTTGCACCCTTGATTGCTTCCTGAAGTCTTGCTGCGGCTTTCCCGGTGGGCGCCGTCAGGGCTATGCGAAGTTTGTCGGCAGGGGTCTGCTCCAGAAGCAGCGCCAAAATCCTGGCCACGGTTGTGGTCTTGCCGGTTCCCGGCCCGCCCGAGATGACGCAGAAGGAATTCCAGACCGCCGCAAAGGCCGCCACCTTTTGCCAATCGACCGCGCCTTCGCCGGTGGATGGAAAGAGCCGTTCCAATTGGTCTCTCAGGATGTCTTTCGGGGCCTCTGCCTGGGGGCCGGCAATGCGGGATCGGATCGCCCCTGCAAGTTCTTCCTGGTATTTCCAGTAACGGTAAAGATAAAGCCTTGACTCCCGATCCAGGATCAATGGTTTGAATTCATCAGGACAACCCACGACCCTGGATGCGCGAAGTTTTCTACACCAATCGGTAACATTTGGGCATTGGAAGGCCTCAGCGTCGCTCTCCAGTTGCTTCCCGCCCAGTTCGCGCAGATCGAGGCAGATGTGCCCCTGCCGGGTGGTGCTGCTCACCAGTGCTGCCGCCAGCCCCAGTTCTGGAGCGTCTTCATGGTTCAGACGGGTCATGAGCCCGGCAAAATGGACATCCAGAAAGGAAAATATCCCGGTGGAGGGAAGCCGGTTCAGAGCTTCGCCTTTCATTGAGTGACTTTCCCAATAAGGTTTGAACACAATGCCTCTATGGCAGCGGCAGACGGCCGGTGTCGGTAGATGCCGTAATCGTTTCCTTTCGCCGGGTTAACCCCGCGCAGAAAGATGTAGTAAACCCCTCCGAAATGGGAGTCATAGTGGTATTCGGGGATTCGCGTCTGGAGGTATTGGTGCACGGCGATGGTGTAGAGATGGTACTGGAGTTGATAGAAGCTCTCCCCCATTGCCTTTTGTAGGGCCGCCTGATGGTAATCCTCGAACCTGTTCCCGAGAAAATTGGATTTCCAGTCCACAACGTAAAAGTGGTCCCGGAAACGGAAAACCAGGTCAATGAAACCTTTCATGAAGCCTTCCAGCGGCTTGAAGCGAAGCCGCTCCATCCGCGATGGAATGCCCTCAAATCCCCCCTGCGCCACTTTGGGTGTTGAGGGCTCCGAACCCGTGTGAAATTCCGGCGCCGCTGCGATGCTTACATATCGGCTGAAAAGGTCTTTGAGTGTGCTCTCGCTCAGGCGTTGCAGGGGAAAGGTGAACTCCAGCTCATTGAGGCGGTCGGCAGTCTGAACCTGGGCGAGCGTAAAACTACCGGAATTCGAATCCAGCGGAACGCTAAGGATTCTTTCAACCATATCGCAAACGGGCTCCACCCAAAAGCCTTCAAAGCCATGCGTGTTCAGTTTGCCGGCGATAAGCTCCTCCATGGCGATTCGGTCCTGCGCGGCAAAATCCAACTGTTCGAATACCTCATGCAGGAAAATTCCCGCTGCGGTACCCCTGGGGAAAGCAAACATGTCCGGCGATTGTCGTGTCAGCGGAACCGGTTCTCTATGATCCTCCTCGCACGCAACCTCGGGCTCGACCATCTCATCCCGGTCGGCCCATTCAGCCTGGTGTGGCTGGTTGCTGATTAAAGACGAAAAACTTGAAATTCCCCAGTTGCGATTGATGCTGCCGGTAAAACTGCGGCAGCCAAGTTCAACGGTTTCTTCTTCAGGGTCAGGCTGAACTCTTCCTTTGCCAAGCGGCATCTCCCGAAGCTCGATCGCTCCGTTTGCTTCGGTCTGAATCGCTTCCAGATCGCTCCATAATTCGTCATCATGGAGCGCCGAGAAGCGGCCGGAAACCGCATCCGGCAGACTTTCCGGTGCTCCGGTGCGCGGCTGATGAAAGAGGTAGGCGGGAGCCGAAGTCTCGGCACCCTTGAAGTGGCCCCAAACCAGATAGCAGCGGTGCTTCGCCCGCGTGAGAGCGACGTAGAGCAGCCTCAGATTCTCTGCCAGTTGCTCCTTTTCTGCCAGCTTCATATGTTCGTTCCGCGCAGGAGAACCCAGGTCGAGAGTCAACCTCATCTCATCGGCCTCATCGTGAAACGTGAAGGGCGCATCCTTTGACCTGAGCCTCGACCCATCCCCGATGAAAGGACAGAACACAATGGGATATTCGAGTCCTTTGCTCTTGTGGATGGTAACGAGCTTGACCGCGTTTTCGTCACTTTCCAACCGCAGTTGGTGTTCTTCGAGCTTTGGTGTATCCGGGTCTCTTTGGGTGGAAAGCCATTTGGCCAACCCGAGCAGGTTGAGATTGCTTTCAATGGTCGCCTGGTGAAGGACTTCTGAAAGGTGGAGAATGTTGGTGCAGCGCCTTTCTCCATCAACCAGAGTGATCAGGCGGGGCAGAACGGCCTCCCGCGAGAGGAGCTGCCGGAACATGCGAAAAAAGCCGTGCTTGTTCCAGGTATCATGATATTCCCCGAACCTGATCAGCCATTCCTCCCATCCGGCTTCATCGCTGATGATGTGATCCAGTTCTTCGCCGCTGACCCCGAGCATGTCCGTGACCAGGGCTATCTTGAGGAGCTTCTCGTCTGACGGGTCCGCAACCGCTGCCAGCAACCGCTCAACTTCCATCGCCTCGTGCGTTTCAAAAAGGTTGCCGATGTTATAAAGCACAGAATGGATCCCAAGATCCGACAGCGCTTCCTGGAGCAGGCGGGCGTCGGCATTGCGCCTTACCAGGACGGCGATGTCTCCTTGCTGGAGGCGCCTCTCACCTATCGCCGCCTTGCCCTCTCGCGCCAGCTCCAGGAGCTTCGAAATCTCGCCCGCCACCGCATTGGGGATCACCTCCTGAGCAGTCGTTCTCGTGATCGCTTTCCCTTCCGCAATCTTCTCGGTGTCCAAAAACCAGATCTGCAAGGGAGGCTCTCTCTCGCCGCCAGCTACCAGCAACTCATGCTTCTTGCCTGTGGCCGGCTGCACCGGCAGGAAGGCAATATCCGCGTAGACAAAAGGAACCCTGGCATGGGAGAAGATGGTATTGACGGCGGCGATCAGGCTGGGCTCGGACCGCCAGTTCTCACCGAGAGTGAAGTGCTCCGATGCGCGCTTCGCAGCTCCCATGTAGGTGAAGATGTCGGCGCCGCGAAACCCGTAGATGGCCTGCTTGGGGTCGCCAATGAGAAAGAGAGTGCTCTTTTCCTGGCCAAAAATCTTTTCAAAGATGGCATATTGAATCGAATCCGTATCCTGGAATTCGTCGATCAGGGCGGCCTTGAACTTGTTCCTGACGATTGCCGCCAGATTGTCCGCATCCGATCCACATAGGGCCCGATCCAACAGGAGCAGCAGATCGTCGTAATAGACGATGTTCTTATCGAGCTTTCTCCTCGTGAGCTCGCTGCGGATGGTGTTGATGAATTCAACTTTCAGTCCCAGCAGGCATCGATCAAACCCCTCGGCAAGCTGCTGCTGCGCCAGACTCAAGTTGTCGCACAGGTGGAAAAATGGATGAGAAGGAGGCTTGGCTCCCTTTTTGACGGCGGATTGGATGTGGCTTGCGGTGAATTTCTCGAACTTCTCAAAAAGCGCGCAGTCGCGGCACTCACCGGAGAAGCAAGCCTCCATGGCCCCAATCCAGCCCGGGATACTGTCCTTTTTGTATTTGGTTCTGCTCAGGGCGTCAGCGGTCGTGAGCAGGCCCTCTATCTCGTGCTTCGCCAGCGGCCAGGCTTGACGCATTTTTTCAAAATGAACCCGGAATTCATTCTCCAGTTCTGAACAGTCCGGAACGCCATTTTGGGGAATAACCTTGAGATAGGGGTTGGCGGTGTTTCTTCCCACCATTGCGCGCAAACTGTCCGGGGTGACTTGATGGGCGACAGCATAGCTGAAGAAGAGGGGAGACGCTTTGTAGAAGTGTTTGCGCCAGAAATCATGGACAATTTCTCTAATCAGATTCTCTTGATCCGTTACCAGTTCAGTATCGAACAGCATCCCGCTCTCGAAAGCGTGGTCGTGCAGGACGCGCATGCAAAAGCTATGGATGGTGAAGATGGATGCCTGATCGAAGTCATTGATAGCGTAGTTCAATCGCCTCACCGCGGCAGCCGGATCGGGATGATTTTTCACCAGTTCTTCGAGCAGTTCATCTCTTGCCCCACCGCCTGAAAATTTTTCAATGGCCTCGCTCAACCGCTTTCTGATTCGATCCTTCAGCTCGCTCGTCGCAGCTTCGGTAAAGGTTACGACCAGGATCTCGTTGATGGGAATATTCCGCTCGAGGATCAATCTCAAAACCAGCCCCGTGATCGCGTAGGTCTTTCCCGTTCCGGCGCTGGCTTCAATGAGGTTCGTTCCGGTGAGCGGGCTTTTCAAAAGATCGAAGTTGCGAATATCACTCATTGTCCGTGATCCCGTTTTGGCTGGCCAGTTTCCATCCGGAAACTCCCGCATATTTCAAGTTAATTTCGGATATCGGATATCGGATGTCGGATTGAAAAAAACCACTTGACCACTCCGAGATGAAAATTCCTATACGATGAACTTAGCGCCCTGTGGGCGAACTTTAACCAACAACTCACCACGAAGAGCACGAAGGAATGCTTTCACAATAATCTCCGTGCTCTTCTTCGTGATCTTCGTGTCCTTCGTGGTTAAAAAAATGCAAATTCCCATACTGTGAACTTAAACCGTAGGGGAGGGGTTTATCCCCATATGCATCAAGCTAAAGGGGAAATCGATTGTAGCATAGCCCCTTGTGGGCATTCTACAAGGGTCCAAAGAATCCAGCCTCAGCTTCTTGCTCTTATGCCCTGAAGGGGCTTTATATATCAGCCCAGGGTCAGCGCCAGCGCCACTCTGGGGAGCCAGAGTCAACAAGAGCTCTACCCTGAAGGGGTTACATAGAACCTGCCCACATAACGTTTTATCTAACCCTTTCAGGGTATGAGAAAAGAGGATGGGACTCCAATCCCAGGGTGGCGCTGGCACTGACCCTGGGCTATTTTGTGAAGCCCTTTCAGGGCGCAAAAGCCAGAAGTTTTTTGGGAAAATCTTTAGCTTTAGGCATATGGGGTTTATCCCCTCCAGAAATGTGCCGAAATCGTTGCCAATTGCGGGCGAGTGTAAAACCCGCCCCTACCGATTTTCAATTCGATCCATGGGTATCCGGATGAGCACTGGCTAGAAGCGGCCCATAGATATCTTCAGCGAGACGCTGAAACTCAGCATCAAGCGGATTAGTGGACTTGAAGCAAAGCTGAAAGTGGGGGTCCTCGCCCTCGCCGCGGTGGAAGTCGCTTCCTGTCCAGATGGCCTCTGCTTTCCTCAGCGCTTCTTCAGGCGACTTGTCCTTCTGCAGCACCAGTTGAGCATACTGGAGAGAGGTTTCGGGAAAGAAATGGAGCGGCTTCACGAGTCCGTTCCAGTATTCTTGCAGCAGGTACTCGAGGATCTCTTGGCTGTCTTCAACCGGCGCATATTCCAGAGCATACCACTTCCCGGAGCTCAACCCGGCGATCATGCTCTCCATGGGATAGCCGGGTTTCTGGAGAGCGTTCAGGACCAGGTGTTGAATCCAGAGGCTCAGATGGTCCTTCGCCTTGAGTTTGGCATAGCGATACCGCACCATTCTTTCCTGAAAGATAGAGGGAATCCTTCCCGTGATCGTAAAGTCCGATATCCGTAGATCGAGCTCCAGGGGCTCCAGTTCCTGGCCGAGCGTGTAGGGCTCCATCTGGCGGGCATAGCTTTCCACCTCCTGGCTGCTGTCGATAAGGGCAGATTCTCCGGGAACCCCGTGGGGAAGCTTCCCCGAGGCCTTGAGGGAAGAGAAAAGATCCGTCAGTTCGTGCCCGGCCATCCGGGATTCAAGCAGCTCCTGCTCCAGCGAATATTTCTCCAGACCCGTGAGCTCAAAAGCTTCCGTCTCTTCAAGAAGGGAGCTCTTTTCCTCGATCGTGATCCCAAACCGCTTATCCAGCAAGAATCTGGCGGGATTGCCGAAAAACCGACACAACTGCGTGATATTTATGCTCCTCAATTCCTCTTCCGGAGGAGAAAGGGCTTCGGCGAAGAAAAGAGCAGGCGGGGTGTTCTCTTTCAGGACGCATCGGGCCTCTTCCAGGCGACCGTCGGAGTAGCTGAAGAGATTTCGATCCCCCTTGAAGTAGGCCGGACTGAAGGGCTGAAGGCGGTGCCTGATCACGAGCGCATCCGGCCCATCGACATGGGGCAAAGCAAAAGCCCGGTTCATATAATCCATGAGCTCGCTCACCAGCACCGAAGGTGGAATCGTGCTGTTATCCTGGCTGCTTTGTCCGGTGTAGCTGATGGTGAGTTGCTCCCGTGCCGAGATGATGGCTTCAAGAAACAGGTAGCGGTC